>CAZKKK010000001.1:0-45335 GCA_964553365.1 uncultured Gammaproteobacteria bacterium
CTTATTTTCCAACTTTCCCATTCTGCTTTTTATGTAGGGCTCAGTGCTGCAGCGTCGACTGTCCCCTCTTTATTCTTATCACTTATCGGAGGGGTCATCGTCGACAGATTCCCTAAAAAAAAGATAATCATCCTGACACAGGCAATCGCCATGCTTTTGGCGTTTACCTTGGGAATATTGACCATAATGAATATGATCACTGTATGGCATATTATATTTTTGGCTTTCTTACTGGGAATCGTAAATGCCGTTGATATCCCAGCCCGGCAAGCATATGTAGCTGAATTGGTTGATGACAAGAAATTGCTTTCCTCGGCGATAGCATTAAATTCAACAATCTACAACTCTGCCCGCGTCGTTGGACCAACTATTGCGGGATTGCTCATTGCAGCCTTTGGTTTAGGTATGGCATTTATCCTGAATGGAGTAAGTTATATCGCGGTGATAGCTGCCTTGTTATTTATAAGAACAAGGACTATTCTCCCTAAAGTGCATCAAAACCCCTTAAAAGCTATTCGTGAGGGATTGCATTATGCTTTCTCTCATCCAACAATAAAATCCTTGCTTATCTCAACGATGTTCATATCTGTTTTTGGATGGTCTTATTCCACCCTTATGCCAGTGGTCGCAAGTGAGGTCTTTCATCAAAACGCTACCGGACTTGGCTATTTATATGCAGCAACGGGAATTGGGGCGCTCATCGCCACCATTGTCATCTCTGCATATTCACAGAAAGCAAGCCCCTACCTGTTTATTGTCGGTGGCAATGCTCTTTTTGGGATTGGGCTTATCTTATTCACCCTTACAAAGAATGTCTACTTTGCCTACTTGTTTCTATTTATCGTTGGACTGGGTTTGGTTGGTATGTTTGCCATGGTCACTACCACAATTCAACATGCAGTGTCAGACCATATGAGAGGGCGCGTGATGAGTATCTATGCTTTATTTTTCATGGGGTTTTCGCCACTCGGAAACTTCGAAATAGGCTACGTTGCGGAAAAATTCGGCTCTGAAATCGCGATACGCTTAAGCGCTCTGGTCGTCCTCATTTTCGGATTCTATTTTTATAAGAATATAAATAAAGTAAAAAACAACCAGCTAAAATGGAATGCTGAGAATACTTTATAATGGAAAGATATAAAAAAACAACTTTGGTTCAAGGCAAAAAACTATGGTTGGGGTTGGTATCCATATACTTGGCAAGGTTGGCTCGTGTTATTCATATATCTGATTGGAGTGCTCGGGAACTTTCTCCGTCTTGATGAAATCTCTCATTCAAATAGCGACACGATTAACCCATTCGTCGTCCAGACTTTCATGATGACGATAATTCTCATTTTTATCTGTTATAAAACAGGTGAAAAACCAGAATGGAGATGGGGAAAGAAAAAAATTACTTAGTCAGCTTATTGATACTAATCATGAGGTCCCGCAAGGATATATTGGATTTAACGATGTATTCATTTACCCCTAATCGCATCGCGGTCTCTCTGTCTTGAGGCTGGTCGAGGTTGCTCAGCACGATAAGAGGAATTTCCGATTTAAGTTTGATGCGTATCTCTTCGATTACTTCAAATCCGCTTTTCCTGGGAATGATAAGGTCAACTATTGCGAGTGATGGTTTTTCACTTTTGAATAATCGAATGGCTTCTTCCCCATCTACCGCAAGTATAGCTTTAAATCCACTGCTATTTAGTTTGTTTTCAAGCATCTTACGAATGCTTTGATCATCTTCAATGATGAGGATTTTTTTTATCATATGATGTACTTGACCCAAATGCCCGAGGAACTATCGCTGAGATAAAATATACCATAATGCAGACCCAATAAGCATTAATGACAAGGACCCAGGTGATTCCATAGCGGAAATAGTGGATGATAACGGAAGAAACACCCGCCAGTATGAAGAAAAGTTGAGGGAGAACGAGAATAATATTTGCTTTCGGTACCAATCCTTTTGGGGTGACTTTATAAACTGGCTTTTTATATAAGAGCGCCTTAAAGAAGGAAACGAAATAGACAGGAAAGAGGGATGCCCACATCCGCATGGAGTCCACCCCTTTCGAAAGAGTGCCAAACATGAGGAGGGACATATAAAACGATGGGGCGCGCAATAAAATATACCATTCCTTTCCTAAGGTGATGATGGGATCATTCGCAAGCAGCGAATAGATATTCATGAGATAAATCATGGGGAAAAATATCCCGCTTACGATGTAAGAATATCCTATTTCAAAATATTGAAGGCGCTGTGGAAACGTAAGACCTACGTGAAAGAGAGGGTTTTTGTAAATGAGAAGTCGTAGTGTATCTTGAGCCCATATACCACGTTGCTTGTATATTGCGGAGATATCAGTAGGCGCGTCGCCATAACTGAAGCTCTGGGAAACATAAATAGATTTATATCCCTTACTATTGATGACGTAAGACGTATACAGATCTTCCACAATATTCCATTCTTGAAATCCCCCCACGGCCTCAAGGGCAGATCTCCGATAGATAACCCCCGATCCACAACTTATACCCACTCCGGAGGAATTTTTACCTGTTTGCATGTACTCGTAAAAGAGATTCTCATGATTGAAATCCTTTTCATCCACATTAAAGCCCGGCCGCGTTGACACAAATCCTACCTTGTCATCGTTAAAGAAACCCAACAACTCATCCAATATCGTGGGGTTGGCCACCATATCAGCATCAAGCGTGAGAATGAACATACCATACGAGTTCCGCAATCCATAATTCATATTCGCTGCCTTATAGGTGAGGATGTCCCTGTTGAATCGAGACATGTATGTACAGCTATATTTTTTTGCAATGCTCTCTATTTCCTTTCTTCCTCCATCGTCGAGAACATAAATACGTTTATTTGGGTAATAAATCGCATTGGCTGCCTTCACCGTTTTTTCAAACAAGGAAGCATCCTCATTTTTTATCGTAAGGAATATATCTACAATTGGCCTAAGCGAATGTGGTCCTCCGCTGAGCGCATAGGTTCGTTTCCTGTTGTTGAGTATAAACAAGAACGTCAGTAATGACACACCCCATTCTAAGAAGACGAAAAGAGGATTGGTGTGGGTAAATAACAACCACACCAGATAAAGCAAATTGAGGATTAATGCCCATGTAGCCAATTTGGGGAATGGATTCATAGGAAATAGCCCGCTATTTTTTTCATCAATTCTTCTAAGGTTATGTCTGTCTTAACAACAAAATCACGCAAATCCGATGGATATACTGCTACAGATTGATTCGTAAGGATTATAACCGGCGTGTCGAGATGGAGATTGTTTTTCAGCTCATAAAAAAAAGTCTGTCCATCCATTTCCGGCATTCGCAAATCAAGGAGAATGAGGTTTACCTTGTCTCCTTGCATTTTCATTATATTCAATGCATTCTTTCCATCAACCGCCTCAGTTACCGTATAGCCCTCTGACTCCAGTTTCTTTCTGATCAAATCTCTATAAATGGTATCGTCATCCACAATGAGAATGTGTTTGCTCATAAGATTAAATATGAAATATTTATAATGGAAACGTACAGACCATTTCAGTTCCCTTGTTCAAAACACTTTTTATTTTAATGGATCCAAGTAATTTGTGAATATATGTATTCACAATGTACATCCCTAACCCCGTTCCAGGAACGCTTATTGTATTACTACCCCGATAAAATTTCTCAAATACATGAGGTAAATCTTTATGTGTTATACCGATACCCATATCCTTAATGCTAAAGCTCCAATGGGACTTTGTTTTTCCAATTCGGATGCTTATATGTCCTTTCTTTTTCGAGTATTTTATCGCATTATCAAGCAGGTTTGAAATGATCTCCCTAACTAAAATGGGGTCGGTTGTTATGACCATCTTTTTATATGGGTTTTGCACATCTAGAGTAACTGACACGTTATCAAGTTTAATTTGAAAATGCGATTTTATGGTATTTAAAATCCCATCTAGGTTTGTTGGCTCCATGATTACCTTGAGTCGATTATCTCCAATTCGGAGCACAATAAGAAGCCTATTAACCAAGTCGATCATATACTCATTTTGAACTGCGAGACTTGATATCTCTCTTTTAAGTTTTGGATTGTTTCCTGATAGCAGCTCCAAATTCCATTTCATAGAGCCAAGTGGCGTCCGTAACTGGTGGGAGGCGAAAGAGATAAATTCTTCTTTATCCTTTTGTAATTTTTTTTCCAAAGTGATATCTTCTTCAGTTCCTACAAACCCAATTACTTTTTTCTCTTTTTGGATGGGAGAAATCGTAAGACGTGCCATATATGTGTCTCCATTTTTCCGATGGTTTTGGATTTCGCCCACATAAATATTCCCCTTATTAATTGTCTCCCAAAGTCGATCATAATAGAGATTACCCATCATTTTGCCCCATAATCCAACTTTTTTTCCTAATACTTCCTCGCGTGAATATCCAGTTATTCTCTCTGTCGCTGGATTTGCATACTGGACTATGCCGCGATTATCAGTAATCACGACGCTATTATATACGCTTTCGATAGCTAATATATACGTTTCCTCTGTGAGGAAAGCTACCGAAGAAGGGTGTGCATGTGAGTACAGTTTACTCAATATTTTTTGAAAGTCGTTATCCATAGTACCCTTTCAGGATACTTTATTTACTCCTGAGAGTCAATCTATGACTAATTATATCTGAGTTCTTATCTTTTCAATTGCCTGCATAAAACCAATTGTTGTACCTGAGGCGCCTGCAACGCGGGAAACATTGATATCCTTAATATTTTTTCCTATCACGAGTGGTTGTATAGCGCCATCAAAAGCATCATGATATTGTATAGATTTCTTTAAATTGGATGTATGACTTATCTCTAGAGTAGTTACTATATTGTTTTTTAATATCAGCGTGACAATAATATCTTCATTTGATTGCTTTACTGGATAACGTACTGTTTCTGTAAAACTCCTCAATGCGGAGGTGATAGTAGTTGTGGGAATTGGTGAGATGGAAATAATGGGAGTTATTTGAGTTGATGGTGGAAGTATTCGGACATCAAAGATATAAAGAATGACACTCACTCCAAAAACCAGCCCCAACATCAGTAGACTGTTTTTCTTTATATTCATTTTGATAAAGGTGTAAAATTCATTTTATTTCTATTATTTAGCATTTTGCTTACTCTCCAGACCACAATACCTGCATATGTCGCCATAAGTACAAACCAATATATTTTTATAAGTATAAAAGTTCTTAAAAAGCTCCCTATTTCAAGTGGATGAATGAAAACGAAGAACATCATGGGATAGGATAGATAATGGATATTTAGCCATTTTTTATACGATAGGTTATTACGGAGAAAGGTACTGGTAAGCCAAACGAGGAGTGTTAATAAGATCGCAATCCTGCCATAGGTAATATGGGATGCTATTGAGGAAGATGCATCCGGTAAAAAAAGAAAGGAAATCTTTTCCGCATATGAAAACATTTCTAAAATCGGATGGACCAATACGAAGAACATACCCCATACACCGAGAATGATATGGAGCTTCATAAAAATAGCTGGAGTCGGGGATATTTTATTTGCTATTTCTTTGATGCCAAGAATAAACTCCCAAAGAAGAAGAGTGGCTCCGATAAGTCCAGCGATATTCGCGAATGCATAGGTAAAATTACCAACAACCTGCATTTGTGTAAACAGATACAGAAAAGGGAGCACAGAAATGACAATGATAGAGATTATTCCACCCATAATTCTATGATATCAAATTAACGAGCAGACCCGCTTGCATTGCCTGCGTTACCGCTCATTCGAAACTGAGGATCAAGCTGAACGTTTTGTGCAGTTACACTACCGTCAGGATTACTTGTCCCAAAAATACCGACCTTCTCCCCTACTTTTAACTCTGATTTTTCGACAGTTGCTGTCTTATTAAAAATAGTCTTGTCACTGAGTAGGATAATTTTCGAACTTCCGTCAACTAATTTTACGGTAAGAGATGTAGAATCTATACTCAAAATCTCTCCTGAAACGGGTTGACCATTCCCCATTCTTCTCACTCCAGCTATTCCTGTTTGACCGTTTCTTCCTGTCCCCTGGCCCATTGTAAAATTTCGACCTGCGGGAACCTGACTTTTCTGATACTGCATTCCTCCATAAAATGCTAACCCTCCTGCCACAACCGTTATTACTAGTACGATGATTGGTTTCATAAAAATATAAATAAATTGATAATGATATTACCGATCAATGTATTATTCGTATCTCAACGCCTCAATTGGTTGCAATTTTGCCGCTTTTTGAGCGGGATACCATCCGAATACTACTCCGATGACCCCCGAAACACCCATTGCGAGGAATATCGCAGGCCATGAAATGGTGAATGGCAAACCCATTGTGTTTGAAAGTACAAATGAAATGAGAATGCCAAGTACCATTCCTATAATTCCTCCCGTGATTGTGAGAATAATCGCCTCAAAAAGAAATTGGAGAATAACTGTTTTTTGTTTTGCACCAAGCGCTTTTCGCAGCCCTATTTCGCGCGTACGTTCTGTCACTGTCACTAACATGATATTCATTATGCCTATGCCACCGACAAGAAGTGAGATTGCGGCAATTCCGCTTAGCAACGTCGTAAATGTCCCCGTCACTTGCGATGCTGTATTCATGATATCCGCTTGAGACATTATTGAAAAGTCTGCTTGTGTTGGATCATTTAATTTGTGTCTCGCTAATAGGAGATATCCTATTTCATTCTGTGCTTGTGTCATTACATCTTGTGATTTTGCTTCTATTGAAATCGAGCTTAAATAGGAAACGCCAAAAAGCTGCTTTTGGGCCGTGCTGAGTGGCACATATATCATGTCGTCTTGATTGTTGAATCCACTTCCCCCTTTTGCTACCGTGACTCCTACCACCTTTAATGATTGTGTCCCTGTACGAATCATCCTCCCAATGGGGTTTACTCCGTCCCCGAATAGGTCGGTTGCAACTTGCGGACCGATAACGGCAACCTTGCTCATTGTTTCCACATCCCTCAAAGTAATAAATACTCCTGAGGAAAGAGTTACTTTGCGAATTTCTGCATAGGACGGATATACTCCGTATATCTGTGTGTTTGTGTTATTTCTTCCTACAATTACTTGTGCTCTCCTTGAAAGCTCAGGGGAAATAGTCTTAACGTTGGTGATCTTAGGGGATGACTGTATAGCTAATGCATCTTCCAGTGTGAGCGTTTGACCCCCCCCTTGCGCCCCTCGAACAGCTCCGTTTGACTGCCCTCCAGGTTGGACGGTGAGCAGATTGGATCCAAGAGATTGGATCTGATTCTCTACCATCTTTTGGCTTGCTTCTCCCAAAGAAATGAGCGCAATGACACTTCCGATACCGATGACTATTCCTAAGATAGCAAGACCCGTCCGCATTTTATTAACGGTAAGAGTACTGAAACATTCCAATAATAATTCTCCTATATCCATATATATTAATATTTCAACTAGTCTTCTTTCTTTTTTTATTAATCTCATCCTTAATCAAAACTCCATCCCTGACATGAATAATCCTACCAGCGTGTGCCGCAATATCAGATTCATGAGTGATCATGATGATGGTGTGTCCCTCTTCATTTAGCTTTTGGAAAAGTGTCATGACTTCGTCCGCTTGGGCTGATGCGATATTTCCCGTTGGTTCATCCGCAAGGAGAATTGCAGGATTCATGACTAACCCTCGTGCAATTGCGACTCGTTGTTGTTGTCCTCCAGATAATTGATTTGATGTGTGGTACATTCGGTCAGCAAGCCCTACCATTTTTAGATATTTTTGCGCTTTCTCAAGTCGCTCTTCTTTAGGGGTTCCTGCATACATCATGGGGAGCATGACATTTTTCAGTGCGGTCGTTCGAGGGAGGAGATTGAATGCCTGGAAGATAAAGCCAATTTTGCGATTACGTATATCAGCTAATTCATCCTCTCCAAGTTTTGAAACTGATTCGCCATCCAAAATATATTCCCCGCTCGTTGCTAAATCAAGAGCTCCCAATATATGCATGAGTGTTGACTTTCCGCTTCCCGATGGGCCCATGATGGCGACGAATTCCCCTTTTTTTACTTCGAAGGATACATGCGACAATGCAATCGTCTCAATCATTTCAGTGGTATATATTTTAGATACATCTTTCAATTGGATCATAGTGAGTTATCTTCCCAACCTTAATGCTGCTCCGCTTCCCGCCCGTGCACCACCAAAAGAACTGAAGGGGGATGTGGAGTTGGATGTGCTCGCTGTCGAAGTAGTTATTGTGGCAGTTATCACAGTATCTCCCTCAGATAACCCTGCAACTATTTCAGTTTGAGTATCTGACGAAAGCCCCACCTCAACCGTGACATCAGTAATTTTTCTGTTCTTCATGACTTGGACATAGCTTATTCCATCGGTATTTTGTTGGATACTGCTTGTCGGGACCATCAAAGCTTCGTTTTTCGTTGCGGTTATTATGTTCGCAGACACAGACATATTAGGTAAAATCGTTGTTGTATCCGTATCGAACTTTATGACAGTTGGATAAGTGGAGACTCCTGACGTAACCGAGCCGACCTTATCGATACTTACCACTTTCCCTGTAAAGGTCTTGTCTGGATAAGCATCCAAGGTGATGGTTGCTTTATCCCCAATCGTCACTTTCGGGACATCGATTTCCGTCAAGCTTATCGAAACAATCGGTGTCGCATCTGTTTTTACGTTGGCAATTTTTGTATTACTTACATTACTGTTCTGAGAGGACGCATTTGATGTTATGACCGATCCTTCCTGAAGTGCGAGGCCAGAGACTGTCCCTGAAATAGGAGCATATACAGTTGATGAGGCCTTTTGATATGCAGACCACGCAGAGCTCAAAGCTGTTTGGGATTGGTACACGACATTCTGTTGAATTTTATATTTTGCCTCCGCCGCAAGCCAATTATCGTTTGCAATGTGAAATTCCGGAAGAGATCTATTGATGTTGTTTGGACTTCCGTTTTCATATTGATACGTCCCATTCTGTGCGATTTTCATGAAAGCGTCCCAATTAGTGAACATCGTGGACTGCATAGAATACATGTTTGCTTGTGCACTATCGGCATTGTTCTTCGCGCTTTGGTAGCTTGAAAGTGCTTGCGTCTCAGTTTGCTTTCCATCGAGATCAAGATCTATCTCCATGATCTTGTCCCCGCTTTTTACCTTATCTCCATCTTTCACGTATAATTTTGAGACAACCCCGGTAGCTTGAGTGGTGATATTGGTGTTGTTCGCTGAAGATACCGTTCCCGAACCGGTGACGGTAACCACCAATGTTCCTTTTTCGACTGTTCCCGTTTGGTAAGTGGTAGTAGATTTTTTAGTGCCGAATAAAGAATAACCAATCCCTCCTCCAATTCCCAGAACAACTAATACTAAAATTATCTTGACGAATAATGTTTTTTTGTTAAACCAATTCTTTCCTTTATTAATTCCTCTTCTAACTTTATCCATATGCCCCAAATACTAACTGTTAATTCTGAACATCCGCTTAATGATTAAGATAATGGCAGCCAAACTGATACCGTTGTCCCAAAATTGACCGTGCTTTCGACATTGATATTCCCTCTATGTAATTTGACTATTTTTTTTGCTATGGGCAGTCCTAAACCATATCCCCCAACTCCCATTCTGCTACGAGCGCTGTCAGAACGATAAAATCGATCGAATATATGAGGAAGGTCTTTTTCTTCTATACCCATACCAGTATCCGATACACGTAGCTCAAGCCCCTTTCTTTCCACTTCCCCTACGATCGACACTACCGTTTCTTTTGCACTATACTTAACCGCATTATCCAATAATATGGTGAAAAGTTCAATGAGTCTTTCCTCATTTCCTTTGATCGTAACCGTCGGAATGGAAGAGATATGTATCTTTATTTTTTTCTTATCTGCGCTATGCTTAAGTTGGTTAGAGGCTTTCGAAAGAACAACCTTCGGGTCTATCTTCACGAATGAGGAAAGGCTATTTGATTGATTTTCCGAAAGTGTCAGGAGTGATTCCGACAATGTCTGTAATCTATTTACCTCCTGTATATTGTCATGTAATACTTGTTTCGCTTCTTGGAGCGTCATTTTTGGATCACGAACATAAACCTCCAGTGCGCTTTTCATGGCGGTAAGAGGGGTTTTCAGTTCATGGGATGCGTCAGAAACAAAACGTTTCTGTTCTTCCATCATTTCTTGAATAGGCTCCAAAGTCTTGCCCGCCAAAAAATAGGAAAGACCTCCCATTGCGATGAGGATTATTCCGTTAATACCAAGAAAGCTTATGATGATATGCTGTTTTGCCTCATTGATTATTTCTGTGTCGAGCACTAGAGGAGGTCGGGGAATGCCAGCTTCATCGAACCGACGTTCAATTCGAATGCGCTGTAAGGCAGTAAACCTATCAATTTCAGCGACCATCCCTCGATAGATAACGATACTAAAGGAAAGACTCACGCTCATGAGGATGACTATATACCATGCTGTTAGTCTTCGTCGCGCTGAAATAAACATAAATATTATTCGTCTCCCCCTAGTTTATACCCGAAGCCACGAACTGTTTTGATCAATTGTTTTTTATTCAGGAATTTATTGTCGATTTTATCCCGTAATTTTTTTACGTACACTTCGACAGTGTTTGGTAAGATATCAGCATCAAAATTCCATACATGTTGGATAATCTGGTCTTTCGTAACGATCTGGTTTTTTTTTGTTAGGAGGAATTCAAGGAGCGAAAATTCTTTACTGGTGAGAGCTATAGATTCTTTCCCCCTTTTTACCTCAAATCGGGCGACATCCATCGAAAGATCCTCAATCGATAGGCTTGTCTGTACTACCGTTCCCTTTCTGCGAAGCAATGCCCGTATTCGCGCTAACAGTTCATCGAAAGAAAATGGTTTCGTGAGATAATCATCCGCTCCACTGTTTAGCCCTGTAACTTTTTCAGTCGTTTGACCTTTGGCAGTGAGAAGCAAAATGGGAATGTGAATGTTATTTTTTCTCAATTCTTTACATACGGTAATCCCATCCATTTCAGGAAGCATGATATCAAGGATGATAAGATCGTAATCTTCGGTTGACGCAAGATCATACCCATCCCGCCCGGTATACGCCACATCCACTGCAAATCGCTCCTGCTCAAGGCCTTTTTGAAGTGAGTGTGCAATACGGTGTTCATCTTCTACTACAAGTATCCTCATAGCCTCATTATAGCCAATTAACTGAATTCTTGCTGAATTTGGCATTTTGTCCCAATCTAAATAATAGTGTGGATGCTGCGGAAAAGGAGCTATACTAAGTAGTGGTATATGAAAACAAAAGGGTTTACTCTCATTGAATTGTTGATTGTGGTTGCACTGTTGGGAATCCTTTTGGTCGCGCTCCTTATCGCCCTCGATCCACTCGAACAAATAAGGAAGAGTCAGGACGTGAAAATGATCTCTGCTTCAAGAGAGATTTATGATTCTCTTTTTCGTTTTAACGCCAATACGGGCCAAGTTCCCTATGCTGCCGCCATTTCTGGGACTTCTCTTTCTTCAACTGAACCTCAGGACATGATCGTTAAGCTCATCAATAATGAAGATTTGAAAAGTGATTTCAACCAGAGGGCTGGTGATATGCTGTCCGAGCTCTATTTCACCGGCAATGCAGATCTTTCGCAGCTTACCTTTTGTTTTATTCCCCAATCAAAAAGCTATAAAAGGAGCGGTGATACTCTCTATGACAAAATGGGGAATATAATCGACTGTTCGCAAAGCAGCTGCCATCTTTGTTTCGGCATTAAGTCATCAGTGTCGGAGGAAGGGTTATCCCTACCGGAGACCGTTCAAAATACCATTACACCGTCTGAACAATTGCCTTATTGTGAGGGGTTCGATTCAGAAAAACCTCAATACCCATGGACCTGCAACAACTCTTCCAAATGGAGCCAATATGGCTGCAGCAACTATTGCGTGGGGGATTTTGGGTGCGATTCCTTTTGCCCAGCTGGCCAAAGACACCTGAAGAAGAATTATTATGCTATCGGAAGTCCTGATTTTGAAAGATGCTTAAGTCGGTCTGGGGAAACATCTGAAGATTACTGTGTTTCAGGAATCGTTGCTCATTGTTCCGAAATGTCGTATCCGTCATCATCTTCGGACTTTCTGTGGGGATGCCTCAATCCAAGAAGACCTTACGCATGGAAGTAATTGATTAAATATGGATGACTATGCTTTCCCTATTTTCCTTTTGTATTTCTTTCACAAGTTCTTCCTCAGTGGTCGTCATCACTGTCTGATATGTTTCAATTAATCGGACGATTCTTTCCTTGTTTTCGTGGTCAAATTCGGAAAAAACATCATCAAGGAGGAGTATGGGATGGATGTCGATTTCTTCTTCCATGAAGTGGATTTCATTCATCTTGAGCCAAAAAACTCCAAGCCGTTGTTCACTTCGACTCCCATATTTTTGGATATTTTTTTTTGCAGAACCCTTACTTGTCAGAGAAACGATCCAATCATCTTTCTGGGGACCGATAAGTGTCCTTCTTATACGTAACTCAAGCTCCTTTTTTTCTGCGAGACGCGCGAATGTGAATTCATTTCTCACGTATTCGATATTAAAACTCCTTCCATCAAGTCTTTCATGAGTGTTGAGAAATTCCGTATAGATATTTCTTTTTTCGGTAATATATTGCGCTTCCTTTTGGAGGTATATATCCCAAAATGATAACTCCTCTTTTAAACTTTCCAAGGATCGCGAATGCTCAAGGAGCTTGTTTCTTTTGCGCAAAGCCTGCTCATAATTTATGAGGTGTTTTTTGTAAACTATATCGAATATGCTTATGAGCTTATTGAAGTAGTCTCGCCGTATATCCGGTGAACCGGTGATGATATCTATTTGTTCCGGAGCGAACAAAACGCACTTTGTTTGCTCATTCGTATAATGGGCGTGGCCTTTGCGCGCCTTTTGCACAAAGAAATTTTTTGTGATGGAGCCATTTATATCTTTTTGGAGGAGGACACGAAAATGATTGACCTCCATGCCTTTATCAAATAAGCCATCAAGTTGCGTCTCAGCGCTTCCCATGAGAAGCAATTCTTCCTCCTTCGACTCTCGGAATCCCACTCCGTTTATGATGCAGTGAATGCTTTCAAGGATATTGGTCTTACCTTTAGCGTTCTCTCCCAGAATAATAGTGAGATGTGGAGATATGTCAAAAACACGCGAGGAAATATTACGAAAATTATGAAGCTGAATCCGTTTCAAAATCATCTAGTCATTATACCCTATATGATTCCTTGTCCTACTCCAAAAATATAGGCAAGCACTCTCGTAATAAAGAACGAAAGCACTAATAATACGAATCCAATGACTCCTGCGGTTATCTTTGCGTTCGCTCCCTTTAATTTTTCCGGTGAACCTTGAGAAGTCACATAATCGAAACCACCCCACATAAGGACAAAGAAAAGGATAATGCCTGCGATACTTATGACAAAGGGAACCACATTATTGATGATATCTCCTATATTGGTAAAACCGACAAGAGGGTTACATATTCTTTGGCCACTCACAGTTATATATCCATTTGGACACGGCATATTTATTTATTTCAATCTTGATAATACTACTACTAGTATAGCGTGTATTCCTAAAGAAAACAAAAGAGGGGTTTGGATTGTCTGGATGAAGTAGGAGATGGGAGGTACTACCTGATTTATGAAGGCGGGAGAAAGCCGAATCGGAAATAGATAATACAAAAGGACAAATATAAGCCCAAGCGGGATAAGATATCCCGCATCAACTAAATCCTGTTTTGATGAAAACATATTTGCCGTAATGGTGAGAATCAAATATCCAAACAATATGGTAATCCACCACGCATTTCCAGGGAATAGCTTCGTCTGAATTATCATCCATACAGAAACAAGAGCTCCAAGAAATGGAGCTATCCCAACCAATAGTGAACGAACAAAGTCATGGGGATTTTTTTCATACAAAACATGCCCTAACTTTACCTTTCTTCCCTCAATGACGGGGAAAATTCGAATTTCTTGTGGATGGAGATTGAGTATGAGTGCCGCTAAATAATGGGATACTTCATGGATAATAGTTCCCGGCAAGTAAATGAGGGAAATGAGATACACGATCAGCCGGTCATTTTTTAGTATTTTCTTCAACACGGGATATGATTTTTGAAGTGAAAATCTTGAGAGTATAAATATGCCTACTATTTCAGCGATAAATACTACTATCTGCGTTAAGATATTCATGCAAAAAAGCCTGCTAGACCTAATTCTTGCACCTTTTTCTCGATGATGATAAAGACGAGCACTGCCAGAATAGCTAAGGTTATTACGATAAGACTCAAAAACACGACATTGATATCAAAGGATTTATGTGATGGTATTTGTTTCACTTCACCCTTCTTTCGAAAAGAAGCGATATTAAGAGGTGTGTAATTTACGTCCATACTTTTTTATTATATCACTTCTGTGGTTGCGTCCCGTCTGGAGTTGGTACTGGTTGCTCTTTTGGGATTTGCGCTTCTGGCTCTGGTTTTTTTTCATCCTTTTGAGGTGGTGTTACTGGTGCATCAATGTCAAACTGTTCTTGAACTTTACTTGAGCCACATGACGAACATATGATTGTTGCATTAGGCACCACTTCAGTGGTAAATCTCGCTGCACAGATATTACACATATATCTCTTCCCTTGCTTTTTCTCCTTCTTTTCAAGAAGGGTCGCTTTCTGTATATTGAAAACGAACTGTTGCCCATCAAAGTCGACCACTACTTCATCTCCTGGATTGGCTTTCTTCTCTATGATAAGGCCTGATATTGGATTTTCAACAATCCTCTGGATTGCGCGGCGAAGAGGTCTTGCACCAAACACTGGATCGAATCCATTTCGTGCGATTTCCTTGATCGCTGCCTCGGTATATGCAAAGCCCATATCCTGGTCTTCCATGGATTTTTGGACTCCCTTGAGTTGTATTTTGGCGATTCGAGTCATATGTTCAAACCGAAGTGGTTCAAACATTATCACTTCATCAAAACGGTTTACCAGTTCAGGACGGAAAAACTTCAGCATTTCATTCATCACTTTTTCCTTCAAGGAGGCAAACTTTTTCTTGAAGACCTCTTCATCGATCTTGTGTTTTTCTTCCACATGTTGATCGAGAGGAAGGTCTGAACCGAAATATTCATTTATCGATTTTGTCTTCCAAACAGTCTCACCTTGCGCTTTTGTCCATACCGACTGCCCAACCACTATCACTTCTACTCCGGAAGGAGAGAATGTATGGATGTCCCAATATGCGACAGGCAATTGTCCTTTGTCAGCTGTCTGATCGACAAGATAATCCCGTAGAAACCCTGTCTGCCAATCACCCGTACTCAACTTTCTTCTCCAAAACCGATCCTTATAGGTGACTATCTCTTGCTCATCGGGAGTGAAAGCATGTGTTTTCAGTGCGGCTGTAGGAAGCTGCTCATCAGGAGCATCGGGAAGAGCGTTTATTACGACTCCTTCCTTAAAATATGAAATAAGGTTTGAATGTTCCCATGTCTTTGCGGTAGTCGATGTCTTGAAAAAGACTTCTCCCGCTTTCGTGATCATTTCAATTCCAGTCGAGGACATCGCATGCGTATCGAATCCATGAAGGGGTAATTCGAGCTTTTCAGTTGATGGAGTCTGGGGAGCTACTTCTCCCTCTTTCGGTGCAACAACTGCAGCTTTCACTTCTTGACCCGCAAAATAATCTAGCAACATCTTTTCCGACCACTTCCCTTGAGATTCTTTTTCTAGGATTTTACTCCCTATGGTGAGAATCTCTCGTCCTCTTGGTGAGAATGTGTATGAAGTTATCGTTGATGGCTCTTCAATCTCAGTTTTTCCACCCTTCATCAACTCCTCCTGGATGATCTTTGATCCCAAGTTTGAAGTACAGATTACAACGGCATTCTTGAATGAAACGACATGTCCCTTGTTGTCGGT
The DNA here is from genome assembly GCA_964553365.1 of uncultured Gammaproteobacteria bacterium. GTDB lineage: Bacteria > Patescibacteriota > Microgenomatia > UBA1406 > GWC2-37-13 > JAKBEU01. The sequence goes on from CAZKKK010000001.1 coordinate 15,997, forward strand.
AAGTCGTCCATCATCCAATATCTGAAGGAGAATGTTAAAAATATCCGGATGAGCTTTTTCAACTTCATCGAAAAGTACGACACAGTATGGTTTTCTTCTTACCGCTTCCGTCAATTTTCCACCCTCTTCGTAGCCAACATATCCAGGAGGTGCCCCAAGAAGTTTGGCAACCTCATGTTTTTCCATATACTCCGTCATGTCGAAGCGAATCATCGCATCCTCGCTCCCAAATAGAATATCCGCGAGTGTCTTTGCTAATTCTGTTTTTCCAGTACCCGTAGGTCCCATGAATATAAACGATCCAATAGGGCGATTTGCGGACTTCAAACCAGCTCTCCCTCTTCGAACCGCTTGGGCCACTGAGCTCACCGCTTCTTCTTGGCCGATAAGTCGTTGATGCATGATATCTTCCAACTTCGCAAGCTTTTCAGTTTCACTTCCTGCAATCTTATTCACAGGAATGCCGGTCCAACGAGAAACTATGTCCTTAATCATGGAAACGGTCACTGCCGTTGTCGTTTGTGCTTTTTTGGTATTGAACTCATCTTTTTTTGTATTCAAGTCCCCTTCGATATCCGACAATTTTGATTTGATGATGCGCGCGCGTACGTTGTCTCCGGATTTCGTTGACTCCACCATTTCTTGATTTAGTTGTTTTATGCGCTCATCCAAAGACTTTATTTCCTCAGGAAGAGAAATGAGAGGAAGTCGTACCGCTGAAGCGGATTCATCGATCAAGTCTATTGCCTTATCGGGTAAGAATCGTTCTCCTACATAGCGTTTTGAAAGGCGGACTGCCGCCTCAACCGCATCATCTGGAATCTGGACACGATGGAAAGCTTCATATTTTCCCTTCAAAGCTTTAAGCATCTTTATTGCCTGCTCTTCTGTTGGCTCTGGAACGACGACAGGTTGGAAACGTCTCTCAAGGGCTGGATCCTTCTCGATATACTTTCTGTATTCCGTTAAGGTAGTTGCTCCAATGATCTGCATCTCTCCTCTGGACAGGCCTGGTTTCAATAAATTTCCAGCGTCTCCTGAACCCTCTCCGCCTGCGACGATATTGTGGATTTCATCAATGAAGAGAATTATCTGCCCTTTACTTGCCTTTACCTCATCGATGACGCCCTTCATGCGTTCTTCAAACTCACCCTTGTGTGAGGCACCCGCCATAACACTCATCAAATCCAAACCAAGAATTCTTTTGTTTAACAAAGGTTCCGGTACTTGTTTATTGACGATTTGTTGAGCTAAACCTTCAATTATTGCGGTTTTTCCAACTCCAGCCTCTCCAACCATTACTGGATTATTCTTACTTCTTCTCGAAAGGATATGAATAACTCGCTCAATTACTTGAGATCTCTCAATCACTGGATCGAGCAATCCCTGTGCGGCGCGTGCTGTGATATCGATGGTAAATTGGTCAAGTGAACTTTTTTTCTTTTCCGCTTCTTTTTGATCGGTCAATAGACCCTCTTTGTTTCCTGTGATCTTTTTATTTAGCTCTTCCTTTTTCAGTCCTAATTTTGCAAGTGCACGTGCGCCAATTCCTTCACCCTCTTCATATAACGCAAAAAGGATATGCTCTGGTGAAATAAACTCAAATCCAAGTTTTCGGGCGATAATAAGAGAATTATCAATAATTCGTTTCAGTCGAGGAGACATTTGGGGTGGAACAAGTTTTGCAGGCTCACGTTTATACGTTTGGGCAAGTTCCGCCTCAATTTGTTGCGGTTGGACCTTCATTTCCATCAAAAGCTTATATATTTCTCCATCTGCGAGTAATCCGTGGAGCATGTGTTCACTATCGATAAACGCACTTCCCATTTCCTTTGCTTTTGCCTGCGCTGTGACGAATACCCTATTGGATCGTTGCGTAAGATGTGTCATCAAATCCAAATCGGTTCTCTTTTGCGAATTCATCGTTGAGTTTAAAGATGCCCCTAAAGGTTTTGCAGGTGGGACTTGACCTGGTGCTTGCGGTTTGTCGCTCGCTGGACCAACAGGTTTTACCGGTGGTTGACTATTCAACAACTCTTGGACCCTTACTTGTTCCGGTGTGAGTACTTTTTGGGGTGGAGCTCCAATACCGTTATAAGCCTGTCCTCCAGGTGGGTTTCCGATACCATTATATGAAGTTGTTTGAGGCCTTGTGACGGTCTGTTGAGGAATAACGACTCCTGGCTGTGTCATTGCAGGAGGCATCTGTGATGGTGCTCCAGGAACTGGTGAAATCGAAGGAGTGCTTGCATTCGAGTTGTTATTTTTTATAAAATCAAAAAAGCCAGACATATAATTTCATTATGGAGAATAATTTGCCCATTGTCAACAAATGATAAAAAAAATACTTCCTATCTCCATTTTCGTTCTTGTCTTTGTTTCCATTCTCCTCATTTGGTTCCAAAGCACCCTCAATAAGGGGGGTTCTGGTAACTCTTCCCTGACTCCTACTATAGTCCCAGGAAAACAAGGAAGTGGATATACTCCCCTTACCGGAAAGACTACTGGTGGAAATGCTGTGAAACAACTCTCTCCAGAGGAACTGAAAAAGAAACTTCCCATCATCGCTCCGGATTTCACCCTTGATTATTCTCCTCGCATGCAAAGATATGTGGTTACTGAAACGGGAGAAGGAGCCGCTAATTCCTACAATGATTGGATTGAACAGAATCCTGCTGCCGCAAATGAGCTCCAGGGTGCCGTTGTTACCAAACAGACAGTGGAAGAGCTGAATGCGGTACTTGACAATGCAAAGAAGAATCAACAGACCCCAGAGGAAAAGGCAGTAGAAAAAGCCACTGCATTTACCTCCACATTCAAAATGCTCAACAGTCTTCCTTACATACTCATGAATATCCCAACCCCTCAATCGTCATTGAATCCTACAACTCCTCCAAAAGCACCAAGTCCGACTGAATCCATGTCTCCAACGCCGAATGAGACACAACCCACGAAAGCCACTTCACCAACTGCGTCCCCGACCATACCGAGCGGGTCCACGAGCAACATACTCCCTAATCCTCTACCTGCCATATCATCTAAGGCTTTGAGCTTTAAACAATCCATAGGGCCTTGCATTTCAAATAAATCTCTCTATGAAGTGGCGTCATCTAAAACCGGTATTCAATGGGAAATACTTGCCGCAATTCACTATAACGAAGGTGGATGCGGTCAGAATAGCTCATTAGTGAGCGGGCGCGCGATCGGAACGAACGAACCAGATATCGTACGAGGTGGTGGTTGTAGTAGCGGGGTAAGTGGGGAGGGAATTCCTTATCCTCTTCCCGGTGGTGGGTGTGGTTTTAAGACTCTCCTAGACTCGGCGATTTATGCAGGGAATCACATAAAGGGCAAGATCGGGAAAGTCCCCTCCAACTTTCAGGAACTTGCGAAGGCGTTTACTCGTTATAACGGAGGGGGCAACTCTAACTGTGGAAAAACTCCTTATACTAATTGCCCACGATTGTATGAAGGAGAAGATGATCCCTACGTCATGAACTTCTTCGATAGCAAACATGAAACGATGTATCTTGTGTACTGCGCGGATTTGACAAAATGTAATCCACCTCGGTCCTATGTTCGCCCTGGGGCCGGCACCATTATTAGATTAGTTACTAACCAAATATGAACTTTCTACAAAGCACCAAAAACAAGATTGTAGTATTTATATCTCTTTTTTTTCTTTTTGGAATTATATTCCTACTGTCAAAAAATACCTTCATTGAAACAAAAAAATCAAACAATATCTCTCCTACGAGCATAAACACCCAAAACAGCAGCGAAAAAAATCCTTCATATAAAAAAGGGGGTCTAATTCCTACCTATCCGCCCAAAGAAGGGAGTGGAGTGGATCTAAGGACTCCCTTAGTAACACAATCAATAATAGAAATCGAAAAATTATATTCCTCTCTTCCTTATGAGGTAACAATAAATACACCTTCAAACCAGGAAGTTTCCATTGTCATTCCAGATAAAACAGCACAAACAAATCCATGGACTCTCCAAGTCTATGTTTTTGGTCTAGATTATCAACTTGCCAAAAATGATCCAGAATATGCCTCAGCAAAAAATTCTTTCAAATATTCCGTCGCTTCTCTTTATAAATGGATTGAGGAAAAAGGTGCAGATCCCAAAAAAATAATGATCATCTGGGGAGATAAAGAACTTATACAGAACAAGTCGCAAGAGTGGCTTGAATAATGTAGTATGAATATATAATGATAAAAAAAATACTTCCTATCTCCATTTTCGTTCTTGTCTTTGTTTCCATTCTCCTCATTTGGTTCCAAAGCACCCTCAATAAGGGGGGTTCTGGTAACTCTTCCCTGACTCCTACTATAGTCCCAGGAAAACAAGGAAGTGGATATACTCCCCTTACCGGAAAGACTACTGGTGGAAATGCTGTGAAACAACTCTCTCCAGAGGAACTGAAAAAGAAACTTCCCATCATCGCTCCGGATTTCACCCTTGATTATTCTCCTCGCATGCAAAGATATGTGGTTACTGAAACGGGAGAAGGAGCCGCTAATTCCTACAATGATTGGATTGAACAGAATCCTGCTGCCGCAAATGAGCTCCAGGGTGCCGTTGTTACCAAACAGACAGTGGAAGAGCTGAATGCGGTACTTGACAATGCAAAGAAGAATCAACAGACCCCAGAGGAAAAGGCAGTAGAAAAAGCCACTGCATTTACCTCCACATTCAAAATGCTCAACAGTCTTCCTTACATACTCATGAATATCCCAACCCCTCAATCGTCATTGAATCCTACAACTCCTCCAAAAGCACCAAGTCCGACTAATGGAGCATCCAATCCTACACCGACCAAAGTAGCTTCCAATCCACCAGCTTCGGGAACTGGATATGTATATTACTCACAATGTAGTGGTCCATACGATGCGCTTCCACTTCCGAATGGATGCACTATTTGCTATGCCGGATGTGGACCGACAAGTGCTGCAATGCTACTTTCAACATTTATTGATAAATCCCTCACCCCTCCAAAAACGATCGACCTCATGGATAAAGCAGGTGTTCGTATTGGATGTTATGGCTCTTATGTATCAGAGATATACTCCTATTTGAAAAGAAGGGGTGATCTTAAAGTCACCGATTTCATAATTCCTTCTGAACAAGCCCTCTCTGCAAAAAGTGTTGCGAAGGACTTCAAAGGATACACAGACGCAGGATACGCAGTGTTCGTTCTTGCCAACTTTAAAGTGGGAAGTGGCGGCCATTATTTCCTGGTCACAGCCGTAAACGACAATGGAGATATTCTTGCTTACGACCCATACTACGGAAAACAACAAACCCCCCCTATAAATGAAAATAGATATGCACCAGCACCGTATTATCGTTATGCATTTGCCGTAAAAAAATCATGATCCCAAAATCAATAATTAAATTCTATTTAGTGCCCGGTGTTATTGTGTTAGTGATAATCATTTTGGTGCTCATCATTCCTTTAGGGAAAAAGAAGGAGACAATCCAAACTCCATCACCAACTTCCGAGACCCCAGTAAACATCTCAATTACCAAGGCTGTTTCTCGCCCTCTGACTCCATCTTCAGCAAATAAAATCTCCCCCACCCTTATTCCCATTCCAGACTTTACTGGTGCCGAGGCAAATCAAGAACTTCCCCCTGACATAAAGATATTGGGGGAACAAAAAACGACACTTCGCAGGCTTACCCCCCTCACGCTTCCTTTTGCGGTAATAAACTTTGATTATGAGAACGATATGTTTGTAGTACTCCTATCAGAACCGAAAGACCAAAGCAGGGTACAATTCAATGCCTGGAGAGATCAAAATTATTCCGCCTTAACGGACTCTAAATTTGTATTCAATTGACCTGTCCTCTCAATAGAATAGCCTCAGAACTTTTAGTCTTTACAGAGTGTATATACTTGTATACAATGAATTATGCCTCGTGTATTTACCTCAGGAATTGATTTCATTAAAAAAGCAATTTTGGTAGTGGTGGTCTACTATATAGTTTTCTCCATATTTGGCAACGTAATCAATAGGAATCGTCCTCAAATTGATGATAAGGTTATTATTGCCGCCCAACAAAAAGAAATGTATAAGGTGTTGGACAACAATAAATTGAGTCAAACCAAGGCTGGGAAGATTTCGATAGCTCTCTATCGATTTACTAATTGTGCATTTATAGGAGAGCTTTGCACAGACAAGCCGATTGCGGATGATAGCTACTTCAAATCAAGCCTCTTGGGTAAAATGTCATCGCTGATAGCACTTCCGTATCAAAATCCCCCGGCCTCAGGTGCCTATTGGGTAGCTGACACTCTTCAAAAAGCCGGCTTTATACCCGCCTCATATGCGGCAGAGGGTCTTGGGTATTCTTCATTGAAGCCTCTCATAAATATATGGAAAATTTTTCGTGATGTTTCCTATCTCCTTATTGTCCTCATACTCGTCTCTATTGGATTTATGATTATGTTCCGCATGAAACTCAATCCTCAAACGGTTATATCAGTAGAAAATGCACTCCCAAAGATAGTCGTCGCATTACTTCTCATTACTTTTTCATTCGCGATAGCGGGTTTCTTAATCGATATTACATATCTCCTCATACTTCTTTCCATAAATCTTCTCAGTACCGGGGACGTGTATGTCAAAGTCCAAAACCAACTTCTTAATTCGAACTTGGGAACGTTGTGGGACTATATTCTCCCTAAAAATGGAACACTACTCGACCCAGTGTCTCGAGTATTTTATTTGGGCGATGCATTCGCTGCATTATTACCGAATGAAATAAATAATGCAGTTAAGATTCTGTCAGGTGGAGCTATTCTCTATTTTGTAGGAGCCTCCATGGTGAGAAAAGTCGAAGGAACGGGATTAGTAGCGTTTTTAAATGGCATAAACATTATAGGAAATGGTGTGGGAAATCTTTTTCAGGGGATAATTGGCACTATTGTGACTTTGGTGATTTATTCAAGTCTAGGTATAATGGCCGCAAATGGGCTTGGACTTATTTTTGGGATAATCGTCTTCCTTACTTTCACAAGTATATTGTTCACTATTTTCTTTCTCCTATTCCGATCTTATTTGCAAATTATCCTCATGATTGTTTTTGCCCCGGTTATCTTGCTCCTTGAAGCTGTGCCGGGAAAATCTACTTTCGGTTATTGGATTAAAGGGTTAATTGGAGAACTTATTACATTCCCAGTCGTTATTACGATGCTCTTGGTGGGAAAAATGATGACGACCACCTTATCATATCCAGGTGACTATTGGAAAGCTCCATTTATTGGAAATCTGAATACCACAGGGTTTGGAGTAATAATGGGAGCTGGATTGATTTTTCTTATCCCCGACATTGTTAAACTAGTCAAAGATGGACTTGGAGTGAAGCCTCTTCCATTTAATCTTGGTGTCGGCACCTTTCTTGGTGGTGCTGGAGTACTGGGAGGAGGAGCTATGGGTATCTTGCAGCAATTTAGTACCTTGAATATGGGTATGGCTGCATTTGGAGATCAGGGTATCATTTCAAAATTACGAGGTAAGGGTGAGATTCCAAAAGAAAAAGCAAAGACTCCAGCTGTTACAACGGGTGTCGTTGTCCCAGGTCAGCCAACATAAAGAAAGACAACTGAATATTACTTAATATTAAGACTCCTAATGCCTCTGCATGTTTCAACCTAACTTTATTGCTTTGAAGGAGGAGTGTTAACTGAATCCTGGTATCTTAAGTATATCGACTCCAATTATCTTAAGGATGAGCACTGAAAAAATGATAACCATGAGTCCCGTGATACAATTTGTCATCATCTCCTGAGCCTTCTTCACCTTCTCGGCGTTCCCAGCTGATGTTTGCATTTGAAACGCAGCAAGCATGATGCAGAGCATAGAAATACCCCCCGCAAGCCCTATCCCGGTCCTCATTATATTATTTGCGATAAAGTCCCCAATGTTCCCGTTAAAGCATCCCAAAGCAGTCCATGCACCTGATTTGTTATGTGAACAGTCTATGCAGAGCGTTTGTTCTGAAGGTGATTTGATATTTTGACACAAAGGCTCCAAAGCGGAAAGTGGCTCCGCTGGGGGTTCGATAATGCAGACGCATCCTGCATCTGCCTGCGGCCCACTTGGCGTCCCTTCTGCACACGCTTTTACTACTATCGACTTCTGTTGCTGGATCAATTCATTTGTGACTTTGTCAGTGAGTGGTTGAAGGATATCTCGACCTGCATTAAGAACAATATTGTTGTAGTCAATGGTCCCCGGCTTAATGATGGGAGATTTACAGCATTTTTGAAAATCCCCCGTTCTATTGGGATCTCCACAATTTATACCCGGTTGAGGAGCATCTGTAACGCCAACCACCTGGGAATAGGAGGTCTTCTGCGTAATTACCAGTACCGTAATGACGAATAATATCGCCAATATTTTTCTTACCATATATTTACTATACACTAATGATTACTTCTTTTTTCCTTCAGAATTTTCAAAAGCCTTTTTAATTTGAGCTATCAAAATGAAAAGAAGGAATGCAGGGAGATATTTATTAAGGATATCAAAGAACATATCGTTTTTTGTTCCTCCGAATTTTTCCCTAAGCGATTTGGACCACACCGCATGATTGCGTTTTCTTTTCCAGAAAAGCGGAACGTCGGGAATCGTAAACTCTTTATCAATTCCGGGTATTTTAAATTTACCCGTCTTTGAATCTCCCCCGAGTAATCCTGCGAGTTTTGAAGTTGATATTTTTTCCGGCATCTTCATGGGCTTTTTCAAAAAAGGCAGTGTCAAATATACCGGTTCTTTTTCTGGCTCTGATGCAATATTGTATGGCGTCCCTGGAACAAGGTTTCGCGCTTCAAGAGCGGTGATAAAGCGATCAATATCGGAACTGTCCCACTCCCACACTCCCGTTTTCCTATGAACGCTCTCTGCCGCCATTGAATTGAACCGCCCTATTCCGAATGCACCCATCATCGCCCGCGCTTGTGTGTCTTTTTTCATATACATTATCGTCATTGACGCTAAGTTTGAGGCAAGTTCATTTGCATAAGGAAATCCAATGATGCCATCCATCGCGCCCCACACTTTTTGGATGATCTCAATCACGGGGCCGAAATCCTTCTTACCGTTTATTGCCATGTCGCGCAGAGTTTTCACTAACTGAGTGATAGGTTCCGAAACGCCTTTTTCAACGGCTGCGACGTCTCGGAGAGATCTTGCAAGTACGCTTTCTCCTCCTCCTCGGAAGGGGATGAAACTCATATCCGTTTCGTCCAATGCAATAGTATATTTTGATTTGCGTTCTTGTGCACCTCCATGTTTGAAAAAAGGGACAAGGTCTACATCGACAAATTCCTTTCCCTTATTGGGCCCAGTTGTATACTTGAAATCGATATAATTGCTTTGGATGTGACCGAATAATTTCAAAACATTGTTAAGTCGCGTCTGGTCCATCTTCCCTTTTGCGATAAGAGGACCAAGGAGGGCTTTGATTGTGTCTGGATTCATTTCATAATCTATTTCTCCATATTTCCACTCTTCTCCCGGCTTCCCACTATCACGTTTTATATACATTTGTCTACTCACGTCTCTCCGCAGCATTTGTTCAGCCAAGAGCATGTCTGTCATGATGTTGTCGAATTTGTCAGACTCTCCCTCAAGACCCATATCTTTCATCACTTTTTTATACCTACTCGTTCCGTCGGGGGAAAGCCTATCACGATCCATGCGGATTATTTTGCTCGGCAAACGCTTCACGATGACGCGCGCAAGCATCCGATCTAAAAATTCGAATGATGCTGCCGCTTCCACTTCTCCCTCAATATCGTCCGGGGCGCTCAGACCGCTGCGGACTTTCCCTAGGACTTCATTCCTCTTCGCATCACGGATCTTATCCATGTATTTACCCAGGTCTTTTGGATCTTTATCGAAATATTTTTCAAATATATACTTAAATAAAGCATCTTTTTGTTCATACAGTGCTGATTGCTCTTTACTCATTCCAAAAGTACTCCGAGCTTTTAAAAGATCATCATCCCCTGCTTTTGGATGTGGACCAAGCTTGGTAACATAATCCTGCAAAAGTTCATAACCGATATTCTCTAAATGTTGAAAAGTTTTCAAATGGTTTGTTTTGACATAACTTTGTCCTTTTTCATTTGTTACTTTATCGCTGATATAAAGACTATCAAGTTGCCATGCAGTACGCCAACCCTTGCGCTGCATAGGACCTCCCACTAGACCAATATTGTTAAGCTTATCGAAGAATGTCTGTTCAGGGAGCGGCTCTCGCCCTTTAATGAAGGATGCCTTATATTTCTCTGCCTTATCCCACAGCGCGTGATGGTCGGTAAATGCCTGACTCCCTTTAAAACTGTCAACGGGGAGGAAAAAGATTGGATCAAGAAGATTTGGTCCTCCCGCGAAACGAGCCAAGAGGTGTTGGGGATTAAAAGCCATGAGAGCAGTAGCATCCTGGTGATAATAGCTTGTGAATGTGGATCCTCCCGTCTCATTCAGATGGGGATCTGCATGGGCAGCCATCTCAACCTCAGTGAGAAACATTCCACGTGAAGCTCCAACAGCCATAGTAAGAGCGGCGGTAAGCCGTTCCTCTGAAGCATCTCCAAACATCGCACTTAGTTGCTCCAAAACCCGACCTTCGATTTGGGTGGTGTGCTTATTCAGTTGTGCTGTAAACATTCCAGCCGAGTGTCGCCAATCATTTTTCGCGAAGCCCTCTTCAATCATTTTGTTATACAAACCAAAAGCACTCTGAAAAATATCATTATCGGGCAACAACATCATCTGATCGAAGTCCAACATCGATGTCTCTGCTGCGAATTTTGCAAGTTGACCATAAAATCCTGTCTGGGCATCAACCGGATGAAGAAAGACCGCGCGGGAATTATGAGTATATCTTCGAGCTTCGATATAATGATCAACGATTTGATCTAGGTAATGTGCAAAATGCGAGCCGCTCGCCTCTTCTGCTTCCAACTTGGTTCTAAATCGGGGACGTGGTTTAAGGCTCCCTTTGACATTGACTGAAACGGTTTCCGTATCCTGCTCCAACCGTTGGAAAAACTTCGGAGCTTCTTTTCCGCTTTTTTCAAGTTCTACCTGATACGGTGCTAAGCTCGTTCCCAGGAGAGTAATGCGGCGTTTGAGCTCGCTTTTTACCGGAGTGATACCCTTCATGATATCCTCTTGTTCGATGCTCTGGAAAAACTCCTTCGGGCTTTCATGATCTAGCCTTGTATACAACTTCGCGAACAAAAGAGATATCTTCACTTCCATTTGCTCCGAAGCCTTTTGGGCTATCTTTGTTTTATCGAGGCTCGGATCTTTTTTTATTTCTTCTGCTTGGATCTTTTCGTAATAATCGACAAACTTAGCGGGGGAATACAACGCTTTTACCAAATCTTTTTCTGCCCCTTCATTGAAATGACCCGAAAAAATATGCTCCCAATTTTGATTGAATGCCGATTCTGCGGATCTCTCTTCCATTGCTCTTCTTTGGGATTCTTCATTTTGAACCATGTCTGTGCTTACTTCTTGAACACCAAACATCTTATTTGCATCCTTTTCTGCAATATTATTTTCTTTTGCATATTCAACGCCTGCTTTTTGAATTTTTCCAAATACATCGGCTGAGGCAGAATCAAAGTTTGCAACGGGAGCAATCTTCCGCACTTCTTCCGCGAGATTATCTACTCCCACTTTCCCCTCGGTGATCGACTTCAATAGATCATAAAAATACGGAGCATTTTGATCGTTGATTTCTTCTAATCGTATATGGGAGCTTATTTTCTGAAGAAGCTTAGTGCTCTCAGGAGTGGGGATAGGAGCCTTTGGATCTTTCGGTGTGGGTTTATCAGCTGCAGGTATTTTTTCAGGAGTATTTCGTGCGGCATAAAACATTTTTTGGATAAGCTCCGTTATTGAGTTTGCCTTCCCCCGCTCTGTTCCCGTATCATTCTTATCTCCCGATCCAAAATCATGTTGTCGTTTATTATTTTGAATAAGATCGATCTCTATATTTTGCTTTATATCTGTCACCCATTTTCCCAGTCTCACAAATTCTTCCTTCAACTGCTCGGCAGATTGAGCTTTCACTTTCTGCTCAATTTTCTGTTCAACAGCTGATGAGCCCGAATTGTTTTCCACAGAATTCTCTGCCATACGTTCATTCTAGCACGAAAATGGATGTCAAAAAGAGAAGAATGCAAATACCCCTTGACAGACTAGACTGGAGGTGTCTCCTTATTCAAAAAAGGTACCGTCTGGGAAAGGATATGAAATGAAAGGGACGAGTTCTGGATGAATTCATTGATGCCAAAACAGTTCCAACACGTAGACCGAGTCATAAAATACACGACTATGTCTAGTAAGACCAAGAACGGCAACAACAAAAGCATCAATGGATTCGCTTTTCTCTGGTTATTCCTGATTGGTTGCGGTTTGGGGAGCATTCTCCTTTAAGTCTATCACAAGCTGACGATCTCGTCCCTCTCCAACGGAGTAGCTCGCAAGATCTGGGAACTCGGCTGTGATGAGCTGGTGAATGATGCGTCTTTCATAAGAAGAAAGATCGCTGATATATCCGGCCATTTTGCTATCAAGTGTTTTCTGAGCATATTCCCGTGCCATTTCATTCAATCGTTCTGTCTGTTTTTCGCGATAATCATTGACATTGATAAGGAGTCGCACTGGTTCTTTGAATAATTGAAACAACATCACCTCAAGGATTTTCTGAAATGCTCTTACTGTGTCACCATGTCTTCCGATGAGGGAAGGGGCTTCTTCTGTCTTAATCACGATTTGAAAGGCTCCAGCATCTTCTACGACTTCCAAAGTGTACTGAGACACGAGTTTTTTTAATAAAGCTTCTGTCTCTGTTCGCACTGTTTCTATTTTTTCCATATAATTTAAAAATTAATAATATTGATAATCTTATTTAGACTTGGAATTAAGTACTTTTGGACCTTTGGACTCTTTTTTGTGCAACTCGTATTGGATTATACTAAACACAGAAAATATATTCCAATAAAGCGCCAATCCTGCAGGCATGCTAAGCGAAAACCATCCGATCATGAAAGGAAAGATGTATTTCATTTGAGTGTTCATCGCTTTTTGAAAATCATCTCCGGCACCCTTTTCTTTCCCATCTTTCTTACTATCTATTTCCTTTGTTGGTTGTGGCGTCATCCCGGCAGTCGTACTGACCGTTTGGAAATACTGCAGGATTCCGGTGACAATGGGGATGAGATATGCAAAAACTGTTCCCATCTGTTTTGGAGTTGCCGCGAGGTTCACTCCTAAAAACCATGCATCCAAGGTCTTAAAGTGCAGGAATGGAAAATAGAGAGTTTTGTTCAATGAAACGATTATCTTCGTGGTATCCGCAACGAAAAACATCTGCAATGTTTGGTAGAGTGCGATAAAGACAGGAATTTGGATGATCATGAACAGACATCCGGAAGCAGGATTGATCCCCGCTTCTTGATAAAGACGCATCTGCTCTTCCTGAATTTTTTTCGAATCTCCCTTATGTTTTTTGGATAGATTGTCGATATGTGGCTTTATGTCCTGCATCTTCTTTGCGGAATCCATTTGCTGCTTAAAAAACGGATGAAGTAAAAGACGGATGGTAACGGTAAGTGCTACGATCGAAAAACCGAGTGTGCCTGGAACCTTAAGAAGAGAAAAGAGATAGTGATATAACGCAAGCAAATTGACTATTGGATGCGCAAATACCGTGTTGAAAAATGCGATAAAAGGTTGGAACATAAGTAAGGTAATTAGGCGAAATGATTATTAAACGGTCAAATTCTTTCTTCCCTTTGCTCGTCTTCGCGCGATAACCTTACGACCATCTGGAGTGGCCATGCGGGCTAAAAATCCATGTGTCTTTACACGTTTTCCTTTTTTTGGCTGAAATGTTCTTTTTGGCATACGATTTAATAATATTAAATAATCAAGCTTACATTATATCAAACCTTTCGCTGTAAAACCGACTCATTTTCCCCATTGAATACTTGCCACAAAGCCTCGGTCTCAAAAGGAATGAAAGGATGAAGCATCACGACACATTCAAGGAACGCCTTTTCAAGGGTTTTTTGGACCTCGCTATTCCCTGCTTTGAGCTCTTCCTTAAGTTCTTCTATATATACATCTGCAAATCGATGCCATGTGAATGCATGGAGATCTCCCAATACCTGCCCGAATTTGTATCCATCCATGTTTTTATGGTAGGTCTTTTTTACAGATTCAAGTTCTTTTATTAATTTAACTAGTTTGTCATTTTGAACTTTTGGCTTTGTACTATCAGCTTTTACTTCTGTCCTGTTCATATAGATGAATCGTCCGATATTCCAAAGCTTATTTCCGAAATTCCTCATCCCGATCATCTTCTCATCGGTAAGCACTACATCGCTTCCCTCTTTTGTCTCAAACATCAAGCTCGCTCGAAGCACATCAGCCCCGAATTTCTGTATCACCTCAAGTGGGTTCACCACGTTTCCTTTGCTCTTGCTCATCTTCTGGCCATTCTTGTCCCGTACTAATCCATGGAGAAAAACCGTCTTGAAGGGAACTTTTCCCGTGACATGAAGACCCAACATAAGCATGCGTGCAACCCAAGCTCGCAAAATATCGTGACCCGTTTCCATTACAGCCGTAGGATAAAAATGATTATACATTTCGCTACCCGACGTCTGCAGAGTGACAAATGGCCACTGGCCTGAAGAAAACCACGTATCAAACGTGTCTTCATCTTGTTTAAAAAGTATGGACGAACAGTGTGGGCATTTTTCCGGCTTTTCAAGCGACACGAACCATCCCATTGCATGTCGACATATATCATTCTTCATTTCCACGCATTTATATGCCGGAATACGTATTCCCCAAACAATTTGGCGGGATATATTCCAGTCGATGAAATTATCCAATATGCGAATGAGTTCTTTTTTGAAACGTTTTGGATATACTTCGACCTCTCCCTTTTTCACGGCTTCGATAGCCCTCGCTGCAAGTGGCTTGATTGAGATAAACCATTGCTCTTTAGGAAGTGGTTCAATAACCCGTTTGCAGCGATAACATCTGCCAACTCGGTGCATATGTTTTTTTTCTTCTCCAAGCAAATCCTTTTCTTTTAGAGAAAGAAGGACGGCTTCACGCGCTTTTGAAATTGAGAGACCGGCATATTCTCCGGCATCTTTTGTCATTTTTCCATCAGTACCAATCACTTGGATGTTCATTAGGCCGTGTTTTTGCCCCATTTCCCAATCAGTATGATCATGAGAAGGGGTCACTTTCACCGCTCCGGTTCCAAACTTCATATCGACCGAATCATCAGCGATAATTTGGACTTCACGACCGATAAGTGGGACCATTGCATACTTCCCAATCAATTTTTTATAGCGTTTGTCTTTTGGATTGACCACTATCGCGGTGTCGCCAAGAAGTGTCTCAGGGCGAGTCGTTGCGACGGTGATTGAGCCATTTCCTTCGCGTAATGGATAGCGGATTTCCCAAAGAGTACCCTCTCTTTCTTCATAATCCACTTCAAGGTCGGAAAATGAGGTTCCGCAATTGACGCAATAATTCACCAGTTTTTTTGCACGATAGGTGAGTTTATCATCGAAGAGCTTCTTGAATGTGGTGTGGACGATTTTTACGATATTTTCATCCATCGGAAACTTTGGATTATCATAATCAAGCCCAAATCCGAGTTTTTGGAGCTGATCCTTCATTATGTTCTTATTCTGTGAAACAAAATCATATATCATCTGGAACAGCACGTTTCGTTCAAAATCAAATCTACTTTTCCCTTCTTTTTTCAGATGTTTTTCAAATACGAACTGGGTTTCAATCCCTGCATGGTCCGTGCCATACATCCATAAGGTGTTGTCTCCCTGCATCTTTCGATATCGGATCATTATGTCTTCATAGACCATCATCGCATGCCCTAAATGAAGATCTGCATTTGCGTTTGGTGGAGGAAGGATGATACAAAACGGCTTTTTGTTCTTTTCGACGACGCCTTTGAAATATCCTTTTGATTCCCAAAATGAAGACAGTTTTTGCTCGAATAGAGCTGGTGTATACTTACTTTCCATAGAATTGTATTGTACCACTAGTCGTTAATTTTATATATAATCACTTACTATATGGACTGGATTTATCAAACATTGCAATGGTATTTTGCTCTTCTCTGCATCGGGGTTATTTTTTTTGGAATCACCAAAAAATTACTTTCCTCTTTCTTCGACCAAGGTTATGCATTTTCTAAGACGATTGGGATCATCATCCTCAGTTACACGGTTTTCCTCTTGGGGAACCTCCATATCGCGCCTTTTCACCTCACGACTCTCCTAGTTTGTCTATTTATTTATTTTCTCATTAGCTCCTATTTTCAACGAAAGAATGCTAAGAAAATCCCCTGGCGCATCATCCTTTTTGAGGAGTTATTCTTCCTTGCCGCTTTATTTTTATGGACCTATGTTCGAGGCCAAGAGCCATCCATTCGGGGCCTGGAGAAGTTTATGGACTTTGGTTTCATGCAATCGATTTTGCGCACCACTTATTTCCCCCCGCTTGATATGTGGTATGCAAAACTTCCCATCAACTACTATTACTTTGGTCATTTGACGGGAGCGATACAGATAAAGCTCAGCGGTATACCTCCGGAAATAGGATACAACCTTATCCTTGCCACTATATTCGCACAGTCTATGGTCTCGACGTTCTCTCTGGTTACCCAGATCGTTTTTTCCTATGGGAAGAAGCTAAAAAACGCATTCATATTTGGTTTTATCGGTACATGGATCCTCAACTTCGGAGGAAACTTGCATACACTTTATTTATTTACCACAGGATACCCCGTTGATAAACCAGTTCCTTTTTGGGAAATACTAAGCTGGTATAACCCAACGAAATATTGGTATCCTAATGCTACCCGATTCATTCCCTTTACCATCCATGAATTCCCTTCTTATTCTTATGTGGTTGCAGATCTTCATGGACACGTATTCGATATCCTTTTCGTTCTCCTTACCCTCGCCATTCTTTTCATTTTCTTTACGTATAGAGATGAAAAAAGACGTTCGGGCCCCACTAACCACTATTCCCTCGTTGCGCTCCTCGGATTCATGGCCGCCATTCACTATATGACCAATGCATTTGATGGACCTATTTATATTCTCCTTACTACGGCATTCTTGTTTTTGGTGTTCAAATTTTCTCGTACTTTTTTTATCCACATCGGCATTCTCATTGGTTCTTTCCTTCTTTTCTCAATGCCCTTCTCCATTCACTTCAAGCCATTTGTGACCGCGATAGGCATGAATTGTGCGCCTTCGTTCCTAGTCAATATCGGTAAAATAGGACCATTCATCTTTGAAAAAGGAAATTGCCAACCAGATGAGCTCTGGATGCTGTTCATACTTTGGGGTTTCTTCTTTATTTCTTTCCTCCTGTTCATTTGGGGAAAAGCCGCTGAAAAATATAAAGAACACGCAACTGACGACTTCATCTTCGTATTATTTTCATTCGGCATGTTTCTTATCCTTATCCCTGAATTTTTCTACATTAAAGATATCTATCCTGCCCATTTTCGTGCAAATACCATGTTTAAGTTGGGATACCAAGCATTCATGATGATGACGGTCGCTTCAACCTACACGTTCTTTGTCATTTCTCGTACCCATTCCCCCAGTAAAATCATAAAGAAAGCCATCTGGGTCATTCCTTTCCTTTTTGTGGGTGTATATATGTTTTATGCAGCACCATCCTACTATGGCTTACTAGATAAGACACCACAACTGAATGGATTCAAATGGCTTGTGTCCCAAAATTCCGATACTCAAGAAATAATAACCTATATGAATACACATATTACAGGCCAACCAGTCATCCTTGAAGCTCAAGGTGATTCGTATACCGATTTTAATCATGTGAGCGCCTACACGGGCCTTCCAACTGTCGCTGGATGGTGGGTACATGAATGGTTGTGGAGAGGGAGTGCAGATGCTGTAGGGAAACGTATTCCCGATGTTGTTACACTCTACGAGTCGCAAGATCTAGGGAAAACAAAAGAGCTTATCAAAAAATATGATATTAAATATATTATCGTCTCCTCACTCGAACGACAAAAGTATAAAGAGCTTCAGGAAGCCAAGTTCACGAAATTGGGTAAGAAAATATTTGAATCAAGTAATGGGTTTGGGGCTCTATATCAACTAAAATAACACCCTCCTTGACAAGCACAGAAAGGTGTGTTAAGTTATTCCTTGAGCATTACTACTCGTCGTCCCCTACATACGAGCGGTAGTGATGCTCCTTTTTTTTTGCCTTATAATCTAAACGACTTCACGGGCACTCCTAAATGTTTCTTTACCAGACTCTTAAACTGAAAATTGGCGAAATCCACCATCTCTTTTCCTAGGCTGTTTATTTCTACCTTTGACTGCTGTTTGTAACGAATTGAAATCTTCATACACAGACTATACAGAACTCAAAACTTCCTGTCAAGCCCTATAGAAAAATACATATGTACTATAAGATATCCTATATTTATATATTCATAAATAATACCGTCCTGATAGGCTATATATAAAATGTGGATAACTAATATATGAATGTGTATATGTATATTATGATACAATTGCGCGATGTTTTTGCTATAATTTGAGCTATTCTTTATGAAAAAAATCGTACAGTTGTGCTGGAGTTCTTCCCTGTACCGAACTGTCTTTTTTTTGATACTTACAGTCTTTATCGTGCTTTCATATGGGTATTATTTCGGGACATTCGACCAAGCGAGTCATATTCCATTCCTCAAGAAAACAGTGGATGTGTCTCTTTTCCCAAACGATCATTTTTTTGATTTACGCACTACACACTTCTCTTATTTTTGGCTTCTTTTCATCCCCTTCTATAAAGCGGGGATCCTTGAACCTATTATGTTTTTGGTCCATATCATCTCTATATTCCTTACCTTTTGGGCCATAGGGAAATTAAGCAGGACGCTCTTTCATAATCAACTTACCTCATTTCTTGCCGTGGTCGCAAGTGCACTCCCTCATATCGGCTTCTCGGGTTTTCCTTTGTTTGAATTCAGCATGTTGAATCGCACGGTTGTGCTCCCTTTTGAATTGATCGCATTTAACTATTATCTTAAGAAGAATTATGTTGTCTCGTTTCTCATCTTGGGGATACTCTATAATTTCCACGCGCTTTCTGTGCATTTTGTCCTTGCTATGATTGGAATGGATATGCTTTTTTCCCTAGTGCAGAAAAAAAATATACGACCATTCCTTTTTACTCCATTATTCCTTCTTGCTGCACTTCCCGTGCTTATCTGGAAATTTGGACACTCAGGGGTGCCTATTACCGTGCAATGGGAGTGGTTCAATCTCCTCAACATGTCTACTTTTTTTCACTTATTCAACTTCATCAGTATCTCAAAGCCAATCGTGATGATTCTGACCGTGGGTGGGGTTTCGGCGCTTATCCTTTTTTTCATCGCAAAGAGACAGATCCCAAAAAACGAAACACATGAAACCGTCGGTCATTTTATGTATGGAGGTATCTTCATTCTATTCGTCCAACTCTTAGCGACCACCTTCTTTCCTCTCACTATCATTATCCAAGGCCAAGTTATACGTATTGGAACATTCCTTACGTTATTTGCATACCTTTATATGACGCATATGATAGTCATATCACATAAATCCAAATCTCATTTTATTTGTTTTGTGTCATCCCTTTTCCTGTCATTTTCCCCATTCTTCCTTTTGGTATCACTCTTGTTTTGGAGAGTCAGGAATAGTAACAAGTTAAGATATATCACGATATCGATATTCTTGCTGTTTATGGTTGTTCTTTCCGGATTGCTCTATCTTAATTTAGCTCGCCCAGGAGTTCATATCTGGCCTGAAAAAACCCCATTTTATGAAGTGCAACTCTGGGCAAAAAACAATACACCGAAAGATGCTATATTTATCACCCCTCCTTCAAAATGGTGGCTTTATGATGTTGAATGGCGCGTTGTATCAGAGCGATCTACGGTTTCCACTTTATCTGAACTTCTCGAGGCGGCATTCGACCCCGGATACATACAATACTGGAAACCACGATTTGAAGATGTTGCGCCGAAAGTGTTGAATCGATTTCAAGGAGACTATCTGGAAAATTTGAAAATGACGAGCGAAGCGTATTATACGAATACTTCCGAGGATTTTTTAAGGATGGGTAAAAAATATAAAGCAAGCTATCTTGTATCGGGTAACCGCCATCGATACAATCTCCCTATCCTCTTTGGAAACAAAGAATATACCGTCTATTCCCTCAAATATCCAACCCGCTGATAAAAGAGCGGATATATTTATTGAACTGCTTAAGGAGTTGTTTTGGGCTTATTTTGATGAGGTCAAGAAGCACTTTCTTTGATGACTTATTATAAAGATGCCCACCCATTTCATAAGTGATGATTTGCTTGTCAACTTTCCCTTTCGCAAGGAAGTAAATGGTGCTTTTCACGTACTTATAGAGCATTTCCAACTTGCCTTCTCTTTTGAACCTACGCAAGGAGAATTTAACTTTAATATTAGACAAGAACTTGGCATTTACCCCATATTTGAAAGCGTTTCGGACCAAAAGGTGGTCTTCGCTGAGGGGAACATCTTCCGGAAACCCACCAATGATCGAAAAGAAGTTTTTCTCCAAAATCATCGACCCGCCCGTCGAAAATGGTTTCCCGATTTTGTTCGAAAGACTGATGAGTGCATTCGTAAAGTCGACAATCATGCTTAGTTGGGGATCCTTTTTGGAAACGGAGAAGGCAGGGATAAAAAGGAGCCCTTTATGGATTTTTATATACTTGTCGAGTTTACGAAGGAAATTGTTCTTGATACGTGAATCCGCATCAAGGAAGACAAGGTAGGATCCTTGTGCGTTCTCCGCTCCTGTATTTCGTTGTTTGGATACGTTCCTTCCCTTTATTTGGATGATTTTTTGAATGGGGAGGAGTGTGGAATATTTTTTTGCAACTTCTATCGTCTCATCTTCGGAATGGGCATCGACAAGGATTATCTCGAAGTTCTTAAAATCTTGTTTTATGAGGTCATCAAAAAGCTTTCCAACAAAATTTTCCTCGTTGAGGGTGGGGATGATTATGGTGAAAAATGGCTTCATAACGGTCTTTATTATACCACTTATTCAAATTCTGATAGAATAGAGACATGAAAGTATCGCTTATCATTCCCATCTATAACGAGGAAAAATATATAGCGGGATGCTTGGAAAGCATCTCAAAACAAAAAGTCCAGCCTGATGAGGTGATCGTGGTGAATAACAACTGTACGGATGGTTCTATTTCCATCGTAAAAAAGTATCCCTTCGTCCGTATTGTTGACGAAACGAAACAGGGTATGATTGCCGCTCGCAATGCTGGGTTCAATGCGGCATCCTATGAAATTCTAGCGCGTTGTGATGCAGACACAAGACCTCCTGCTAATTGGGTCGCTCGAATCCACCGCGATTTTGCCAACAAGGAAATCGACGCCCTTACCGGGCCGATCATGTTTTATGATGCACCCATCAAAACCTCGTATATCGCTCGCGCCTACCTGGACATGATGAAACCCCTCCATAGAGGAAAAGAGACACTCGTCGGACCAAATATGGTAATCACAAAAAAAATGTGGGAAAAGGTTAAGAATGCGGTATGCCTAAATGACAAGCTTGTCCATGAAGATATCGACCTTGCCTATCACATTCATGAGGCAGGGGGGATCATCAAAAGAGACGATAGGCTTATCATGTATACGTCAAGCAGAAGGATAAAGAAAAACCCGCATTCTTTTTTTGGGGAGTATCCTGTCCGATTCATGAAAACTCTTCTTCATCATGACACGGGAGTTTCTTCATTTAAAAAGAAGCTTATGCTTCCTGCTTGGTATACAAGTCGGAGATCTCGGAAAAAGTCGTAACGTCCGTTTTCAGTTTATCATCCCTAAACCTCACCAGTCGCGGAAATCGAAGTGCATATAAAGCTGTATGATTGGGAGATTGAGTGATTTCATCCGCTTTGATTTCAACCACTATTCCTGCCTCAACCCACATATCCACTTCCATTGTCTTGTCTATCATGTATTCCGCTGGTTTTTTCTTCGTTTGGAGTTTATCGCATCTGCTTTTCATCTCCCGCCATTCCTCATCGGTCAACCCAGTCCCTATTTTTGAAACGGTCTTGAATGTCTCCTCTTTTTCATCATATACTCCGACGAGAAATGCCCCAATACCAAAACCAGTTCTCTTCCCCTTTCCTGTGTCGTATCCCATGACAAGACAATCCACCGTATCATGGATCTTTGATGAATAACTTCTTTTGAATTTAATCCAGTTCCATCCGCGGGCACCTGGCTTATATGTTCCATCTAATTTCTTCGCGATTATCCCTTCCAGTCCTTCGGCCACCGCATCGTCAAAATTCTGTTCGATAATCAGCGCATCAGAAAGAAGTTCGTGGGGGGCAAGGATGGTCGTGTTTTTTTCCGGAATATTCTTTTTGCTGATTACCTTTTCCAATACTTCCCTCCGTTTCGTGAATGTGTCATTTATATAAGAAGCGCCGTTATAGTAAAGCAGTTCAAAAACAAAAAGCTTTAAGGGAATCTCCTTTGCCTTTTCCTCTATATCATACTTCCGTTTTCTCTGGACCGTCTCTTGGAAAGGAAGGAAGATGTGTGTTTGTGGGTTGTATCCTATCGCCTCTCCCTCAAAGATGATTTCTTCTGCATTTATTTCTTGCTGTACCCCCATCACGATATCGGGATACATATAGGAAACGTCCTCAAGATTACGAGAATACAACCTTACTTCCCCGCTCTCTTTTTTATAATGTATCTGAAGTCTGAACCCATCATATTTTGGCTCGATTGCACAGGTGCCTATCTGTTTGACTATTTCTTCCCCCGAGGAAAGACGCTCAGCCCGCATCATGATGATTGGAGTGAAGATATGTGGCGCAACTTTTTTTATTCCCTCAATCCCTTCTTTTTTAATAAGTCTCCCGATATATCCTAGGTCTGGTCGCACATGATAAGCAGCTTCTATTTCCGGTCGATATTGTTTTGAACCAACCAACATCCATGAATAGGAATCGATTATGGTCATGTCGGAAAACCCAAGTCGCATCATCCCCTGAGGTATACGTACGAGATAACGGCACGACTTACTATCGAGTTGTCTGACTAGGCCGCTGAGTATCCCCACCTTCATTTCGTTTGATCCATCTCCACTTGCCTTTGCGAGCCGTTCCAAATCAAGGAATACTTCGTTTATCGTCATCTCCCGTTCTTCGAACGAAACATATTGTTTTTTGAATTCCTCAACCGTTTTCCCTACATCCCCAAGCCGTCTGTTTTCTTTCTCAAAATATGGTCTATCGATATTCAGGGAGGAAACGATTGATTTGATGACAGTTTTTTCGGCCATCCCGAACTCCGTTTTTTCAAAAAGTGGAGCGACCCGCCCTTGGAGAAGATATACCGTCTGCCCTATTTCCTCAGCACTGAGTTCATTGAATAATTCTGCAAGGATATGTGTTATTTCGAGTCGAGAACTCTTTTCTTCTATCCGTTCGAAATAGGTTGCCAGTCGGGAAAAGTACATGAGTAGTATTGTATCGCATTCGCGCGTCTAAAAACAATAGCCTTGATATAATGAGGTCATTATGGCAATAAAAACGATTATTGAGATTGGACACCGCATATTGAAGTTGGAAAATAAACCA
This sequence comes from uncultured Gammaproteobacteria bacterium, assembly GCA_964553365.1. Classification (GTDB taxonomy): domain Bacteria; phylum Patescibacteriota; class Microgenomatia; order UBA1406; family GWC2-37-13; genus JAKBEU01. Next base: position 39,786 of record CAZKKK010000001.1, read on the forward strand.
ATAGTTGATTTTGATTCCCCATCCCTGAAAAAACTCCTGGGGGATTTGGATGACACCATGAAATCCGTCGACCTCATCGGTATCGCAGCTCCACAGATCGGAAATAATTCCCAAGTGTTCCTTACCCACCCCAGAAAGACAAATGCACGAAAACTTGAAAAATCAGATATTCTTCGCGTCTATATAAATCCGAAAATCACTTTTATGTCAAAGGAAACAAGCCTTATCTTTGAAGGATGTGGGTGCGTGCCAAAAAGTTCCGTCTTTGGACCTGTCGTAAGACCGAGAGAGATTGGAGTTGAGGCATTTGACGAAAATGGAGAAAAATTTAGTCTCAGATGTGATGGATTGTTAGCGAGAGTCATCCAACATGAATATGACCATTTGCACGGCATCGAATTCCTGGAGCGAGTCACCGACAATAGAAAGATGATTTCATGGAATTTCTATCGGAAGGAAATCCGAAATTCACACGAACAAAAGGAAGCATCAAGGATAACCAAAGTGGAATACAAAAAAATCTGATCACATCAACCACTGTATTACTGTCAAAACCCCAACCACACAAAGGACAGCGATAAACATCTCATCCATTCTTTTATAGTTACATTTATTTATCTTCTTTGCAAGTCGTGATACCACTAATGATCTTTTTATATCATCCTGACGGCCCTTGTAGAAAAAAAGCGGCTTATAAGCCGTTGTTTGACTCCTAATGGAGAAAGTATATTGGGAACTATGCTTGCACGCATTTTTTCTGGCACGACTATCGGACTTGATGGGGTGATTATCGAAATAGAAGTTGATATCGCAAACAAGGGTTTTCCTACATTCAATTTAGTGGGGCTGCCGAATAAGGCAATTGATGAATCCAAAGATAGAGTGCGCACAGCCATTTCCAATGTGGGTTTTGAAATGCCTGACTCCCGCCTCACGGTAAATCTGGCTCCTGCTAATATCCCCAAAGAGGGCTCAAGTTTTGATCTCCCTATCGCTCTTGGTGTCCTTACGGCTGCGGGTATGATTGACAAGAGAAGTGTCGAAAATAGTTTTTTCATTGGAGAGCTTTCGCTCGAAGGAACGATTCGGGGAGTGTCGGGCGTCCTTCCCCTCACTCTTCTTGCTCGGGAGAAGAAGATAAAGACAATCTATGTCCCCACACAAAATTGTTTAGAAGCTTCTGCAGTTGAAGGAATCACTGTTATCTCTGTTTACAATTTGGAAGAGCTCATTCTTCATTTGAACGGGCAGAAAAAACTAGAACCCGCCCCGGCACTTTCACTCGAACATTTTAAATCGAATAACCCAATCGAAATAGATTTTGAAGGAATACGGGGACAGGAAACGGCTAAACGGGCACTAGAGATTGCGGCGGCGGGATTTCATAATATCCATCTGAAGGGTGTCCCAGGGGCCGGGAAAACCCTCCTCTCTCGAGCGTTTCCCTCTCTCATGCCACAACTGGAACGGGAAGAAATATTGGAGGTTTCGAAAATATATTCCATTGTCGGACTCCTGCAAAATAAAGGCTTTATTACGACTCGCCCTTTCCGGACACCTCATCACACCACCTCTCGAATTGGTCTTACTGGGGGAGGAACACATCCAATGCCTGGTGAGATATCGCTTGCCCACCGGGGAGTCTTGTTTTTAGATGAGTTTCCCGAATTTCCCCGTTCAACACTCGAGTCACTTCGACAACCAATCGAGGATGGACAAATTTGTATTTCTCGCGCGGCGGGAAGTATAACGTTTCCTTGCCGATTCCTTCTAATAGCGGCTTCTAACCCCTGTCCATGCGGGTATCTTGGACACCCTTCAAAAAAATGCAGCTGCTCGTTTTATTCAATACAACAATATAGAAAAAGATTGTCAGGACCAATTCTTGATAGAATCGATATTCACGTCGACATCCCCCCTGTAAAAGAAGAGAGACTCACCTCAGACGAAAAGGCAGAGTCAAGCTCTGTTGTTAGAAAACGGGTTTGTATTGCACGGCAAAAACAGATCAGGCGATTCGGGCGTCCACTGACGAACGCGGAGATGAGTTCAAATCAAATACGTACCATGTGTAAAATGAGCGATGCCGCCACCTCCCTTTTGAAAACCGCTATCACCCGTCTTTCCCTTTCCGCCCGTTCCTATTTTAAAATCATAAAAATATCACAAACCATTTCAGACCTAGAAAACACGGATAAAATCGAGGGGAAACATGTTGCCGAAGCATTGCAGTACAGACCGAAAGAAGAGTGATTAATAAAATAACAAATATAAATACGAATCCAAAATTAATATAAGATACTAATAAATATAAAGCAAAATTCTTATTTATTATTTGTTAGTTATATTTATATTTGTCTTTATTATTAGTTTTGCTATTTGTTTTTTATTATTTGCAATTTTCAAACGGCTCTCTATAATGAGCATTATTATCATTCATTAGTACTTATACTATTTACTATATATGTCAACACATACACCTGCAGCAAAACCAGAAGAGAAAAAAAGCCAAAAAACACAGGCTGTCGACTTAGCGATTGAACAAATTCAAAGAGAGTTTGGAAAAGGATCTATCATGCGTCTTGGTCAAGCCCCTTCTTCTTCTATTGATGCCCTTAAAACAGGTGTTATCCCTCTCGACTTTGCCCTTGGCATTGGGGGGATTCCAAAAGGAAGAATTATTGAGATATTTGGTCCCGAATCTTCAGGTAAAACAACTGTTTGTCTTTCCCTTATCGCGGAATGCCAGAAAATCGGTGGTACCGCAGCATTCATTGACGCAGAACACGCAATTGATCCGGCATGGGCTAAAACGCTTGGCGTTCAACTCGATGATTTGCTTGTTTCTCAACCAGATACAGGAGAACAAGCTCTTGAAATCACTGAGTCTCTTATTCGCTCCGGGGGAGTCGACTTGGTGGTTGTAGATTCCGTTGCAGCACTTGTTCCAAAAGCGGAAATCGAGGGCGATATGGGAGATGCACAGATGGGTCTCCAAGCCCGCCTTATGTCCCAAGCCCTGCGAAAACTAGCGGGAGTCCTTTCCAAATCGAAGACAACCATCGTATTTACGAATCAACTTCGTATGAAGATCGGTATCATGTTCGGAAATCCCGAAACGACACCAGGAGGTATGGCTCTTAAATTCTATGCATCAATCCGAATGGATGTGCGAAAAATCGAGACATTGAAAAAAGGAACAGAAGTGATTGGCACTCGTGTCCGCGTGAAGATCGTGAAAAACAAAATGGCTCCTCCTTTCAAGTTGGCTGAATTTACCATTAATGCACAAGGCATCGACAAACTCGAAAGCGTCATCGACACCGGACTTGAATGCGGAATCCTTACCAGAAGTGGTTCATTCATCAAATACCAGGATAAAATGTTGGGTCAGGGCAAAGAACAGGTAAAAGATTTACTTATGCAAGATGAAAAACTGAAACATGCCCTCATAAAGGCAGTGGAGCAAAAAGTGTTTAAAAAGTAATATGTGTCTTTCCCGCGAAGGCGGGAATCCAGACTATAATTACCATATTGATATGAATCAATATATTAAGATTTTCAATCCCTCAAGGGAGAAGCTCGATACTCTTGTTGAAGGAAATGAAAAAAGCCCGATTTCTATTGTTATGGTTCATGGCCTCGGAACCGATAAACATGAGACAGGGGGGCAGTTTGATTTCATCGCAAAATCCCTCTCTGAAAATTATCGAGTGGTTCGATTTGACTTCTCGGGATTTGGGAAAAGTGAAGGAAAAATGGAAGACTTTGATTATGTAAAACATGCAGACGATTTGAAGGCGGTACTCAGCTACTCGAAAAAAACCTATGGAGGAACTGTCTATATCATTGCTCAATCAATGGGGTGTTTTGTCACTTCTCTTCTTAATCCTCAAGGTATAAATAAAACAATTTTTTTGGGAATTCCCAATTCAAATACTGAATATATCATTAATCGATTTTCTAAGAGATTTTCTTCAAAACCGGGAGGCGTAGTTAATTTCGAAGGAATAAGTCTCGTACCCCGTTCAACTGGAGCAATTCAACATATTGGTCCTTCATTCTGGAAGGTTTTGAGAGAGTTTAACCCTGTAAAAGCGGTGGCTGAATTTTCAAAAAAAACCCATCTCCTCATTGTTCATCCCCTTCAAGATGATGTTGTTGGGCCTGAATTTCAAAAAGAATATGATGCAATCCCAAACATAAAAATTGAATGGATTAATGGGGATCATTCATTCAAAAAAAGAGAAGACCGCAGTGCTCTTATTAAAACTATAAAAACTTTTCTTACCTAATGGAAAAAGCATTGTCCCTTGCCTATCGCTATCTTTCATTCCGTCCCCGCAGTGTCGGTGAGGTTGAAAAATACCTGGAAAAGAAATCAGAGAAATATACAATTTCTTCAGGAGATATACAGGCAACCTTGGAACTCCTTAAAGATCAGGGATATTTGAATGATGGCGAGTTTATTAAGTCGTTTGTCGAATCCCGAAATCTGCTTAAGCCAAAAAGCGAACGGGTATTAGGAATGGAATTGAGGAAACTGGGCGTTTCTCAAGAGGATATCGATTCCTATTTTTCTGAAAATACAACGGACGAGATCGATTTGGCACAAAAAGCGTTACGGAAAAAAATGAAGTCCCTTTTACTCATTGTGGATGAGAGAAAACGATTCATAAAAGCGATCACCTTCCTCCAAAGAAGGGGGTTTTCATACGATATAGCAAAGCAAACTTATTTGCATCTCCTCTCGAAATAGAGTACAATATCGCTATATTATTAATTGGTTGGCGGAGAGGTACCAATTATTGTTCAAATCACCATGATTCACTATTTATCGCAATTTGGCAAAACAAATAATGCATAAAATACGTACTCTCTCTCAACTGATCTAAACAAAAAGACTATGTTCGGTTCATTTTTTAAACGATTGTTCTTCGGAAAGCAGGTCGAAGATCAAGAAATCAAGCTTCGCCAAGAAGCAAAAGAGATTATCCTCAAAGCTAATGAGGAAGCGCTCCACATTAAGACTGATGCAGAACGACAGGCTCAAAAGAACCTCGCGGAAGCTCTTGAAGTAGAAAAACGCATCGCTACTGAAAGACAGCAGATTGATGAAAAGGAACGACTGCTCGACACGGAAAAGTTAAGTATCGAGAAAGAAAGACAATCTCTTGCGGATACCAAGAAAAATGTAGAGGAAAAAAGAGACCAAATCCTTCAAAAACTTGAGGCAATTGCCCAAATGACAAAGGACCAGGCAAAACAACTCCTCCTTCAGGGTTGGGAAGAAAAACTCAAGGCAGACGTTGCTCGTCGCATTACCCAAGCAGAAGAGGATGTTAAACGAACAGTCGATGAAAAAGCAAAACACCTCCTTGTTGATGCGATGCGCTATGGAGCAACAGATGTTACGGCTGAATACACACTTTCTGTAGTTCACCTCCCCAGCGATGAATTCAAGGGAAGAATCATCGGGAAAGAAGGAAGAAACATTCGTGCGTTTGAAGTGGCAACAGGAGTAGATGTCGACCTTGAAGAAGAAGGAGT
>CAZKKK010000002.1:0-35459 GCA_964553365.1 uncultured Gammaproteobacteria bacterium
GCAGCATATTAATGCGAAGGTATGATTTACTCAAACTGTTTGTGTAGTAAGACCGCTTCATTCATTCCATATATTTCATATAAAAATGAAACAGTTTTCAGAGAATATGAGGGGATCGTGATTGGGAAATGTGTTGCCTGCGGGCTCCTTAAAACCTTTCCGCCTCATAGCTCGAATATATTCAACCCGATAATAACCAAATTCAAGGATTATGAAGAAAAAAGGGAAGAATTTGAAGTTCTTTTTCGGCCGATTGTTAATGCTGTTGAAGAATATATACCGAAGTGTGGGACCGTCTTGGATGTCGGATGTTCTTCAGGGATTCTTTTGAATATGTTATCAAAAGAAGGCTATTCCGTAGTAGGGGTCGAACCGAACTATGACGCGTTCAAAGCTGCTCATAATAAATTAGGAAAAAAAATAATACACGGAACAATCAAGACGCTTCCATCAAAATTGAAGTTCGATTGCATTATTTATAACCATGTTCTGGAACATGTAGAAGACATACCTCAAGAGATGAACTCCATCTTGAAAAGGTTGAATGCAAATGGAGTACTCATAGTTGGGGTACCCAACACGGACAATATCGTTTTCAAAATGAGAAATAAATATTGGGAGTACCTTTTGCCCAATGAACATGTTTGGCATTTTAGTGCGAGATATCTTATGCGATTTATAGAAAAAAAGGGATTCAACAATCTTGAAATTCAGTTTTTTAACGACAAAAGGAATAATTATCCAATTATAAAGAGACTATATTTCTCACTTCTTTCTTTATTGAATACGTTCTTGAACACAGGTGAAGCGGTGCTTATAGTTGTAAGAAAATAAAGAAGAGTTATACTGCCGTATAATAGAAAGATATTACTTTCCGTTTGGTTTATGAATATGTTCGATAAAAGCCTTGCTCTAGTAGACGTAGAAACAACCGGAATGAGCGCAACCCATAATCGAGTTATTGAGGTCGCAATCATTCGCATCGAAGGAAGTAAAATAGAAGACACTTTCACTACTCTCATAAACCCGCAAATTATTATTCCTTCATTTATTACTCACATTACTGGGATTTCAAATCAAGATGTGGAAAATGCACCTATTTTTTCCGAAGTCAAAAAAAAAGTGAAAACATTTTTGAAAGGGGCAACTTTTGTCGCTCACAACGTGTGGTTTGATTATTCATTTATAAAAAACGAACTGGAGCGTGAAGAGATTTCGTTCGAATCAAAACGATGTTGTACGGTGCGAATGTCCCGTAGATTATATCCTCAATATAAATCTCATAGCTTAGCAAATATTATAGAAAGATTTGGCTTTACCTATAAAAATCGTCATCGTGCGTATGATGATGCTCATGTGTTGTGGCAATTTCTAAAGAAGATTAAAAAGGAAATACCTGCACCCCTTGTAAGGGATACATGGGAATTTCTAACCCGAGAATATGAGAAGAAAAGTAAACAGGAGATCATAAAAGGAAAGGGGAATGCTGTATAGTTATCTACATATGAAATTGAGGCTATTTATCGGAGTTGTTTCTCTTCAAGTCCTCCTTATAATCGGCATATTGGGAATTATCATCCATAAAAAAAATACATTAGGCGTATCCGTCAACTCTCTAATCTCAGCATATATTAACAAGGAGACAAACGGAGGGCTCACTCATTTTTATGAACCAATGGCAAATTCGAATGAGGAAGTGAACAAAGAATGGCTTGCTCATAAAGTGATATATACAATCAATAAAGATGCGTTGAATGAGAAGCACGATTATTTAATCAAAAAACCAAGCGGGGTCTTCAGGATTATCACCCTCGGAGATTCATTCACGTTTGGAAAGAATGTCAACACGCAGGACAACTATTCGGAGCGGTTGGAAGATATGCTAAATGGACAATGTCCTACGAAATTTGAAGTGATTAATCTTGGGGTCGCCGGATATGACATCGAATATATGCGGGAGCGATATGTAAAACGAGGAAAGAACTACTCCCCTGATTTGGTTGTGGCCCTTTTTGGGGACTTCCAACTTTATAGACTAAGGGGTGAGCTCGGAAAAAGAGTCGATGAGATTAAAAAAAAGACGCCTCAAATTGATGAATCGGATGCATTTGTTGAGGCAAATAGGATGATAATATATGAATATGGATGGGAAAGGATTTTGAAATGGCAGGAAGTCCAAATAGCTCGCCTCATACAGTCGATCAACCAAAAAATGGTAATCATGAAGTTTCCGGTCGCAGATTCTTGGAAAGATTATTTTTGGACAAATGAACCATACAATCCCCTTGTTTTTAGAAAGTACAACGAACTTTTTAAGAAGGAAAGTGAGAGAAATAATAATATCCATTTTTTTAATTTCAATTGGTCGACCTCATACAACTTGCCTGATGGGCATCCAAACGAAGAAGGGCATAAGGCACTAGCAAAATATGTATTTGATTACATAGTAAAAGAAGGACTTATCTCTTGTGATATCCAGAATTAGGGCATGAAGCCCAATAAGGATAGGGCCTTAAAGAGAACTCCTTTTTTTATGGACAAGATATGTTCAGGCAATTTTCCTCCTTTATTTTTAATTTCAACCAGATAATGTCCATCTTGCCCCCAGGCAACATCGTATGCAGAAAGAAAAATAGAATCCTCCCTTAACGTGAAACCTGACTGGGTAACGAATGGTTTTGCCAATTGACTGAAACTTTCCGCTACTTCAGCATTTTCTGTCGCGATAGTGAATATCCCTTCTGGTTTTAGTAGTTTACTTGCCAATTCAAGCGCCTTAAAACGGGGGCCATATACAGGTGAGGGATAATAATAAGTTATCTCATCAGCAATGGGAGTAAATGAGGGTTCTGTGGATAGTGTATTGATGTCCGCATTGACACATGTCAATAATGAGAGATTGTCTTTGGCCGCTTCCCATGCATCTCGGTAGATCATTTGCAATTGTCCATATCTTTGGGAGTCATGCATGACCTTTCTGTCGATTGATGCATACATTTGCCTTTGTTCAGGGAGTGCGGCAAGGAAATTGAACACCGGAACTCCCGAGTCCAATTCATTCAATATCTGTCCTGTCGCTGTGGGGTTGTTATCTATCACAATCGCATGTTTGCCTTGCGCTATTGTGTGCAATGATGCTAAAAGAGTGGCATCTCCAAGATTAATGCGGCTCGTATATCCACGATAAGGTTTTGTGAGTAATTCGGAGCCTCCAGAACGTATTTCCATCCATGAATTATACTATAGGTTTAGTAAATAATTCAATCCGTTAGAAACGTCTGTTATACAAGTGTGGAGATGCCGGGAATTGAACCCGGATCTGAGGAAACACGTCTACAAAGGTTTAGTGAGGGATAGGATATTTTTTACGCATGCTTGGAGCAGGAGAATAAACAAACCCCTCCAAACAGCCAATTTAAGGGTTGTCTGATCCCTACCAGATTGGGAATGGTAGTTCACATATTCCGGTTGGTTAACCTCATATCCTTTGCAAGCCGGACATATCAAAGGAAAGAGGACTCATGAAAGCATTTTATGCAAGAGCATATGCTTGTTGAGTTGATCCGAAGATCAAATCAGAAGCAAAGGCTTTCAATTCGTCAGCTGCTGAAAATGATTTAGCAATTGTTGTTTTTTGTTATTTCTTGACCAAGTTAGACCTGGCCAACGCATAGCTACGCCCTCACCTTTTGTAAATGTGCAGATTCCCCATCGATTCCTGTCATCCCCTGAGAAACAGCCTCTATTATACCATTTTTTAGTGTGCTAGAACGGGCAAAACTAGAGGATAAATTCGGATAAAACGACAATTCCTTTTACAATAAAATAGAGAGAAAGGATTTTTATTCCCCAGTCCGAAATTCTGAGAACGATTTCTTGGGAAAGTCTCGTAAAGGCAAATTTTCCCCCAAAAATTCCGACGATGAAAGTGAAAAATATTCCTATGAAAAATCCTAAAAGGGAAGATGAGAATGAAGCGGAAAGGGAAGTCGGGATGCTGAAGAATACGATTTCAATTCCTTCTCTCAAGACCGAAAGAAAACCAACAGCAACTAAGGATGTGTCAAGGAAGAATGAAGGTTTCTGGGAGTGGATACTCTTCATTTTATTATGAATAAGGATTGCCGTGATGAATAGAAAAACCCCACTTCCCAGATAATTTACTCCCTCGATGATTTCTCCCGTCTCATGTTCTAGTCTGAAACCGATCCGCGATCCCGCAAAAGAAAAAAGAATAAAAAAAGAAATGGAAAACAGCAATCCTAAGCCAGCCCCAATGAGAAGGTCTCTCTTCTTGTCGATTTTTAGCCGTTCAAGAGAAGTAAAAAGAAGGCTCATGACAAGAAGTACCTCAAGAGATTCGCGAAATGTGATAAAGGCTATTGCAATCATTCTTATATATATTATGTATTAGTTATCGAAGAATATCAAATGAGATAATATAAGGATATGTTTGACACCGATGCATTCTTGATCTCAAATTTTTACAATATATTTTATTCAACTGGATTTGAAACATTGAGTCCCCATGAGAGGGAGGCGTATGTCCTTCTTTTAAAAGGGAGGAAGATTATCATCACAGATGCGAGATATGCAGGTGAAAAACATAATGAGGACTCGGAGATGTATATACTTAAACAAAATGAGAGGGCAGGGGAAATTATACAACGGATATGTAATGAAAATAATGTGGAGTCGTTGGGATGTGAAGTAGAGGATTTGAAATGGAGTGAAATGCGGACACTCACGGAGATTGGCTTAAAGCTTGTTCCCATCGTTCATGCGTTTTCTTCTCGACGATCCATAAAGACAGAAGAAGAGATGTTCGCCATAAAACAAGCCTGTCATGTCGGGGACCAAGTCTTGAAAGATGTCACTCCTTATATCCATCCGGATCAAACTGAGAAAGAAATCGCATGGTATATCGAAAAATCAATTAGAGAAGGGTATGGGAGTGAACTTGCATTTGATCCAATCGTTGCGGTTGATGAACACGCAGCTACCCCCCATTACAATACTAAAAAAGGTGAGGGAGTGATAAAAGAAGGATCATTATTACTCATCGATTTTGGGGTACGGTCCCACAACTATTGTTCCGATATAACTCGTATGGTCGGAGTGGGGGATGTTTCGGATGAAATAAAAAAAACATACGCCAGTCTTCTTGATGTCCAAAAACGGACGATAAAATTCACAGAGAAGACTTTACTATTGAAGGACGTAGATTTATTTTGCCGGAACGAACTGCAAAAATGTACCTTACCCAACTATGGTCATTCAACGGGTCATGGAGTGGGGCTTGAAGTGCACGAGTCGCCCCGGGTAAGTGCGGTCTCGCTAGAGGAGAAGAAAGCTGGGCAGGTATTCACCATCGAACCGGGAATATATATCCCAGGGAAATGGGGAATGCGAATTGAAGACACCATCACTATTTTGGATCAAGGGGAGATTGAGGTGCTGACTCGTTTTCCGAAGGACCTGATTCTTGTGTAGGTTTTTCTTTCCCTTCTTCTTCTGGTAAGTCCTGACTCATTTCGAGGGTCTTCGTATTTTCCTCTGTTTTTTTCTTCACATCAACGAATTCTTCCGTTTCTTCGGATTTTTTCTTTAATTTTTCAGTGATTTCCTTTTCCTTCTCCATATCATGCTGGACAGCTTTTGCGGCTTCTATTTTTGCTTTCAAATAGACAACAAGCTCTTCACCTTTCAAGCTGTTGATAAGGAATATGGGAAGAATATAGGACAAATCATCGACTCCCTCTTGACGCAACTTATCATCGGTTGAGAGCAACTTATTGAGAGTATTAGTGATGAAGACAATGTCCTGCTCAACCCATTGGCCACGGGATGTAATATTCTCTGATGTGGGAACTTCACCCTTTTCATATTGTTGGGTCCACATTTTTTTTACTTCCTCATAGTCCTCAATGGAAACATTTGGAGGAATTGTCACTGTTTGTTCGATTGTTTTCTCCGGTTCTGCAACAAGAGGTGTTTTGGTCTGTATGACATGAGCTACGTCTTCCTGAGTCATCTTTTCTTTCTCTGCGACCATCTTCACCACTTCCTTATTGTTTTTCATGGTAGTGCTGACCGCTTTGATGATTGACTGTACGGTTGTGGTGGCGATGCCCGTTTCTTTTACGATATTGCTAAGTATCTGGGCTGGAGCTTTGGAAATATTGGTTTTATACGAAGAAAGGACAGATTGAATCTGTTGAACTGGCGCTTGTGTCGATTGAGCTATACTTTGAACGATTGAAGAATTTGAAGAAACTGCATTTACCAGAGATGTATTCATTGAAGTCATCTTCTCATTGGATATATTCACCTTGTATGATGTCGCGGATGAGATGGTTGCTGGTTGCGATACTGAGCGAGGGACGGTCTTCAATAACTCTTCTCTGCGTGTATTCATCTCTGTTTTGGAAGATGAAATGGATGAAAGGATCTGTCGTGCAACCTTATCTTCTTTTATTGTTCTATTGAACAATTCGGTTCTGATATTCATGAACTTCTGTCGTTCTGCAGGAGTTGATGCTTTTGTGGGCTGAGATAACATATCAATATTTTTTCGCACGGTCTCATTTGTCTGTTTATTCGTTTCAAACCTGGCGACATCGGTGATCTTATTCATCGAAAGATTGAGCGACTTCGTGATATCCTCAGTCTTCGTCTGTTTGATTTCTTGTAGAGTTTCCATCTTTATCTTCATCGATGTCTCGACATCCCGACTCGTCTTCATAGATGTGCTATTGAATGAACGAGTGGTTGCAGGAGTATGTGGTGCTTGTGGACCGTTTGATGGAGGTGGAGCAAGGCGGTCATACATAGACATCAATACGTTTTTCATCGCCATGATTCCGTCACAACAATAATCTCTGAAAATACGAAGGAGCCACCATGGGAAAAATATAACCGCCCAAAGCATGATAAGGGAAATGACATACTCCGCAAATGTATCGACATAATTCCCGTTGTTTAATATCCCTATTACTTGGGAGCCGATTTGTGCAGGACCTCCATATACGATGTTTATCCCGGTCGGATAGATATAGCCTGATACGCTCGTTGTTCGAGAGAAGTCGAAAGGAAAGGGAATCCCGCTTTGCCATATTTTTGTAAGTGCCCCTAAGAAGAGAGCGAAAAGGGGACCGTAAAATATCCATTGGGCAAAAACGCCAATCCATATCCATCCGACATTTCGAATGAAAACAAAGGGCATGAGCAAAGCAAGGAATGGAGCAGCAAAGAGAAGAAACCACAATAATATTTTACGAAGCAACACCATAATAGCCATGACATAATAGGTGATATTTGTTATTTTCATTAAGACTATCTCACTCCTTATTGCCTCTTGTACCTTATAATTTAAATCTCGACAGCCCACAAAAAGAGCATAGCTTGCTTCCTTACTCTCGGCACCGGCGAAATAAATATTAAACAACCTATTACCTCCCAACGCTTCAATGAAAAATTTCATGAGCACTTCAGAGAGTTGTATGAATGTCATTATGATTGCATAGGAGAAGACGATGTACAGTAGTCCTGCACCAATTTTATAGATAATTGGCCATATCTGCATCTTCAGTTGAAAATCGGATCGCTGGCCCACAATATATCCAAGACCGAACAGTGCCGCAACAACAAGAAAAAGGAAAAGCGTGATATTTTGGGTCGTTGTCCAAATCTGGCGAATCGCAGGGTGTTGGTCAATGGCGCTTTTCGTCATCACCCAATAGAGAAACTGACGTGCCCGTTCATTTGCTTTTCCTTGTGTCGTTACTTCCTCATCAAGTGCCCAGTAATGATATATAAGAGGATTTTTTAAAAATTCATTATAATCGGCGGTACAACTTTCATTCGGATAGTGGGTGCTTTTTTTATACACATCAGCCATACCATTGGGGCAATATCCCTGTTTGGTATCCGTTCCACACGGAAGGGGAACAGTATTTGCGGGTCCGGGGGTAGGATCTGCAGCTAATACGGAGGTGACAAAAAAAAGAGTGAAAAAAACAATACCAAGAAAACCAGCCAACTTCTTCGCCATACTTTCATAGTACTTGAATAGCTGCAGGTTGACAATACATATTGAGGTGCTATATAGTTTATATATATGAAGAAGATATCCTCGCTTTTACTGTTATTTGTTTTTATTGGCTTTTTACAGGTAAAACCTGCATCTGCAGCACTTTCTCCTGGATATGTGAGTGGCTGTTTGGAAGCACCCGGATGGACTCCTTCACATCTTGCAACCTTAAATATCAAGCAGGGAGATAAAGTTGTCCCCCAGCCCAACAAAGATACATGGGTATTTGTTTGTATCACTTCCGGAGAAAATACCTATTGTACAGCAGGGGGCAATGGATCAGCCGACGAAACATTGTTTGAAAGCAAAGAGCACTATAATAAATTATTAACAATAAAAGGTGAGGGAGGTTATATCGGGGGAGTAGTAGAAGGTGGTGGCTATAGTAATCAAAACCCACCCAAAAAGACGAATAATGACGGAACCAATCCTCAGTTCGCTGGAGAGGTGACCTGGGGGGACGCATATTATCCCGGAGTCGTTCATCAGTGGTCATGGGTACAGGCAGTAGATGCGGTTCCGGCGGGTACAGGTGCAGGAGAAGTTGGCGCTTTACAGCAAGGGACAACGCCATTTGATAAGCTGGTAAAAGCGACGAAAGACTGTGCGAAGATCAGCTGGGATCCACGAGGAGTTGTTTTTGATGTAAATACATTTTTCCCCGTTAAAGGTAAGGGGGTTGAGTTATATAAAAGAGATACTGCAGATGATCTTTACAAACTAGTACCCAATGGATTATTCCTTACCAATCCCGCTTCAACAAACCATCCAGGGAAGGAGAACGGTCAATATAGCTTTTTCGTGGAGACAGGATGGTACAAACTCAAGCTTGTAAATGCTGAAAGTATTGCCGTACTGACAGCGGCTCAGGCTGAAACAGCGGCAAATCTATCAATAGACAATATATACACGACAGATAAGGCTATCTATGAACAAGCTGGATCGGTAAAGATAGCGAATATCCCTATTAATGTGGCTGATACAAGTCTCCTTGTAAAAGAACTTACCATAATCGATAACGTGGCTCCCTCACTTGAAGGAAATGGGATAAGACTTTATGGAAGAGTCTCTCATCCAAAAACGAAGATGATAATCACCAAGAACATGATGGATGCAGCGGGCGTCATAAAGCCGTTCGTTTCGACAGATTATACCGATGGTTTAGGAGAGTACAACAAACTCATTTCCCAAACAGTAGATTCAGTGGAGCCATTGGTATTCCAAAACGCCACCCTTTCATTCGAATTGAACTCTTTTTATACAACGGGAGTATTCTCACAGAAAAAAAATGATAGCAACATAATTGCTCGCTTTTTGAATGGAATGTGGAGTGCAGTTCTCAAGAAATTGGATGTCGATGCTGCCGTTACCGCAACAAACACAATTTCGATAAAGCCAATCCCCGCATATATCGAGGGTATTGCATATGATACAAAAGGCATAGCCATCCCAGGAGCTATTGTAGGGATATATCCCTTTTATAGCGAAAAACCATTTTATTTGACTGTCGCAGATGCAAACGGCCGTTACAAAATCGGATCTCAATATATCCCTCGCTTTGAATATGGCCTGCGATACAAGAAACCTACGGGAGAAGTGATATTGATCGATACAAGCACTTTCGTCAAACAAAACGCAAAGTTGATCCTTACAGAAGGGATAAAACCATTCGAAGAAAAAAATACCACCGTTGCAGAGGATAAAAAAGTCCAAGATTATTTTGCAAACATAACCACTCCTATCGAACTAAAGGCACCAGACAAAGCACAGAAGAGTGGTTCAAACAATAAATATACCGCTGGAGGCTCAAGTGGATCCACCTCAAGGGATCAGGCCGAAAATCCAACCCAGACACAAGGAGGGGTTGGCGTTCTTGGGCAAGGAATGCAAGGAGTAATAATGATAGTCGTCGTTATCATGATTCTTCTCATGATAGGTGTCGGAGCGTTCATAATGATGAAATCAAAGCAACAAACCCCCCAATATTGACTTTGTGGAGGGGAATAAGTATATTGATATCATATGAACAAAATTCTTAAGTACCTTACCTTGTCGATGGTGGTCTTATTATCATCATCATTAGTATATGCTGCCGATCCTCCAGCTCCCGCAAACAGCGTAACTCAAAAATGGTTTTGTTTGAAGCCAACAAGGACAGGTACCCATGAAAGCTCTCTTGCCGTGAAGGATGGAGTGACATATGACACGACGAAACCAACATATGTCGTGGTGAAAATCGCATATGATATCGGGGACACTAATCCAAGCGCAGATAATAGTGGGATGACGGCGGGATCTGCAACACTGGATACTCACATATTCAATAGCACGGATGGACTCAATAAACTTGTTGAGAAATTGGGATTTAGTGGAGGTGTTTCGAAAGGTGGAAATCCCGCATCTGCGTTTCCTGTCGAGTGGGCAGATGATTTATCGAAAACACAAGGTGGAAGTGAAGCAAGGTCACATTTCTGGTATGGGATGCAAGAAGAGACTCCAGTACCTACAACCGTCCCTGTACAAGGGAATCAGGGAGCACAACAGCAAGGAACAATCGATTGGGTAAAGAGTCAAGGAAAAGGAGCGGCAGATTGTGAATTCCTCAGTTGGGATCCGTTCGGGTATGTCTTCGATGCCGTGACTCATGGACCAATCCAGGGTGTCTACGTGCAATTACTGACAAGTAAAACTACAAATGGGGAATATACACCGGTTCCTGTGGGGATAGGGACAGGTAAGGTTCCCGCAAATCCTGTAGTTACGAACAGTGATGGAAGCTACAAGTTTTATGTGGATCCTGGATTTTACAAGCTTGAACTTTTGGGAGACGCGGCAAAGTCAAGTAAGAAATATACAATTGAAAAAGATATAACGAAGATTAAAACAGGATATAAAGAATTTGGATACGAACAGATCTATATCGCCGAAACTCCAGAAGTGATTCAGGAAGTGGCTGGTAAAGTGGAAAGACGAGACATTGCAATAGAAACAATAGGGGCTCCTGCACCTTTTTCCACGAATGGACCCAAAGTTCAAGAAATATTTGTGCATTCTGCCATTCAGAATGGTGAGCAGATGATACGGCTTTCGGGAAGGGTTCAATTCATCCCAGTAGACTTGATAGCGATATATAAAGATTCAGGTAACGTTGTTGTGGAGGAGAAAAAGTTCAGCCTAGTTCCCGGACATAAGTATGTCCCTCAAAATTCCACGAATGATAGGAATTTTGATATTTGGACGAATGCGAGCTCAGCAGATGGGAAGGGCGCTCTCTCAGAGCTTCGAGTTGTATCAAAATATAGTACAAAAATACAGACGATCTCAATCCCACCAATGCCATCCTATTTAGATGGTATCGCATATGGAAGCAGTAATGCTCCCGTAGTGGGTGGGACGGTCGGAATATATCTAGAAGGAAGCAATAAGCCTGCATATATCACATCGACCGATTCAGTTGGTCACTTTGTAGTGACTTCTGAATGGATTCCATCATTTCCCTATGAATTGCGCTACACGTCCGCTACCGGAGACACAACAAAGGTCACTACAACCGAATATTTGAAGCAAAATGGTGCCTACCACGCAAGCAAGGCGGTTCAATCGTATTCAGCCATAATAACTGACGCCAGCGGCAAAACAAAGAATTTGAAGACAGCCGCAAATGCCGCTAAACCATCAGGCAGAGGAACAGATTTGCTGCCTACAACGCCAGGACAAGGGAGCATCACATCTGGAACACAAGGAATAATAATGTTGATCGTGGTCATCATGATGCTGCTTATGATTGGAGTCGGAGCGTTTGTAGTAATGAAATCAAAACAGTCTCAACTACCACCACAGATATGATCTGTGGTTAGTGAGCCGTGGAGGATAAAAGAACTTCTCTATCATGTAGTATCTCTTTCGCATGATTAAATACATCCACTTTGGCATATTCTTTTTGTATCGTTTGATCTGGAGCGATGAGGAAGCTGATCCGTTTAATACCATCAAATACCCTGCCCATAAATTTTTTCTCACCCCAGGCGCCATACGCTTTAATCGTCTCCTTCGACTCATCGCTGAGAAGAGTGAATGACAGGTTGTGTTTCTCCGCAAATTTTTTATGGGAAGCGACACTATCTTTGGATATTCCAATAACAGATATATCCTTTTCCTTGTACTGAAGGGCTATATCACGAAACCCACATGCTTCTTTGGTACAGCCAGGAGTGTCATCTTTAGGATAAAAATAAAGCACGATCCATTTTCCGATATAGTCCTTGAGAGAGTGATCTATTCCATTTTGGTCTGGAAGAGTGAAATCAGGCGCTTTTTTCATGTTTATGATGGGAGTGTTTTGTTTTTCCTCCAGGGCTTTTTGTTGAAGGTCCTGGAAATGAATATTTCTGCTTCTGTGAGAGATAGAATACTCCTCCTGCTCCTGCTATAAAGGCTAGAGCAAGTACGATAGCTGTATTTCCTGAATCAGTTGATCCAGTTTTTGGAAGGGCAGTTGGGACAGGACACACACAGCTGTTGACCTCAGGACACGCAGCCCTTCTACAATATCCGCTTGTCTGACCAGAAATGATATAGCATGGCATATCTGAAGGACATTGACTGTTTGACGTGCAAGATGTTCCACATGAGGGGCCTGTGGTAGGTGGAGGGCCGACGGTCGGAGTAGGCACTGTTTCCGGAACCCACAAAGAACAAATTTCCGTTTCCCCAGAGCTTTGTGCAATAATAGTAAACACCACAGTTGCAAATACACCCGTTCCCGAATAGCCTGCAGTATTGCTTCCGGTCAGTAGGACCTTTCCAGCCCCATACGTTGTTGTATCAGCTACGACAGAAGTCATCGTTGCTCCTGCCGTCGTACTTACATATTGGAGAACAGCAGAGTCAAATGTAAGTCCTGATTGGACAGATGTCAATGTTGCCCCCTCCGTATTTATATTTATGGTGAATGTTATATTTTGGCCTCTTTGAAGGGCGCCTGTTGGAGGAATCAAGTCAAACGTAGTGGCGAGTACAGAATTGGAACATAAGAAAAGGAAAGTGAAAACGGAAAAAAACAAGCCGAGCAAGCGGTATTTATTCATACGATATATATAACTATAGTATTATTTTCCTGGCAGTGCAAGAACATTTGCAGGTGTGGTAGAATAGAGTATGAAAAAAGTACTTATTTTCTTGTGTGCCATATTTTTGGTTGGCACTGTGTATGGGGCTTCACCAAAAGATTTAATAAAGGCGGGAACGGTAGTTTATGAACTTCCCTATGCGGGGATAACGCCGGAAAACCCTCTTTATTTCTTCAAGCAACTGCGAGATCAAATCAATGAATTTCTCATACGGGATTTGGTCAAAAAGGCTGATTTTCTCCTTATCTCTTCAGATAAAAGAGCCCATATTGCTATTATCCTCGCTCAAAAGGGAAAGACACGACAATCAGTTGAGGTTTTAGCCGATGCTGAAGAAAAAGCAATGAAAATTCCCGCTCTGTTGAAAGAGTCAAAGAAACAGGGAACAGAATCAAGTGAACGATTTATTTATACCTTGAAATTGAGCAATTCAAAACACAAGGAAATAATCCAGGAACTCGCAAAAATGCTTCCTCAAGGACAGGATGAACAGGTGTTAAGTGCTCTGATTGACTTAAATCAGCGCATTGCAACAGAGCTCGAACAATTATAACTGTTGTTTTTTGGCACAATTTTTGGTATAGTTTACATTCCGCAAGGAGAAAGGCAAAAAATACATGAAGAAAAAAAACTCAACTCAAACCAACCCAATGGAGGCCCTCCTCCAGAAAGCGCCATTCGCGCGCGTTAAAAAAAATGCAGATATCGAGGCGACAATCATATCTCTTTCCAGAAAGAATGTCCTTTTTGACATTGGAGCAAAAGCATACGCTCTTCTTGGAGAAAAAGAATTGAGAGAAATCTCAACCTACTTACCTTACCTAAAAGAAGGCCAAACAGCCCATGTAAGAATAATTGCAGAAGAATCAAAAGAAGGATATCCAGTCGTCTCCATGAGAAAGTTCTTTGAGCAAGGGAAATGGGATATTCTTAAGGAAAAGAAGGACAAAGAAGAAGAAATTGAGGTAATGTGTGGGGAATATGGAAAAGGTGGAGTATTTATCGATTTCATGGGAATTCGAGGAGTTATCCCGAAGATCCAGTTGACTGAGAATTTCTTGAATAATCCAGAAAAATTAAGCGGCCAGAAAGTTAAGGTAAAGATCCTTGAGGTTGATGAAAAAAAGAACAGATTGGTCGTTTCACAGAAAGTTGCGGCGTTGAATATCTCTCAAAAACAGCTTCATGAAGAATTTGAACGTATAGAAGTAGGGAAGACGTATAAAGCAAAAGTCCTCGGTGTCTCTGAATTCGGCATTTTCTGCGAAGTCGCAGGTGTTGAAGGGCTTATCCACATCTCAGAGATTTCATGGGAAAAGGTTATGAATCCTTCAGGCTACGCTAAGGTGGGAGATGATATCGATGTTTGTGTCGTAGAAAAAAATACTCAGGACTTGAAGCTTAATCTTTCAATCAAGAGACTATCTATTGATCCATGGGAGAAAATCGAAGAGAATTATCCACAAGACAAGGAAGTCGACGGAGAAGTGGTACGACAAGAACGATATGGTTATTTTGTCAGACTTACACCTGGAATAGAGGGACTTATTCACATAAGCAAGCTCACAGGAAAGGAGAACTTGAAAATAGGGGATAAAATAAAAGCATATATCGAAAAGGTAGACAAGAGATCTCGAAAAATGAGTCTTGTACTCACACAAAAAGAAAGACCAGTGACATATAGATAATAAACAGCTAAAAGTTTAAGATTAAAGCCAAAGGGCGCTCGAAAAAAGAGACCTGATGGCTTTTTTCTTTGTCTACAACTTTCGGTCTGCAACTTTCAGCACATTTGAGTATACTGAAAGTATGGAGCAGCATGCGATTCCTCGTCAGATCACCTCATTCGAGTTCAAGCTCATCGGGTTCATGACGTTAAAACAATTCTTATACCTGGTCATTTTTGGACCAATGGGGTATGTAGTCACCTTTATCCCCATACCCTTCGTGAACGTCATCTTGGGTATTGCTGTAGCCTCGATCGGCGTTGCCTTGGCATTTCTTCCAATAAACGACCGGCCACTTGAAATTTGGGTCAGAAACATCTGGAAACGTCTGAATTCACCGACGCAGTTCACTTATCACAAACACAATCAACCTATCACATTATTACAGAATCTCTATTTTGTTTCGGATCCCCATCATGTGATGGCTCACATTGAATCCCAACAGATGCTTGCAGCTTACTTAGAAAAAACCAAACAGACCATGCAACCAAGTCCACAAAAAAAACAGATACAACAAGCTTTCCAAAACCCTTTTACCGTCAAATCAACAATAACTCCTCCTCCCATGCCTACAGTCGCCACACAAACTGCAGTACAGGTTGCACAATCCTTTAGTGCACCTGTCTTGCAACAGGAGGCGCCTTTGACAACTGCGGCACCCACAATCCAAAAAGAACATAAGCCTTTTTTCATCGGAACGGTGAAAAATGGAAAAAGGATTCCGCTTGCCGGCATTCTTCTTTATGTTAAAAATAGTGCGAATGCCCCCGTACGACTTCTCAAGACAAATGAACATGGCATTTTTGCCACCTTTAATCCGCTTCCACCAGGAGAATACATATTCGAAATTAAAGACCCAAAGAGCTCATATATATTTGATACAATGAAAATTGCCATCCAAGATATCAATACGAAATCCATTGAGTTTTACTCTAAGGAGTTGATGTAGTAATCACCTATGCCAGTACAAAAACCAACATCGCCCATAAAATCATCGACACAGTCCTTTACTGAAATAGAGGAAATCAAGGATGATATTTTATTGTTGAAAGATTTTTCGGCAAGCGTCGTCATCGGTGTGGGGGCTGTGAATTTCTGGTTATTGTCTGCCGAGGAGCAATCCTCGATAATCTACGCCTATTCGAGTCTTCTCAATTCCCTTTCTTTTCCTATCCAGATATTGATTCTTTCCAAGAAAATGGATATTTCATCCTATCTGGAATATTTAGACTCGGTAAAAGATGCAAGCAAGGATGATCTGATGAAAACACGCCTCGGAAGCTATAAGGAGTTTATAAAGTCTATCGTGAAGAAGAACTCTGTCCTTGAAAAGAAGTTCTATTTTGTCGTGCCGTTTTCTCCCTTGGAAATCGGGATCAGCGGTATGGGTAGTGGGCTAAAGAAAGAATATGTCATTGCGCGTGCAAAGACGTCTCTTTATCCAAAGCGAGATCATCTCCTTCGGCTTCTCGCAAAAATTGGCCTTCGGGCAACGGTGTTGCAAAAACAAGAGCTCACAGAGTTATTTTACAATTTATATAATCCATCAGCAACGGGGCGTATGTTAGCTCCAATAGATTCATATACAGACGTTGTCATGAGTAATAATTAATATGAGTGGAGCATCGAAAAATATCACAATACCTACAGGGATGCAGAATGTCGGCGCTGTCTTGGCGCAGGGCGCCGTTTCCATAAAGGATATGATCGCTCCTTCATTCATTGAAGTGGACTTCAACCATCTTAAGATTGATCAAAAATATTATCGGACTCTCTTCGTTACCGCATATCCTCGCTACGTTTCCGCAAACTGGCTTTATTCACTTATCACATTCGATCATCCTCTCTATATTTCAATGTTCATTTATCCGACAGAATCAAAGACGGTATTGGATGAATTGAAGCGGAAAATAGGGGAAATGGAAGCCTCTATTGAAGGAGAGATAAAAGCAGGAAAGGTAGTGGACCCCGTAGTACAGGTAGCTCTCGATGATGCTCTCTCTCTTCAGGCTGAGCTGGCAAAGGGAAGTGAACGGTTTTTCCAATTCGGTTTGTATATAACCATCCCCGCCGATTCGAAGGATGAGTTGGATAATGTCACAAAAGAAGTCGACTCTTCACTCGCTTCTATCCTGATCATCGCAAAGCAAGCAACGCTCGAACATGAAGAGGGTTTTAAATCTACAGTTCCCATGTTCTCAGATAAATTGGCAGTATGGAGGAATATGGACACAACCTCACTCGCTACCACATTCCCCTTTTCTACTGCTGCCCTTACCCGCAACGAAGGAATCCTCTATGGTATGAATCAACATGATGGGAGTCTCATCATCTTCGATCGGTTCACCCTTGAAAATGCAAACTCGGTTATTTTGGGAAAGTCAGGAGGAGGAAAAAGCTTTTTCGTGAAAATGGAGGCGTTTCGACTGCTCATGATGGGAATTGATGTCATCATTCTCGATCCTGAAAACGAATATCAAAAATTGACGCAGTCAATGGGGGGGGAGTTCGTCGTTTTTTCGACGACATCACAATATAAAATAAATCCATTCGATTTGGTCGGGGAAAATGGGGGAGCGGATGAACTTTCAAACAAGATTCTTGATTTGCACTCCCTCATCCGAGTGATCATGGGGGACGTTATTTCCCCAGCGCAGGATGCCCTTCTTGATAGGGCCTTGGTCATGACCTATCGAAACGTTGGAATTACCCAGGATCCTGCAACGTTCAAGCTTCCTGCACCCCTTTTGGAGGATTTGTATAAAGTCTTTATGGGTATGGAGACGCCAGAAGCAAAGGAAATGGCAAACAGACTTGAAAAATTTGTGATGGGATCGGCTGCGGGAATCTTCAACCAGAAGTCGAACTTCGATATCAAAAATCATTTCACCGTGTTCGGAATTCGTGATTTGGAAGAGAACTTGCGACCTGTCGCCATGTATATAGTCCTGGACTATATATGGAATAAAGTAAGAAGGGATATAAAAAAGAGAATACTGATAGTCGACGAGGCATGGTATCTCATCAAGCACAAGGATTCGGGTTCCTATCTCCACAGTTTCGCGAAACGGGCCCGAAAGTACCATTTAGGTCTTACGACGATTACCCAAGATGTGGAAGATTTCTTATCAACGGAAGAAGGGAAAGCGATAGTCACTAATTCATCAATGCAGATCATACTCAAACAGTCAACTGCGGCAGTTGACAAGATCACCGATACGTTCTACCTGACGGGCGGTGAAAAACACTTTCTGCTTTCTGCAGGAGTCGGAGAAGGTTTGTTCTTTGCAGGACAATCTCACGTAGGGTTCCGCGGCATCGCATCGGACGAAGAGCGGAGTATGATCGAATAAGGTATAATATTCTTCATGATCAGAACTCGCATAGCACCATCCCCAACGGGGAAAGATGTCCATATCGGAAGCGTCGCTACCGCTTTGATGAACTATGCATGGGCTAAAAAGAATGGCGGACAGTTCATTATCCGTATAGAAGATACCGATCAGTCCCGTCTGGTTCCGGGAGGCGAAGCGAAAATGCTCAAGACACTTCAGGAACTAGGTATTGTCGCCGACGAATCGCCCTTAATCGGGGGACCATACGCTCCCTATCGACAGTCAGAACGTTTAGATATCTACAAGAAATATGCGTCGGAACTGGTGGAAAAAGGGAAAGCATATTATTGCACATGTACTTCGGAACGGCTGACAGAGATGAGATTGGCACAGCAAAAAGAGAAAAAAGTTCCTAAATATGATAGGCATTGTTTAAATAGGCAAGAGGAAGTGAAGAAAGAAATTGAAAAAGGTTCAAAATATGTAATCCGTCTTTTGATACCCGACATCGAAGTAGTGTTCACTGATTTGGTCCGCGGCGAGGTACGATTTCATTCCTCCAGTCTGGATGATCAGGTACTCCTTAAATCTGATGGGTTTCCCACGTATCACCTTGGCGTTGTAGTTGATGATTATTTGATGAAGATCACCCATGTATTGAGGGGTGAGGAATGGCTTCCGTCAACACCAAAACACATCATCATCTACAAGGCCCTTGGATGGGAGCCACCCCAATTTGGGCATGTGTCTCTCCTTCGAAATCCCGATAAATCGAAACTATCTAAGAGAAAAAATCCCGTGTGGGCAAGCGAATATGTGGAAAAGGGGATATTCCCCGAGGCGCTCTTAAATTATCTTGCGCTTATGGGTTGGAGTCATCCTGAGGGAAAAGAACTATTCACGCTTGAGGAATACATAAGGGTTTTTGATATAAAAGACATCCAAACGACAGCGCCAGTATTTGATACTGCAAAGCTTGAATGGATGAATGGAGAGTATATAAGGCAGATGAAAGTCGATGATCTAAAATCAAAGGTAGGTAAATACATAGGTGATTCATATGATCAGTTAATAGTCGAACAATCAATCCCCCTCGTAAGGGAGAGAATGAAAAAATTATCGGACTATATCCCTTTATGTGATTTTCTGTTCCATAAACCCACATCCTACGAAGTCGATCTTTCAAAATATAAAGAAGTAATCTCAACGATCTGCAAACAACTATCATCTGTTGATGATTTTTCAGCAGAAAAGGTAGGTTTTGTGATGGGGGAGTGTGCAAAACAATTAGAAATGAAAAATAGCGAGTTTTTCATGATCCTTCGTGTAGTAATAACGGGTAAAAAAATATCTCCGCCATTAAATGAATCGATGGTAATCTTAGGCAAAGAAGAATGCTTAAAGAGACTCTTAGCTATATAATTCAACCCAGTGAGGATCTACTTCGACCGTCAAATCAAGATATACCTGTTTTCCGATTGCGAGCGCGATTTCTTTTCGTGCATAACTGCCGATTTCCTTAATTTTGCGTCCTTCACTTCCGATGATCATTCGTTTGTAGCGTTCCTCCGTCGTGAGGATGCGGGCTTTCACATAGGTAAGGCCATTCGATCGATTCTTTATATCATCCACAACGGCCGTCGTGGTATAAGGAATCTCTTCTCCCATCATAAGGAATACTTTTTCTCGGATTAGTTCCGAAACGAACGTTCTGCTGTCGATGTTCATGACTGGATAAGGATTGACGTGTTCGAGATTTTCATCCGCCTTCTTATCCGGCATAAGTTCGAAAATACGGTTCAACAATGGCCCCATATGCATATTGTGGAGAGCCGATATTTCGAATGAATCGGTAAACTCCTCTTTCATGAATTCATACTGTGCGAGATAGGATCCCTCCGTTTTGTCTATTTTATTGATGACGAGGATTTTCGGTCTATCAATTTTCCGTACGATACCAAGGACTTTCGCTTCTTCAAAATCTCGGCGTCTTGATTGATCCACCATATACAGGACCAGATCCACTTCCTCATGAAGGGTAGAAAGCGTGTTTTTGTTGATTTTCTTTGAAAGTTTATCTTCCGCTTTGGCGAAAATTCCGGGAGTATCTACGAACACGATCGTTCCTCGCTCAACCTCAAGAAGAGCCTTAATAGGGAAGCGGGTAGTTTGGGCTTTTGGGGAGGTAATGGCCACTTTTTGACCTATAAGATTGTTTAAAAATGTTGATTTTCCGACGTTCGGACGCCCGACAAGGAGCACCTTACCGCTCTTTTTCACTATTTCCTCCATACCCCTATTGTACCAAATGAAACTATAATCGGTGTGGTAGCATATATTCTATATGGAGATGACCGACGGAGCCGTAATTGAGCTGATAAAGGCGGGAAATATCGATAAATTCGAGGTTTTGGTCGAACGTCATACGGCAAAAATACGGGCATTTATCGCAACTCGACTATTCGATAAGGAGGAAACGGATGATATCGTCCAAAATAGCTTCATCCAATTCTATAAGGCCCTATTCCAATTTGATGTATCAAAACCCGTTTACCCCTATCTTCTGCAGATCGCCCGAAATGAACTGAATATGTACTACAGGAAGCATCATAAAACAGTTTCCTTGGATGAAGATATCGTTCAGGCACAGGATAAGATTGAGATGGGGGAAACAGGCGAAATTCTCAATGGATTGAAACAAGATCATAAAAAAGCGCTATCGTGGTTTGCAGAAGGCTATTCCTATAAGGAGATTTCTAAGCGACTGAACAAACCGATTAATACAGTCCGAACCCTGATTCGTCGAGCACGATTATATGTTCAAAAAAATTATATCCATGAATAATAAAAAAAGCCTCAAAGAAAGGATAGTTCAGTCAGTTTATCTTTACGAAACAAAAAGGATTACTTTTGAAACGATAAACAAGATGCTAATTTTATTAGCATCTCTTTCTATATTGATTGTTTTTGGAGGGGTCATTTTCGATATTTACTCCGAAAATGAATTGGGCGACTTGATAGGAAATCTTGAGGCATCCGGCGAATACACCCTCACAAAAATAAAGGAAATGGGGATGGTATTTTTTAATGAAATTCCCCAGTGGGTATTTATTGTATATATATTTGGGCTTCTACTTGGGTGTATACTTGCCATATCGATTATAAGAAATTGGTCAAAAGTGTCTCATAGAGTCCGTTCATTAGTGGTCTATTGGTTTAAGATATGAAAAAAATAGCTGCCTTTTTACTTTTTCCTCCGCTTCTTATTGGAGTGCTTTTTTTTAGTTTTAGTCAGTATAGAAATAAAGGAAGCATAAAGCAAGGCGATAACACCATTCAAGATGGGAATACAATTACGCCGAACGTTACGATCACATCTTCACCGTCTCCATCCACGGTTCCCTCCGTTCAAAGGACCGATGAAATCAATCTCACTATTTCTTCACCTGAATCAGGGATAACAGTCGATACGAACGCAGTCACTGTCTCAGGATCAACAGAGCCCAGCGCATCGGTTGCGATCAACGATGGCGAGGTGACCGCAAGCAAAGACGGAAGTTTCAAGACGATTGTCTCACTTGATGAGGGAGAGAATTACATTTCTGTCGTCGCATATAACGAACAGGGGAACGTTGCTGAAAGAGAGTTATTAGTAATGCGAACAGTATCTGGACTTTAACTGAAACTTTTTTGCACATTTAATCATATAGAGAGATAGAATGGATACAAATAAATCAAAGCTAACAAATTTAACCTCTTTTTTCCTACTATTGATGACGGTATTGTTCGTAGTACAGATATCCCTTGCCCAATCCCCGACAAGAGCGACATTGAGAGAGCTCAAAAGGGAAATGGTCCAAGAAAATAAGGAAGTCGTGAGGGAAAAAACAAGAAATATCCTTGATCAAGCAAAGGATATGATAAGGGAAAAGATAAAGAAGCAGATAAAGGGAAAATTGACAACGATCGTCGGGAATATTCTCACCATTCAAAACGACCAAACAACCTTTACTGTGACCACAACAGACAAGACAGAATTAAAGCGTAGATTTGGGGCGGCCTCGGACCTTTCTGAGTTCAAGCCAAACGATCAACTTCTTGTCATAGGAAACCGCAAAAGAAATGCTGATGGTACATTATCGAACACGGACATAGAGGCGTCCTACATTCGAAACATGTCCATTCAGCGACGTTTTGCAGTGTTTAATGGAGAGATAAAAAATATTGTTGGAAACACAATAACACTTCAAACAAAAAGCAGAGGACTCCAAACAGTAAATGTATCTAGTGCGACACAATATAGGGAAAAGAACGAATCCATCACATTATCGAAGCTAACAGTGGGCGATAATCTCATCGTTAAAGGAGAATTGTGGGATAGGGTGAATGATATCATCGACGCAAAGACAATACTGAGACTTGCGAAAAGAGCCTCTACAATAGTTCCTGTTGAATCGAATCAGAAGCAGGATTAATCATTGGTGAATCCAATGTAAATGTCGTTTCACCGCTAGGAAGCTCTTCGACGTCACGTAATTTTTTCTGCATCTGTTTCGTTCGGGTCCCCACCAATTTATCAATCTCGGAATCCGCTTGCCTAATTTTTTCCTGAGCCTTTGCAAGAACCTGTTCGAAATTCTTGAACTCAGTCTTTACTTCTCCCAATACTTTCCATACCTTACTTGACTGCTTATTGATCATTAATGTCCTGAAGCCCATCCTGAGTCCATTTAAAGATGAAGCGAGAGTGGAAGGGCCCACTATACTCACATGATATTTATTTTGAAGTTTTTGAACTAAATCTGTTTTGCGTACCATTTCCGCATACAATCCCTCAGTTGGCAAAAAGAGGAGGGCAAAATCAGTCGTATAGGGGACATCTATATATTTGTCATGGATGTCTTTGGCAAATGATTCAATGTCGTCCTGAAGTTTTTTGGAGAAGATATTTATCTGAAGGGCATCGCCGACATCATACGCATTAATCAATGCTATATAGTTCTCAGTGGGGAACTTTGAATCTACAGGAAGAAATACAGGTCCACTTTCGTCCCCTGGAAGCTTGATGGCAAATTCCACCAAGTCATTACTCTCCTTTTTCGTCTTTACATTCTTTTCATATTGATCAGGCGTCAATATATCCTCAATGATATTGGCAAGTTGAATTTCTCCCATGACACCACGGGTTTTTACGTTTGTAAGTACTTTCTTAAGATCTCCCACACCGGTCGCAAGTGTCTGCATTTCACCCAATCCTTTATGGACCTGTTCAAGTTGGGTTTGCACGGTCCTGAAAGATTCACTCAGTCGCAATTCCAGGGTTTTATGAAGTTTTTCGTCTACCGTTTCACGCATTTTCTCTAATTTGATATTCGTATCCTCCTGGATCTGTTTCAGGCGATCTTCGATCGTCTTTGTCATTTTATCCAGTGATTGCGTGTTGAGAGTTGATTGGTGCTTTAGCTGTTCTGCGAAAATACCCAGCTGTGTCTTTTGGGAATCTGATGATATCTGAAGGCTATGTGCAAGTTCTTCACGTGTTTGGTGAAGGTTCTTCGAGTTTTCCTCTCTGTTTTTGGGGAACTCATCCTTCATGTTCTTCATATCCAGAGAGAGTTCGATGAGTTTATTTTTGACATCCTCGGGAAACTCAGTCTTTTTACGTAAAAGGATGAATGTGATTCCTAGGTTTATGGCGATGATGATAGCTATTAGATAGAGCATTGTATAATGTATGTGTTAGTAATTCAGTAACAGTATACCGCAAAAAACGGGAAAAAAATATGAAAGGATTCATAGCTTTTATCAGAGAACAAGGCGTCATGGGGCTTGCGGTTGGATTCATTTTGGGTGGGGCAATCTCAAAGATGGTCACATCCCTTGTGAATGATATGATTAACCCAGTCGTTGGAATATTCTTGGGAAGGGCAGGGGAGTTAAAAAAGGTTTTTCTGCAGGTTGGGCCTGCAAAAATCATGTGGGGCAATTTCCTCAATTCCTTTATAGACTTTGCGATAATCGCGATGGTTGTCTATTTTGGAGTCAAAGGGCTTGGGCTTGATAGGATAGATAAGAAGAAGGATAAGTAATTTTTGAGCGCATAAAAAAACACTATCGGTTTTCAGTAAAAAAACTTAATTACCAGATAGTGTTTTTTATTGGTTAATAGCTGCGTCTACGATCATCATTTCTGAAACCACCATCTCTTGGTCGCTCTTCTTTTGGTCGCGCGACGTTGACAATGATTTTTCGGCCTTCGACTTCTTTTTCGTTCAATTGTGCGACTGCTGCTTGTGCTGCTTCTTCAGTTGCAAATGTAACAAATCCGAAACCTTTTGACCTACCAGACATACGATCTGTAATTACCATGGCTTCAACAACTTCACCGACTGATGCAAAAAGATCACGAAGGGAGTCATTAGTGATACCCCATGGAAGATTACCGACAAATAATTTTTTGTTATCCACTACTCTTTAACACCTCCTTTTGATTATGAGAAAATTCCCAAGAACCCAATCCTCTCGGACGGAACCTTAGATTAACTATGATGATTATATCATAATAGAAATATAAATGCCCACATTTTGAGGAAATATACTGTTGGGACGGCCTACAAACAAAAATCCCCGTAAGCCGGGGATTTTCGAAGTAGTGCGCTTTGCATCCTTACTTTTTCTTTGACTTTGCTTTTTTTACAGCTTTTTTCACTGCTGCATGCGTCTTTTTCTTGACGACAGGTTTTTTCTTTGTGACTTGTTTCTTTTTTGTTGCCATAGAAAAAAATTAATATGTAACACATTTACAGTAACAGGTATTTCGGTATGTAGCAAATGTAAAATCAATAAATAATTAAGTTATAATGTAAATCAATGATTCCAAAAAAACTGAATTCAGTTTTGATGATCGTAGGGTCCTTGATTACCCTCGTTTTGATATTTTATGTAGCACAGAACTTACGGGATGTGGAACGAATAATCCGTAATTCGGGATTTGCGGGACCCCTTGTGGCAATACTCCTTTTTTGTATATTTGCCTTAACTCCTATCCCCGCAGAACCATTGACTTTGTTCTGTGTGTATTTTTTTGGTCCGATTCCCGGATCCATAATCACTTGGATTGGTGGAACATGTGCGGCATTGGTTGAATACAACTTTGGCCTTCATATGAGAAAAATTACCAGCATTGAAAGACAATTGAAAAGATTGCCGTTCGGACTCGGCAACATGCCGGTAGATTCTCCCTACTTCCTCATTTTTGGAAGGCTCATTCCAGGATTTGGAGGAAAGATAATAAGTCTTGTCGCAGGTGTTCATCACGTCCCCATGAGACGATATCTCTGGACAACGGCCTTAACTACTCTGATGGGATCAATCCTTCTTGCCCTTGGAGGATATCACTTACTTCGCTTATTGAAACATTGAACGAGAAGTTCTTTTTTCTCCTTAGGAAGTTGTTTAATTTCATATTCCCTCTTTAGGGCTAGCGATACTGTTTTAACTTTTTCCATATATGCGAGGGTCAACGGCCCTCGACCTTTAGTATATTTAGCTGATTTAGCTTTAGAAGAATTATGCTCTGCGATTCTCTTTTCTAAGTTATTAGTCTGCCCACAATAAAGGGAGTTATCTTTACATCTCAAAAGATATATATAGTACATGATTATTGAGGAATAATATATAACTCTTCTTCTGCTCTTGTGACCGCAGTATAAAGCCAGCGCCTCCATTGTTCATCATCCATTTTAGAAAACCGTTCTTCAAAGAGTATTACTCGCTTGGCCTGGCTTCCTTGTGCTTTGTGGACGGTAAGGGCATATCCGAAATCGAATAAATCACCTGCCATTATTGCTGAGCGCTTATTGGTGAAGTTAAGCGCTGAGTCGCTCATGAATTGGTCTTTAGAAATGAGTCCTTTATATATTCCTTCCTCTCCATCCATTTGTATCTCCGTTTTGTACCAGACCGCGGTTTCATCACTGATTTTCAATATTGTTCCCGTCATGCCGTTGAAGATATGTTTTTCATGATTGTTCCGTAGGCAAATCACACGATCTCCTATTTGAGGAAGCGGGGAAGTAAAGCCGAGCGTGTTTCGAATATGAAGATTCAGTTTCTTTCGTGTTCGATTATAGCCGCAAAGGATAAGAGTGTCTGGTGAATAATTCGCGAGAAGTTCACTGACTGATTCCTGAGTGTCGGCGTCCTCCTTCGAAAATTTTCGCACATAATTGCCATAGACACCTGGATGGATGTATCCATTTTGGCGCGCTTGTATGGAAAGGGTGATGATGGGGTTGTCTTGAGCCTGACGATGAATTTCCACCAATTCAAGTTCTGGCTCGGCTATCAGATGGAAAGAGCCAGAAATTGGTGGAAGTTGTCCATGATCTCCCACGACGATTATAGGGACTTTATAAGAAAGCAGATGAAGCCATATCGTTTCATCAACCATAGAGGCCTCGTCGATAATGATGAGGTCGCGATCAATTTTTTCTTTTTGGATCCATCCAATTATTTCTTCTTTTTCATTTACCATTGGAGAATAAATAAGTGAGTGGATCGTGCCAACTGTGTCTTCAGAAAGGATTACTTTCGCATCCTTGAGTTTATTGCGTAGGACACGTGCCGCTTTACCGGTATAACTGACAAATCCCACTTTCATGCCTTTCCGTAGTTTTGCGATTCGTTTTCTCAGGACTGCAATGAGGGTTGTTTTTCCCGTTCCAGCATATCCCCCAATAGTGATGAAAGAGTCAGATTGGGACTTATCTTTTTTACACCACGCAACAACTTTTTCTAAGACATCTTTTTGTCCGGGGGAAAGCTTCATCATAGGGACACATATGATACTACTTTCTGAGTTTTTTTAATACTGCCTGGTAGCCCCCACAGCCATTGTAGAGCCAGTGGGCAACGCGGGTAACGGTGGTTGTAGATGTGCCCACGATTTTTGCGATTTCAAGATAGGGAAGCCCTTCATCCAATAGCTTAACTATGGTAATTCTATTTGCAAACTCCTCAATTTCTGCGAGAGTCAACATATCGCGAAGAAGCGCCGCTACTTCACCCTCGTTTTTTAACGAAGTAAGAGCCTTCATCAGGAGTTGTTCGCGTTCATTTTGGGGGGTGTATGTCTCTCTTTTTTTATAATCGGTCGAGACTTTCTTTCTGATATTTGCCATAACATAATTATAACACCACTTGACAAAATGATATTAACGTGTTAACATACTAATATGTTATCTCAATTAGCAAATTCACTGTCATTGGAAGTTGTACATCATTGCCTCGCTCTTGCGGGGTAATAGTTGTAATACATACGTTTGCAACCCCGCCAGAAGCGGGGTCTTTTTTTTAATATGAAAAAACTGAATAATGGTTCGCTAAAATTAGCGATACAGAAAAATGGAAGGCTCACCGAGAGTACACTATTCCTCCTTAAAAACGCAGGCTTGGAGTTTGAGAATTACCAGCAAAAACTGTTTTCATCGTGCTGGAATTTTCCCCTCAATATCGTGTATTTAAGAGATGACGATATCCCTGACTATGTTGAAAGTGGGGCGGTTGATCTCGGAATAGTAGGAGAGAATATCATTAATGAACAGAAAAGCAACGTAACAACGAGAGCCAAGCTCAATTTCGGATACTGTTCCCTTTGTTTGGCTGTACCAAAGGAGTCCTTGATAACATCAATATATGGACTGAAAGGAAAAAAAATCGCCACATCCTATCCGCAATCCACAAAAAGATATCTGCTTAAAAATAAAATGGACAGTGAAATAGTACAGATAAAGGGATCAGTCGAGATAGCTCCAGCGCTCCAGATGGCAGAGGGAGTGATAGACCTCGTAGCTTCAGGGAGTACCTTAGCCCTCAATGACTTGAGGGTTGTGGAAAAGATATTCGACTCTCAGGCGGTTTTAATTGAGAGCAAAAAATCCTCAAAAGAAAAACAGATTCTCATCCAAAAACTCGTTACGAGGATTAATGGTGTGCTATCAGCTCAAAACTACAAATATGTCATGATGAATGCGCCAGAGTCGATACTTTTGAAAATCCAGAAAATTGTCCCTGGGCTGAAATCTCCTACAGTCTCTCGCCTTACAAGCAAGGGGTGGATATCCATCCAGACCGTAATCAAAGAAGACGTCTTTTGGGAAACGATTGAAAAACTAAAACAAGCGGGAGCGATGGGAATTCTTGTGTTACCAGTTGAGAAATTAATCCTATGAAAATCCAAAAACTTAAATCCATGCCTAGAGGGCTTTATAATCGCATTATTGCGCGTTCTTCTGGGACAAACGAAGACATAGCACTTCAGGTAAAAATAACTATGGATATTGTCAGGGAAAAAGGAGACAAATACATTTTGGCTAAGTATCAAAAGAGGTTTGGATTTAAATATTATTCCTCCATCAGTGTATCGAAGGAAGAAATCGGCAATGCATATAAAGAGGTAAATAGTGAAACCATCAAAGGGTTGAAGCAAATGATCAAAAATATAACAGCAGTTCAAAAAGCCCAGCTTCCAAAAAAAATAGATAAAGTAGTTCAATCAGAGAAAGGTGTACAGGTGTGGAGGGAGTGGAGAGCGATAGAAAAGGTCGGACTATACATTCCAGGAGGCAAGGCAACATATCCTTCGTCCGTCCTCATGACGGGAATTCCGGCAAAAATTGCGGGGTGCAAGGAAATCATCATGTGTTCTCCTCCCAAAGAGGATGGGCAAATCCCAGCCGTGACTCTCGTTGCTGCGGACATGATAGGGATATCAAAAATATTTAAGGTTGGTGGTGTAGAAGCAATTGCAGCGATGACGTATGGAACAAAATCCATCCCAAACACGTATAAGATATACGGAGCCGGAAACTCCTTTGTGACGGCTGCAAAATCAATCGCTCAAAAAACAATAAGCATTGATATGCCAGCAGGACCTTCGGAGGTATTCATTATCGCAGATGAAACGGCAAACCCCTCTTTTATAGCCGCAGACCTACTTGCTGATGGGGAGCATGGTGAGGATAGTGCTTGCGTACTCGTGACGACGTCACAACAAGTTGCTAAAGAAACAATTAGGGAGCTTGAAAAGCAATTATTAATGCTCTCAACGGGTGAGCGAGCTCGTAAGGCACTTGATAGGTATGGATTGATAGCACTTGTTGACTCAATAGAAGAAGCTATTATGTTTTCCAACGAATATGCCCCTGAGCACTTGGAGGTCATGACGAGAAAACCAACGGAAGTTGTATCACTTATCACAAATGCAGGGTCGGTATTCGTGGGGGAATGGACGACTAAGTCGAGTGGGGACTATGCAACTGGGGCCAATCACGTCCTTCCCACGGGGGGGATGGCGAAGATGTATCCGCCACTCGGAGTCGATGCATTTGGAAAGTGGATGCAGGTACAAAGATGTACGAAGAAAGGGTTGAAAATTATTAAAAAAACGATTGAAACGATTGCGCAGGTTGAGCAGTTACCAGCTCACAAGGAATCGGTTTCAATAAGATTCAGAAAATAACAATGAAAAAAATAAGAAAAATCAGAGATGATTTACAAAAATGGAGAGAGTATGAACCGGTGCCAAGCGCGGAGAGTATTTCCATTGAACAAAAGATGAGGATTGAATCAATAGACAAGTTGGATGCGGGGGAAAACATGTATGGACCTTCCCCACTTGTTACAAAAAGACTCTCGGAGTTTAGAGGATACCAATTTTATCCCGATCCTGGATACCGCCTATTGAGAGAGAAGTTAGGTCTTTATGCAAAAGTCGATCCAAGCACTATTTTCGTTTCAAACGGGGCTGATGAAATAATTGATTTGATACTGAGAGTGGTGTTGGAAAATGGGGATGAAGTGATCGACTGTCCACCGACTTTCAGTTCCTATTCCTTGTCGACATTGCTCAATAGGGGAGTTGTGAAAAATGTCCAGAGAACAAATGACTTTTCACTAGATATGAAAAGGATTATCAAATCGATCACCAATAAAGCAAAGATTATTTTTATCTGCAATCCGAACAATCCGACAGGGAATGTGACCCCTATTGATGAAATTAAGGAAATACTGGAAACAGGAATATTTGTCTGCATCGATGAGGCCTACATTGAGTTTGGAGGGAAATCGGCAGTTTCATTACTCGACAAATATGAAAATCTAATCATTATCCGTTCATTTAGCAAATGGGCTGGAATTGCGGGACTAAGGTTAGGGTATGGCATCATGTCTGAGAATCTCATAAAACAGATTATGAAGGTGAAGTCACCCTATAACGTCAACATTTCTGCAGTTATAGCAGGAATTGCGTCATTGGAAGACACTCAGTATAAAGAATCAGTGATAAAGGCAATAAAAAGTGAGAGAACAAGGATGGAAGCTGAGATCGAGGGAATGAAAAGTTTCAAACTATTTGTTTCAGGGGGCAACTTTGCATTTTTGCAGGCAACTAAAGTACAACTGAAAAAGGTTAGACAGGAATGCAAAAAACAAAGAGTGGCATTTCGCTATTATGACTCAAAGATAACGGGACAAGCAATACGCATAACGGTAGGAAAGCCAAAACAAAATACAAAAGTTATTTCAATATTAAAAGAAAGCATATGAAAAATAAATATGATGGATTGCTTTTCGATATGGATGGAGTGCTTGTGGATGTAACTAATTCATACAGAATAGCCATCCAAAAAACAGCAAGCTATTTCCTTAAGAGGGAAGTGAAAATTTCTGACGTCAACGAAATAAAGAAAAAAGTGGGGATGAATAATGACTGGGATGCGACATTTGCGCTCATCAACGATAAAGAGATCCCTTATAAGGAAGTCAAAGCCGTTTTTCAAAAAATGTATTGGGGTGAGGGAACGAAAAGAGGGCTCATCAACAATGAGCAGTTACTTGTCAAAAAAAATGAGCTCATAAAGCTCAAGGATAAATATGGCAAGCTAGGAATTGCAACCGGCCGTCCACGAAAGGAAGCGGAGTATGTACTTGAAAGATTCGGGTTATGGGAGATATTTGAGGTAATGATAGGGAAAGAGGATACGAATAAGGAAAAACCATTTCCTGATCCTCTTTTGCGAGCGATGGAAGACATGGGAACGAACAATGTCATCTATATCGGAGACAGCCCAAGCGACGTCACAGCTGCTAAAGCCGCAAATATCCCCTGTATCTTTGTGGGAGAACTGAATAGGGGGACGCTTTGCTTTCAAACGATGTCACAAGTTGTCGATTACCTCTTATGAAAAGATTGGCTCAAGTAACAAGAAAAACGAATGAAACAAATGTGTCAGTTTCACTCGTCATCGATGGAGAAGGTAAAAGAAAAATAGAATCACCTATTGGTTTTTTAAATCACATGTTGGATGTGTTTTCAAAACAAGGACTGTTTGACCTGATTATAAAAGCAAAGGGTGACACATTCATCGATGAGCACCACACGGTTGAAGACATCGGAATCGTCTTGGGTCAAGCATTCAACCAAGCGTTAGGCGACAAAAAAGGAATAAACAGATATGGTTTTTTTGTCTTGCCGATGGACGAATCTTTAGCTACAGTAGCTGTCGATTTCGCCGGCCGTTATGCATTCACATTACAGTGTGAATTCAGAAGGGAGATGGTTGGTGACTTAAGCACGGAACTTATCTATGATTTCTGGGATGCTTTTGCCCAGAGTGCAAAAGCAAATGTATTCATAAAAGTTGAAAACGGAAGGAATGAACACCACAAAATTGAAGCCATATTCAAAGCCTTGGGAAAAGCGATGCGCATGGCGACGGAGATTGACAAGCGTTCAGCATTAACAGTTCCATCAACGAAAGGAGTTTTATGATTACTATTATCGATTATGGGTTAGGAAATTTAGGGAGTGTGAAGAATGCTTTGGACAAGCTGGGCGTTACTTCTCTGATTTCCAAATCTGCATTTGACCTAAAACGCGCCTCAGGACTTATCCTCCCCGGTGTTGGATCCGCCGGGGAAGGAATGAAGAATATTGAGTCTCGCAAATTGGATTTGCTCATAAAAGAGCAAGCAAAGAAAGGGAAACCAATTTTGGGGATATGCCTTGGTATGCAACTGTTCATGAGTAGGAGTGAGGAGGGAAATTGTGATTGTTTAGCTGTCATTAAGGGAAATGTTCAAAAGTTCAAAACGAAACTAAAAGTTCCACAGATTGGTTGGAATGCAGTGGATGTAAAGAATGATACAAAGCTGTTCAAGGGTATTCCACGAAACAGCTATTTCTACTTTGTCCATAGTTATTATTGTTCACCAGCAGCTAAAAAAAGTATCGTTGGTGAAACGGATTACGGAACGGTATTTTGCAGTGCAATTAGAAAGGACAATATATATGGCGTCCAGTTCCACCCTGAAAAAAGTGGGGAAAACGGGTTACGATTATTAAAGAATTTTATAAATATAGTCTATGAAAATTATTCCGGCAATTGATATAAAAAACGGGAAATGTGTTCGCCTGATTCAAGGCGATTATGGACGTGAGACCATATATGACGATAATCCCATTGATATTGCAAAGAAATGGGCGTCCCAAGGAGCCAAACTTTTGAATCTCATTGATTTAGATGGTGCAAAAGCTGGTAAATTGATCAATTTTGAAACCATAGAAAATATCGTCAAATCCATTTCCATCCCAATTCAAGTTGGAGGTGGTATCCGTACTCTTCTATCGATGGGAAAAGTATTAGACCTTGGGGTATCCAAAATAATATTAGGTACAGCATTCCTAGATGACGAGAATTTCATAGATAAGGCTATGGAAACTTTTGGGAATAAAATAGTCATTTCCCTTGATGTAAAAAATGGCCTTCTTATGAAGAATGGGTGGATAGAAGAAACCGAAAAATTAGTATTACCAATCCTAAAAAGACTGGAGAAAAAAGGAGTCCGTTCAATCATATATACGGACACAGAAAAGGATGGGACTCTTATGGGGCCAAATTACGATGTTATTCAGTCCATAAGGATGGAAACTACCATGGAAATTACAATTGCAGGTGGCATATCTTCTGTGGAACAGATTATGAAATTAAAAACAATGGGGGTCGATGGGGTAGTAGTAGGTAAGGCATTGTACGAAGGAAAAATCAATCTGAAGGAGGTAATCAATTATGCTAACTAAAAGAATTATTCCTTGTCTTGATATAGATAAGGGGCGTGTAGTGAAGGGGATAAACTTCCTGAAGCTTCAGGATGCAGGTGACCCTGTTACTATGGCCAAGTTTTACTACGAGGAAGGGGCAGATGAACTAGTGTTATTAGACATAACAGCCTCAAGCGAAGGGAGAAAGATATTAATTGACATCGTGAAGAATGTCGCGAGAGAAATATATATTCCGTTTACCGTTGGAGGAGGAATCCGTTCAATTGAGGATATGAGGATGGTGCTGAGAGCTGGAGCCGACAAGGTTGCCATCAATACAGCTGCAATAAACGATCCGAACATAATTTCAGACGGTGCCCGCATATTCGGGGATCAATGCATCGTAGTCGCGATTGATGTAAAAAAATCTGGAAAGGGATGGGAAGTCTATATGAATGGTGGCCGGAACGCGACAGGGCTGAAGGTGGAAGAATGGGCAAAAAAAGCCGTTTCCTTGGGAGCGGGAGAGATTTTGCTCACAAGCATGGATCGGGATGGCACAAAAGATGGATACGATAGGGATCTTCTAAAAACAATATCTGAAAGAGTAAATGTCCCCGTCATCGCTTCAGGGGGTGCAGGAAAGGTGGATGATTTTAGGGAAGCATTTATAGAGGGTAAAGCAGACGCCGTTTTAGCAGCGTCCCTTTTCCATTTTGGTGAGTTAACCATTAATAAATTAAAAAGATATTTAAGAAGGAATAACATACCAGTTAGACAACAAATATTATGGAAACAATAAAAATTGATTTTAAAAAAATGAATGGACTCATACCCGCCGTCATACAAGATGATAAGACGAGGGAAGTCTATATGCTCGGGTATATGAATACAGAAGCTTTGGAGAAGACACGTGAAACGGGCAAGGTGTATTTTTGGAGTAGATCAAGAAACATGTTATGGAAAAAAGGAGAAACGTCCGGCAATCAACTGATGGTATCAAATATATTGATTGATTGCGACAAGGACACCCTCCTCATTCTCGTAGCCTTAGTTGGTAAAAATGTATGTCACACAGGAAGAAAGACATGTTTTAATGAAGAATTACCAATTATCAATAAATAATATGAAACTAGAAGAACTGAATGAAATTATAAAAAAGCGAAAGGTAGGAAAACCCAGTGGATCTTATGTGGCCAACTTACTAGAACAGGGACTAGATCGTATTATCCAAAAAGTAGGGGAAGAAGCGGTAGAAGTTATCGTTGCGGCAAAAAATACTGATAAGAAAAGAATAATAGCGGAATCAACCGATTTACTTTTTCACCTAATGATTCTTTTTGGAGAAATGGGGATTAGCATGGATGATATTTATAAAGAACTAGACCTACGAAGGAAAGAATAAAATATACTCATATAAAAATGGTATATAATAAAAAAATATGCCATATAATCCGCTTACTCCTGAAGAGAGGAAGGTGATTGAGGAGAAGAGAACAGAAGTGCCTTTTTCCGGGGAATACAACAACTCTTATAAAGAGGGCCTCTTTATTTGTCGGAAGTGCAATTCACCTCTTTTTTCATCCAAAAGCAAGTTTGATGCAGAGTGCGGGTGGCCATCTTTTGATGAAAATTTACCCAATTCTATAAAAAGGGTTCAAGATAAAGATGGAATGCGAACAGAGGCACAATGTTCGCATTGTGGTGCTCATTTGGGTCACGTATTTGAAGGAGAGAGATTGACAGATAAGAATACTCGACATTGTGTAAATTCATTGTCCATTCGTTTCGTTCCCCAGGGAATTGAAATACCACCTATAAAAAATGAATGAAGTAGCAACATTGGCTGGAGGTTGTTTTTGGTGCACCGAGGCGCTATTTAAAAGACTTAAAGGAGTTACCTCTGTGCTTCCAGGATATTCCGGTGGTCATATTCCCAATCCTACATATGAAGATGTGTGCGGAGGGACGACGGGACATGCTGAAGCGATTCAGATTGAATTTGATCCTTCTCAAATCCAATATGAAAAAATCCTAGATATATTCTTTCATACACATAATCCAACCACCATCAAC
>CAZKKK010000003.1:0-31325 GCA_964553365.1 uncultured Gammaproteobacteria bacterium
TACTCCAGTAGATGTATTAAAGTGGATGAATAGTCCTACGGAACAAAAACAAGACACCAAACTTCCTGAAGTCAGACTTGGTTTTAGAGGAGCAGCCGCATTAGGGCTCATCACATTACCTATCGCCATAAGGACACTAGGTCCCAAAAACGGGATAAAAGCTGCGGCAGCCGTTGCTGCTGGGGGAGCATTAGCGGGTTGTGGATCAAGTGCCACTCCTGAGAAACCAGCAACTCCTCTCCCTAAGCCAACAGAAGTCCAAATCACTGAGGTAACTCAACAAGCAACGGCGGTAGCATCAGTGACTCCACAAGCAGAAGTAACTGCAACAGCAGTTGAACCAGTTCATTCGCCAACAGAATTGGCGCCATCAAAACCTCCTATTCCAAGTGCCATTAAAGGTCTTTTTATGGGCGAAAGAGCTCCTGGAGAAACTACAGGGACCGTGCCAGGATATATTACTCCCATCAATACACTCTATAGAACTGAGACTCCAACTGTCGCAAGCGCTTTTGGAATCGATCAGGAATTTCTAAAACAATACTTCACAGCAAAAACAGATGATAAGGGAGTTACAACTGGAATGACAAAAGATGGAGTAGTTGTGGTTCTCAAGAACGGAGTTTGGACAGCTCCAACTGGAGAAACTTTCATTCCCTTCACTCAGTCAAAAGCCGGTAGTGCAGCAGTATTTCCAGTAATTGATGCGAATGGGATGATACAAGATGTTGATATAAGTGGAAAACCAGTCGGTGCAGCAAGAGCAATGTTTGAAACACCACAATCAGCTGCACTAAGACTTCAAATTCCAAATATTGCTGATGGCCAAGCGATTGAGATGTCTCAAAATGGAACACTTAAGTTTATTGCTGAAAAACCACTACCATCGGCAGGCAATAAAATAGTAAAAGTTGTAACTGAGGTAGATTTTCTTACTCCCGCTGAGGATTTGAAGAAAAATGCAACCGCAATAAAAGCTGTGGAGACATTTGCAGGAGCGCTAGCCACTGCTGGAATTCCAAAAACTAAAGATGAACTTCTTAACCAAGGGTTTACAGTGATTCGACTACAGGTATTAGATCCTGCAGATCCTACAAAAACAAAAAAAATAAATTATGAAGTTGCATCTTCAAAAATTGAAGATGCAAAATACGGAGGAGAATTCCCATTAATGGTGAGACCAGAAGGGGGAGTATGGCAGAAGTTGGTGGGAAAGACTTCTGCAGCAATTGCTGGGCTTGATTCGTTCGGAAGTTTAATCGAAAATAGATCAGACGATAAATTATATCCGGCGCTTGATAAATTATACGGAGAACAGTTTAATCTTGGCGTTGCGACCTTTTTATGGAGAGATCAGCATGCAAAGACAGGGGTCTATAAAAATGACTGGCCTGACTGGGAAATATCCAGAGCAAAAAATGTAGGAATAAATAAATATCGACTTCATGCGCTTCTTTACCGAGGAGAGGGGGCAACTGCCTATTCAAATTTTAAGAAGGAGCAACTGATAGAAGAAATGAATCATACAATAGAAGATGAAATGAAGCACTTTATTGGACTTGAGGTGAGGGAATTCGTGGTTGCAAATGAATCTTTTTATCCTGATTCTGGAAGAAATGACTTATACCAAAATATTATTGGTAATGAATATGTCAAGCTTGCTTTTCAAAAAGCCCGAGCGGTTGCATTAGAGAGCGGAAAAGACATAAAGCTTATTTATAATGATTACCAAAACCAATATAGTAACAATCCACAGACTAAACATACGCAAGAAGTAATAAACTCCCTTAAAAAAGACAATTTGATCGATGGAGTGGGTGTACAGATGCATTTGAATGCAGCAGAGGGAATAAATTATGAAGACATAACAAAAACACTAAGCGGTTATGGCATGCCGGTCTATATCACTGAAATGAGTATAAATATGAATGGTGTCACTGATCCAAAGATACAAGCACAGATATGGGAAAATACAACTAAGGCGATATTGGCAAGCGGACAGTGTAAAAGTAT
This sequence comes from uncultured Gammaproteobacteria bacterium, assembly GCA_964553365.1. Lineage (GTDB taxonomy): Bacteria > Patescibacteriota > Microgenomatia > UBA1406 > GWC2-37-13 > JAKBEU01. The sequence continues at coordinate 2,014 of CAZKKK010000003.1, forward strand.
TACGGTTTGGGGAATAGGAGATAAGTTTTCATGGGAAGCCTCAAGTGGCAACGCGAATGCAAAATCAACACTCTACGACGATACCATGAATCCAAAGTTTCAGCTATATGCTCTGCAAAAGGCGATGATCGATAGTGTAGAATAAGATAAATTTTAAACTTAGCACTTTATTTTATGAAGCATATATCGGTCGTTGGGTTGGGTAAGCTCGGTTTACCTCTTACACTCACATTAGCATCAAAAGGATTTAGGGTTATTGGATACGATACAAACAAAAAAATAATTGAAAAACTTCAGTCAGGAATCTCTCCAATTCCAGAACTCCACGTCCAAGATTATATGTCGAAAAACAGATCTTATATAACCTTTACATTAAATCCAGAAGAACTGATAAAAAAAAGCGATATTTCTTTTATCGTTGTTCCAACGCCTAGTGCCAAAAACGGATCCTTTTCATCTCAGTACATAAAAGAGGCCTTCCGGGCATTCATGCCTTACCTAAAACAAAAGAAAAATAAACACACTTTCGTCATAACGAGCACTATTTCTCCCGGCACCATGGAGGAAGAAATAAAGCCATTAATTGAAAAAGGAACTCAAAAGAAAATTGGAGAGGAAATAGGCCTCTGCTACAGTCCGGAACTCATTGCTCTTGGATCTGTGATCCGAAATCTTACCAATCCAGATTTTTTGTTCATTGGAGAATCTGATCCTGCATCGGGAAAAACAGCAGAAAAACTAAGAAGAGCAATCTGTGATAATTCTCCCCAAGTAATTCGGACGAAATGGATAAATGTGGAAATCGCTAAATTAGCCCTGAATGCCTACATCACGACAAAAATAAGCTTTGCGAATATGATTGCCCGCATTTCTGAACGAGTGCCCGGAGCGGATAGTGAAATCATCCTCAATGCAATAGGACAGGATAGTAGAGTGGGAGTAAAGTATTTAAGAGGAGGGTTGGGATTTGGTGGGCCCTGTTTTCCCCGGGACAACCTATCCCTCTATTCGACGATAAAAAAGATAGGCCTTGATATCAAGCTCCCCCTCAATATAGACAATTTCAACAGGAAGCAAATAGACTACGTATATGAGATAGTGAGGAAACACTGCAAAAAAGGGAAAATAATCGGAATCCTTGGGTTAAGCTATAAACCGGAAACGGATGTTATCGATGAGTCCCAGGGAATGTTACTAGCAGAAAAATTCATAAAGAATAAAATCACCGTTGCGGTCTTTGATCCCTTAGTTTTGGAAAATGAGAGAAAGGAATTGAGAAAAGCACTCTTCATGAAAACGATGGGGGAATGTGTTCAGAAGTCAGACGTAATTGTTTTGGCGACCCCCTGGGATCAATTCAAGGGAATAAACTGGGACACATACAAAGGGAAGGTGATAATAGATTGTTGGAGGCATATCGATACTTCAAAATATGATCAAGTGCAGAATACGTTTGTACAGTTAGGCAGATATATCTCAACTCCATGATCATTTTTACAGTCCCAAAACCCTTCAAAGGCGAATTTGCCATTATCCAGGAAAATGCGATAGACAGCTGGCTTGCTTTTAAACCAAAACCTAGAATAATCATGTTGGGAGATGAAGTGGGCATGTCGACCTTTGCAAAACGAAAGCGTATAGAACAGATAAAGAATATACAAAGAAACAAGCAAAGCACCCCCATTTTAAGTGATATCTTCGCCCAGGTTCAAAAAATAGATAATGAAGAAGTATTCATGTATATAAACGCAGACATAGTTTTGTTGAATTCGCCAGCTCCCTCAATAGAGGTTTTAGCAAATAGATTTAAAAAGTTCCTTGCAATCGGAAGACGCTATGAAATGCAGGTAAAAAGAAAGATGAGCAGTGATGAAATTTTGTCGATTGCACAAAAATCCTGTCTGAAACAAAAGAGCTGGTCTTGGATGGATTATTTCATCTTCACCAAGGATGTTTTTGATTTAATCCCCCCTTTTGCCCTCGGTAAAACATTTTGGGATAAATGGCTTGTATGGATGGCTTTACAAAAAGGCATACCCACAGTAGATATCACGAGCGAATTGTTTGCGGTTCATCAAACACACAGTTATTCGATGAGTGAGAAGGCAAATATGAAGACCGTATGGGCAGGGGAAGAAGCACTTGAAAACCTAAGGTTAGCCGGTGGATGGAGTCATGGCGCGACAGTGAAAGAGGCTTCTTATACCCTCGTAAAAGGGATGATATATCCTCAAAAAAAAAGAGAAATCCCAATAAAGAGAAGCGCTCTTGACAGACTCCCCTTTTTATGGCCATTGTTTCTCAGGATTCGATTGATGAGGGAAAAATATTCCTCAATCGTGGATAAGTAGAGAAGATAGATTTTTTTGTATATGCTCCTTATCTTTATTGTCCACATACCACTCAATTGTTTTTTTTATACCACGAGCGAAGGGGAATTGAGGGCTCCACTCAAGCATATCTTTTGCGAGTGAGATATCCGCTACCCGATTCATAGGGCCAGTTGGCATAGAGACATATTTTATTTTTGGTGAATAATCAAAATATTTTAATACGGCATTTACCATATCAAGAACGCGAATTCGTTCCTGAGTCCCCAAATTTACAGGAGTTGCATCATCAATCTTTTCTACTGCCTTCACTATTCCATCCACAATATCTGTAACAAAGGTCCAATTTCTAATCTGAGTTCCATTCCCCCAAACTTCAAGAGGATTTTGGTTAACAAATGCTTTAGCTATTGTCCCCATTACGGCATGGCTTTCGGAAGCGTGTGGTCCATATACCGTAAAAAATCTTCCAATAGCCGACTTCAAACCAAAATCTTTAAAATATTGCTTAAGGGTGAGTTCTCCCATTAGTTTTGCCCATCCGTAAGTATTGTCCGCATCATAGGGAGGAGTAACGGAAGATTCCTTTAAAAATATTTTTTTATTTATGTTTGTTTGTGCAAAATTTGGATATACACAGCCTGAAGAAGCAAAAAAAACTTTTTCAACACCCACATTAAGACAGGCTTTAAAAACTGAGCCATCAAGTAAAAAATTTGAAGCAGTATTTCCTTGTTTTAGGTCCACATATCCTCTTCCTCCATGATCCGCAGCAAGATGAAAGACTACATCAGATCCCTTGATAATTTTCATTGTTTTTCCTAGGTCTCTTAAGTCTGTTTCATGAAAGGAAATATCGTTAAGGAAAGGTTTAAGTTTAAATTTGTGTTTATTTGACAAATTGACAACGGTAATCGATGAGACATTTTTGCTTATAAGTTTCTTTACGAGATGAACTCCAATAAAAGAAGCCCCCGTAATTAATATTTTTTTATTAGATAAACAAGATCGCATACTATGCTAAGAGACCACCAACACCCCAGAAAAAAAATTGATAAGTACCAACATATACAGGATTGAACAATCCATAAAGATAAAGTCCCCAAAAGGATAAAACAAAAGCTTTTTTTATTATATCTTTACCGAGCATGATTTTATAATCAGATTTTATAAACATAAGGGTAAGCAAACTAAAAACTATAAATCCAAATAGCCCTGTCTCAAATAAATAATTAGCCAATATATTATGAATATGCTCAGAAGCAGCTGCATTCAATGTCGTTTGGCTTGATGTAACAAGTTTATATTGACTGGATGTATAATCTGCAAAACTGCCAAGCCCAAAACCTAAAGGTGCAACATTATTAAATGCAAACTGAACCTGATTAACTCTACTCGTTATCGAAGATAGATTTGGGTCGTCCTGAAAATCTATTCGTTGAAAAAAAGTATTATTTTGTTTGTTAATTACAACATTAAATGCAGAATATGAAATAAATCCAACTCCTATTATTAATAAAACATACAATAGTTTTGATTGTATAAAGAAAGATGATAATAATGAAAATATAGACATCAACACACGTATTCTCCATTGTGAGATTATCGAAATTAGTAGGATGATAAATGAATATATATACGACTTATAAGAGTAAGATATGAACAATAAGGGTATAAAAACTTCATCAAAAGACAGTGTATAAATTCTGTTTCTTTCTAAATTAGCTTCAAGAAGAACTAAATATTTATAATAGATAAAAGGTTTTAATAGATCAAATATTGGTTCAGCGGCTATAATAATAAATTGAAAAAGAATGCTAATTATTACCCCAATGATAATTACTTTAATGATTGATTTAGATTTAGATCGGTAAACATAAAATAGTAAAAATGAGCTCAAACCAATAATGACGTCTTTATATATCAGTATAAAATCATTAACATTAATTGAATTTATTACTGATATTGATTGAATAAAGAAAAATAGCAATATTAAAATATTACCGACTGTAAGTTTAATCAATCCCCTCTTTCTCTTAAACATAATTATTATGTTAATTAAAAGAGAGACTAATAAAAATATTCTTGCAAAGACCTGTGTAGCAAAATAATCGCTTTTAAAGAGTAGATATAAACTAGGGATTTTAAATAAAAATATACTAATGAGGAACAAGATGTACGAAATATACGAAAACATAGGAACTATTGAGAACTATAAATGTGTAAGAGTTGTTTTAAGTGATAGAGGGGTTTGTATTTATCAATATTCTTTCCGTATTTAGAATTTGTAAATTTATTCAATTCATTCATTTTTAATATAAGGTTTATTTTGTTAATGTCATTTTTAAAATTTGGTCGGTTTACGTTATTTATATTATTGAACGTAAGTATGTCTGTATTATATATCTTTGCCTCAATCATATTTATCGGACCTGTTTCTGGTCGTAATGAGGGAATAATGAGAGCCTTCGCAGCCTGATAGTAAGGAATAATCCTTTTTCTGTCCATGTAACCTAAAATATGTATATTTTTATATTTTTTATACATATTCACTTTATCTTCCAATGGTCCACCTCCAATCACTTTTAACGTATATTTTGGTACTTCTTTAAATACCTCAAGGAGCTGAAGAATTCCTTTTTCTTCACTTAATCGTCCAACATATAAATACCAATCTTTTTTCTTTACCTTCTTTTTGAGAGCTTTCAGATCAACAAAATATGGAAGGTATTCTTGTTTTGATTTTAAAATTCCAAAGTACTTCTCATAATATGTTTGGGCAAACTGAGAAGGAAATATAAAGGTATCTATAAATGAAAAAGTGACAATTTGTCTATGCATTAAAAATGCAAGTGAATAAAATATAGTTGCGAAACGTGAGCCATGATAACACCCAAACCTGATAGCAGGGGAAAAGAAGTGCCTATTAACACATAATTCGCAGATTTTACCATCTCGAAACAGGCTCCCCTTCGGGCACATAAAACGATAATTATGAATCGTTTGAACAATCTTAATATTATGCTTTTTACATACTCGGTAGGCAGTAGCACCAATAAGAGGATAAATATTATTAAAATGCGCGACATCTGGTCTTTCTTTTTGAATGATCTCATGTAACTCTTTTGTAACTTGTGGATTCCAAAATAGCCCAAAACCAGTCTTCACTTTATCCCATATTGACTTAATATTCTTACTATCTTTTGAATATAAAATTACCGTATGACCATTCTTTTTAAGAAGCTTTTCAAGGGAGGTAACGTATGTATCTTCTCCTCCCCAAAATTGATAGAAATTATGAACAAGTAGCACTTTCATGGAGTTATTGTAACACGTGAATAGATAGAGCAAATAAATTTATTTATCTTTCCTCCCCGGCCGTGCTACTTGGATACAGGCAAAAATCTCCCGTAAGAAGGGAATGGTAAGGTGTAAATCTGTATTGACAAAGAATTCTTCCAGTCCTATTCCTGTGTTTTGCTCATAGTACAGCGCTTGAATTGCCATCTCCAGTTTGTCCAGTTGCCAAAAAACCTCTGCTTCAAGACTTTTCCGCTCGATCATCTCTCTAAATATTTCCCTATACTCCTTTAATGTGCCAAGTTTCGCAAAAAGAGCATCCATCCCTTTTGCCTCAAGCAGCTCTTTTTCCTTACGTTTTTGCACGTCGATGATATTTCCCCTTGACCAAACAAGATCCCCCGTAAAAATTTCTCCCAAGTCGTGGATAATCGCCATCTTAATGAGCTTATCCCGATCGACCCCTAACTTGTCTGCAAATACCATAGCGATGACACATAGTTGAAATGAATGCTCGGCAACGCTTTCCGGATCTGGTATATCATTCATTTTCCAACCAGTCCTAACGATTTTTTTTGACTGTATTGTTGTGAGTAAAAACGTGAGCGCAGTAAGGGGAGTGATTGAGTCATGTTGGAAATGAATGTTTTTCGTCACAATCGATTGCTCTTCCTGGGTGAGATATCCTTGCCCCGCAGATTCGAGAAGAGTATTCGCTTCATTCATGGTTTTCATTCCTCCTCGTTCGATAAAAATCTTGATGAACGCAAGAAGGAGTTTCCTATTTTTTGGAACTCGGATATTTTTTTGCCAGTGGGAATATATACTGTCTTCGTAAATGAATCCTTCTTGTGCAAGTGCATTACCAAACTGAGAAAGAGTGGGGAATTCGGACTTGAGACGGAATTTCCTGAATAATTCACCAAACGTGGCATGTTCATTCATAATGAGTGACTCTACTATAGTATATATAGGGATATTTGTCAACTTTCCTGACAATTATGTCATGTACGAAAGATACATATTGGGTTAGTATCAATCTGTATATATTGACGTGGGTTCAATTACATATAGCAATTGATTTAACCGAATGACTAAAAGCAAAGCGGTAGTCTCAGCACATAACTCATATAGACGAGAAGTACAGCGCCTCAAAAGCTTCTCTCCCGAATGGAAGCCTATCTCCCTTAAGGAATATGTACATAGGTACTTGAAGAAAGCTAGGAGCTTGGCATAGTTTATTCAACACACTTCGTTTTTGTGTAGGCACTACAGATCTTGTTCAGTTGGTCTTTTTCTTCTTTCGTGAAAGGGAATCGTGAAAATTCTCCCCTTCTCCCCCCCAGGTATTTTTTTATATCAATATTGTTTTTTTTCTGAAGGGCAAGTTGATGAGTGAGCAGTGAGAGGTAATTACGAGGAGAATAAATGGAAAGTTTTTCAAGGAGACGAATAGCCTCCTTCATATTACCACGACGTTCACTATATGTTGATAGGCTGATGAGGAGAGTCTCATCATAAGGCGTGATTTCCTCTAACTTTCGGGAGACACTATTAAATTCGGTCGCCTTCATCGTGAGGAATGACTGGTTGAGCCGAAGGCTGAATTTACCATATGTCTCATCCAGATAAAATGAATACGAACCAAAACAAAGAGTGATTATTATCATTGCCGCGATAAGGAGATGAAGTGGTGTTTTTTGTCTTTTGTCTACTAGGGGAGCGATAATCTGTCCGGAAAGGAAGAAAAAGAGAGCGAAAAAGAGTGGAATGAGATAAGTATAATCCGTCTGGAAATTTATAAATAGATATAAGATCAAGAAAGAGAGGGCATTGTTCGTTTTTTTCCCTATAAAAATAGTAAGGATAAAAAAAACCAGAAACCAAAATGCAGCAAGCAATCCTGATTCCATAATATAGGTAAGAGTGATATTGTGTGGATCGGTAACAGCATACCCGGAATTACGTGCCGACTTACTTGAGGCATAGATAAAGTTGCCTGGACCAAAACCAAAAAAAGAATGCTCAAGGGATGTGGTGGTCCAAGACTGGGAGGCTTGGGCAATGTATAAATCTCGAGCGCTCAACAAGGTTTTAGGCTTCAGATGGATATATTTTTCCACATATGATTGAAGTTTTGCGACAGGTTTGAATGAGGAAAATTCTTTTGTATAGATTATCACCGACAACACAGCAAAACCGGCAATACATAAAAAAAGGAAGGCAAATTTCCCTCTCTTTACCAGAGCGATGGAAAAAAAGGTGATAATAATCGAAAGAAATGCCGATTTTGAGAAAGAAATGAACATCAATGGCAAATAATATGCAGCCAGTACAAATTGCGCCATAAATGGAACTATGCTTATCGAAAGAGCAATAAGGCCTATTCCGAGGAGATCTCCAAGGTGGTTATGATCTCCAGCAGTCGGAATGATAAACTGTAGGCTATCTGGTTTAAGGAAAGGCACATAAGTTGGAGCGAATGAATGGATAGTATATAAGCATCCAGAAACAACGCAAAGCAAGGTTATAAATACAAATATCATTTTCCTCTTGATGGTGAAACGGACACTGATCATAAACAATAATATATATAAACACATTATCGTGACCTGCTTGATTGAATTCAGATAATTTACCGAACCGAGAAAAGGAGACAGGGAATAAAGGAACAAAAAAATAGCAATACTGAATAGTGGATAGACGATCATCATTGATAATGGTATCAGAATATGATAGTTTTATTACATGTCTCTGCGAAACACTTATACAGGAATTCTTCTCTTTTTATGTGCTTTTTTTATCTTTTTAGTAAACGTTTCTCCAGTAAAAGCTACGGCTTGCGGTGGAGATTGTAGTGTATATGGATGCGATGCTGTTGGTGCCCCTTATGAGTTGAGTTGTGTGGGGAGTGTCTGCGGAGAATATTATGCAACATGTAATGCCGCTTCAACCTGTATTTTGAATGGAGGATGGGATACGTCTGCACCATGCAATTCAAACGATTGTACAAATATTGGATCGACGCGCACATCGATTTATATATATGGAGCATGCACCGCTAATTGTGGACTGAATACTAAAGTCGGAACCTGTACAGATCAAGCCCAGAATAACTGTGCGCAACAAGACTGTACTTCTCCAGTAGTCCGGTCTCCGGGGGGAACGTATTCTGATAACAATTGTACTTGTGTTAGTTCAAATCCTGTAGCGCCCTCTTCTGTTACTGCGGTAGAAAATGACCCGGCTCCTTATGACTATCCAACACGGATAGACGTGAATTGGAGTTTTGGGGCAGGAGCAGATGGATGTGGCTTAGAATGGGGGTATGTATGTGGTGCTCGAGCAAACACATTTTCCATCAATATAGATGGAGGAGCGGCTGAACTAACAGGTCTTGCACCAGCGACCAGAGCATACACGATGACTGTCGGAAGCTGGGGCGCTCATTCTGTGGTAGTCTGTGCTTCGAATGGTTTTGGAACGACGTGTTCTGCTTCCATACCTTTTACCCTTACCGCTCCAACCTGTACCGTAACCGGCCAGTCTCCCACAATCGGGTGTTATGCAGCATTTCCCGATCTTTCGGGCAACATAGGGAATGGAGCAGACAAAATCCAATATAAAGTCGATAACGAAAACACCCTCACTAATCCGTGGACGTGCGATAGTGGATGGATTTCTCCTGTGGGAGGATATACTGTCTGTAACCCTCTAGTGACAGATACATATTATTGGGCGGCTCAGTCTCAATCAACCAACTCTCCCATAAAATGCACAACCTCTACTCTGAGCCCTGTCTATTCTCTAGATGTTGACGTAGACCCTCCTGGAGTTCCCGCACCCGTAATCACTGCAGTCGACTGTTCGGGAACTGTTTCCGTCGCATGGCCAATTGTGAATGATGTGGGGTGTTTCGCAGGAGTGCAGTATCATCTTCAGACAACCGATGATCTGGGGGGTATTTACCAAAACGCCTGGCACACTTCTCCCACTACCATTACCAATGCACCAGTGATAGGGCGCGTCTATCAAGCCAAAGCTCTTTCAAGCGATAACGGAGCAAGTCATACACATCAGTCCGCTTATTCAGCAGGGGCGATGTGGTCACCGGGAGTGCCCTACTGTTGTCCGGCAACCCCTACATTAATCCCCATCGGCTCCACATGCAATGGACCTGCATTTCCTGACACATATCGCTGGAATTCGGTAGCGGGAGCTGCGGGATATAATCTCACCATTTCGAAAGGTGCAACACAATGTGTCAATTCCATAGCCGTAGGCAATGTCACAACCTATACGCTTACTCCTGGACAACAGGCGGCGTGCGATGCATTAGGAACTGGTACCTATTCGTGGACAATACAAGCTGCCTATACGGGAGGATGTGCGCCAAGCAGTCTTTCAGCAGCAGGAAGTTTTGATTTTGATAAGACCCCCCCACCAATCCCGGTTCCCACGATAACATTTGTTACGGATGCCACCTGTCCAGGAAAAACATTCGTAGACTATTCATGGAAAGACATAACCGTTGATACAGGAGCGGATGTAGTTTTGGGTTGTGCAGGTTTAAATGCTAACCCTTATTGGTCTCAAGCTTCTGTTGTTCCTACTCCTGCATTTTGGGATAATGTGTTTCCAATAAATACGTGGGGGAGTTATATTTCTCAGGAGACATCATCTTCTTATATCCCTGGGACAACTCTTAATGCTCATGTGCAATCTCGAGACGTAAAGGATAATCAATCTGCTTGGTCTAGCACTGATACAATCACGATTCCCACACCTTCCCCTTATCCCACAATCCATATAGGTGGAACATTTATGGAAGATATCAATCGCACCTGTGCGCCGATGACGCTTGTTGGTCCGGTGGTTCTTAATCCAATAATCAGTGTCGCTCCGGGAGTTACCCCTGCGGTAACACCAAGCTGTACGACAACAGCCACAGACTATTCATGTAACTTTACAGTAGATAATATGCAGGGTGATTGTGTAAGTCCGAATGTAACTATATTGATGGATGGCACTTATACTGGGTATGGAACGATTGGATGGAGAAGTGGAGTTGGGGCTGCACAATGCGATGGCAATCCTATACCTATCGCCAAGACCGTGGGAGATCCTGACTTAGATAAGCCCATTTATTTTACCTACAACACCATACTTTCGCTTACGCCAGGACCCACACCACCTAATGCAAGTGGATGGTTCAAACTTTCACAGACATCATTCAACTCCCGTCAGTCTAGTAGACAAAATTACATTCCCAACAATATTCAAAAATTTAGTGTTTCCGACACCGACGACTCAGTCGTTGATCGAAATATTATGATTGGAAGTTCCGGACTTCTTTTGCAGGATGGAAAATTGGAGCCCGGCGCAAATTCACACATCAATGGTGAGGTTGTCTATTCCACGAATAATTGGTACACCAGCGGATACACATCCACAAATGACATAAACTATTCAAAATATCTTGAATATCTGAAAGCGAGAAAAGATTTCAACATTATTAGCACGACCCCATTGTCGGCTGCATCCTTCCCCACAAATGGCATCTACAGCGTGAGAGGATTGGCGGATGTAACCCTTGATCCAACATGGTTTGACGGGAAGACAATCGTGTTGATCATAGAAAACGGAAAAACGGCGTTATTCAGCGCGGACTTCATCCCGCCAAATGGAGGATCGGTGGCAATCTTGGCTACAAAAATTGATATTGATGCGACCGTGAAAGAGATAGATGCAATATTAATTGGTAAAACGGTGACGACAGGCAACTCGGAAGTTGATGGTCTCAAAATAAAAGGAAACCTTATTGATGAAGATGTCGCAGGATTGACCTTGGGGAGAAACAGGCCCGACGCCACAAGACCTTCGCTCTTTGTCGTATTTGATCCGGCATTATATTTAAAGATGTTACCTTATTTATCAACAAGTACATATGATTGGAGACAGATACAATAAGATAAGAATTACCAATTTACCATTTCAAGTTTACAATTAAAATGCCTTTACGAAATAGATCAGGACAAGTGTTGCTTATAGCGGTGATGCTGCTTGCGACCGTCATTACCGTCGTAATGACCATTGCTTTCAATACAACAACAGAAACACAGGTTGCTCGTCTTGAAGCAGATTCCCAGAAGGCGCTTGCTGCCGCTGAGGGAGGAGTCGAGGAAATGATCAAAAAGTCCATGAGTGGAGCTACGACCGTCAACATCGGTTCCCTCAGTCAATTCGGAAGCCAAAATATTTCGGGAGACGCGCAATTGAGGAGTGTCTCTCAGCCCTTTTTTGTCACCCCACTTCTCCAAACAGATGAACAATATACGTTATACCTATCAGACTACCCGGGTTATGCAAATCCATGGACCGGAAAACTTGATTTCTATCTCGTCTCCGAAACTGGGTGCCCAGCCATTGAGGTGGCGATCGTAAAGGATACATATCAAATAGACAGATATGCCTACAACGCCTGTTCATCGACACCGATCATCACCAATGCGGCCGCTGCCATCGCCCTTACCCCTCCTACAGCTATAGACTCCATAAATTTTAGCTATAAGATAAGTACCCAAATACAGGTTCCCCAAGTACCTGGAGGAGGGGGATTGGTCGCTTTCATAAAGGTCCTTGGAGGAAGAACCAAGATAGGAATCAAATCATTCAATGATGACGGATTCACTCCAAAATCGCTCCCTGTTCAAGGGAAAACCATCGAGTCAGAAGCTCGCACATCGGGAGGAGTGGTAAAGAAAGTACAACTCTTCCAGTCATTTCCTCAGATTCCCTCGAATTTTTTCATGACGAGTTTCTGAATCTTCTTCATTTCATCTTCGCTCACTTCCTTCGGGGGAAGAAGATTGAAATAAGTATCGCTATCACTATAGCGGGGGATAATACGTATATGGGCGTGAGGAACCTCTTCCCCAAATGTGAAGTAAGATATAGAAGTTGCCCCAAGGCTCCTCTCAAGTGCTTGTGCAATTTTTCGTGCAGCTTCCCAATATGCTCCAAATTCAGGAACATCATTGACCCATCGATAATGTTTCTTTGGAATAAGGAGGGTGTTTCCTTTGCTCAAGGGGGCAATATCCAAGAATCCGAAAAATAATTCATCTTCATATACCTTATAGCTAGGAATCTCCCCCTTCATTATTTTGCAGAAAATACAGTCCATATAATTGAGTATAATACTTGTAATCGTTATAAAAAATTATAATCCTTATAACCCTAATATGAATACCATTGATACACTCGTTTATGCCTCCGTATTCAATCCATCCGAAGAAGAAAGAAAAATTGCGCGAAGTGAAATCCGCTTGCTCGCAAAGCAACAAGGCATCTATTCAGCTTCAATTCATCATATTTATATGAAATATGGCATGGGAGACCTCAAAGGATTTACTGTTCCCGCTTTTAATGTGCGTAACCTTACCTATGATTTCTCCCGTCTTCTATTTAGATTAATGAAAGAGAAGAAGGTCGGATACGCTATCTTTGAAATCGCGCGGGGCGAGGTCGGATATACTGCCCAAACACATGATGAATATGCCACTACAGTGCTTGCTGGCGCCATTGCAGAGGAGTGGACGGGGCCAGTATATATCCAGGCAGATCATACGCAATTTTCTGCGGAAAAATATGCGGTTGATCCGAAGGGGCAAGAGGAAGTCCTCAAAAAATTCATAAAATCCGCAATCGAAGCAGGTTTTTATAATATAGATATAGACGCTTCCACCTTGGTCAACTTAACAAAGGTTGATTTGGATGAACAACAAAAGGAAAATGCCCATATGACAGCGGTACTTACCGATTATATCCGGGAAATCGAGCCGGAGGATATCACTGTTTCCGTGGGAGGAGAGATTGGGCACATCGGCGGAAAGAACAGCACAGGAGCTGAATATGGAGCTTTTATGAAATTGGTGAAAAAAGAATTGAAGTCGCAAATTGGGCTTTCTAAAGTGAGCGTACAGACAGGAACAAGCCATGGAGGAACGGTACTTCCTGATGGAACAATCAAACAAGCCATTGTTGATTTTTCCGTGATCGAATCTATCGGTAAAATCGCGCAGCAGGAATATGGGATGGGGGGTGTGGTCCAACATGGTGCATCTACCCTTCCGACAACCCTTTTCCATCGATTCCCGGAAGTAGGAACGCTTGAGATTCATCTTGCGACGGGATTCCAGAACATCATGTTCGACGCCATGTCACCTGAGCTGAAAAAAGAGATATATGCATGGCTTGAAGTGAACTGCGCGGGAGAGAAAAAAGAAGGGCAGACAGATGAGCAGTTCTATTACAAAACACGAAAGAAGGCCAACGGCCCATTCAAGGAAAAGTTCTGGAAAATGGATAGGGGATATAAAGCAAAGGTCATGGATGGTTTGGAAAAAGAAGTTCGCCTTATTTTCCATGAATTGAAGATGGAAAATACGGCGTAAATTATTACTATATTATTTAAATTCTATGAAACGAATCAAAGTAGGACTGAATGGGTTTGGAAGGATTGGACGTGCTGTTACACGAATTGCATTCGAAAGGGATACGTTTGATATCGTTGCAATCAACACCAGAAAAACGACACCGGATATGCTTGCATATCTACTTCAATACGACTCTGTTTATAGAAGATTCAATAAGAAGGTTGAAGCGGGAGCGGATTTCATTACCGTTGATGGGAAAAAAATCCCTGCCATGATGATTGCAGACATCGCTGCAATCCCTTGGAGCGATTATGGAGTGGATGTAGTAATCGACGCGACAGGAGCGTTCACCAAGAAAGAAGACTTAATAAAGCATATTAAGGGATCCGTGAAAAAAGTACTTCTTACTGCACCTGCAAAAGATGCTACAGCACACGTTGTCCTTGGGGTTAACGATGATGCCATTGATTGGAAAAAAGAGCAAGTCATCTCCAATGCTTCTTGTACCACAAACTGCGCCGCTCCTATGTTCAAGGTTTTGGAGGATGAATTTGGTGTTGAAATGGGATATCTCACCACTGTCCATGCTTATACTGCGACACAAAGCCTCGTTGATGAATCGAATAAAAAACCAGATAGGTCTCGTGCTGCAGCCCTCAACATCGGCCCTTCCACGACGGGAGCCGCTAAGGCTGTAGGAAAGGTCATTCCTGCGCTTCAAGGAAAGCTCGATGGCATGTCTGTACGCGTTCCTGTCCCGACAGTATCATTCACCGACATTTCCGCCGTCATGAAAAAGACAGTTACCGCTGAAGAGATAAATGCAGCTTTTAAAAAGCATGCAGAAGGGGATATGAAGGGTATTTTGGACTATATTACCGCCCCACTCGTATCTTCTGACTTTATCGGAGACAAGCACTCAAGTATTTTTGACTCAAGCTACACTAAGGTGATTAATGGGACTTTGGTAAAGGTATTTGGATGGTATGACAATGAATGGGGGTATTCGGAGAGAATTGCTGATTTGGTGGAGAAGGTGAGTGATTTCGTGTAATAGGTTATTAGGATTGCGATAGATTCTGTCAGTTGCTGTCCGTCCCGCCAGTGCTCTCCCGAAGTTCGGGAATCCGCGCGTGTCGGGAGCCCTCCCGCAATTGCCACCTATTGCAATGCAACTATTTTATTCGAAATTAATAATTAGTCATTTATTATCTCTTACTATGATTAGATACATTGATGAGGTTGAAATAAAAAATAAAAAGGTAATGTTACGGGTTGATGTAAATGTTCCATTTAATAATGAACGTGTCATTACCGATGACACGCGTATCCAGCAAATTCTCCCCACCATTCATTATTTGTTGAAAAATAGCAATAAAATCATTTTAGTTTCCTATTTAGGTAAGCCTAAAGTGCGAGATCCTAAATATTCATTAAATATAGTTGTTAAACGCCTAAGAGAGTTGCTCCCCGAGCAAAAAATAATTCTTATTGATGACTTTTTGACTGCGGAAAGGACAGTTTTTGAAAAACAAAAAAGTAATGAAATTCTTGTACTAGAAAATATCCGTTTTTATTCCGAAGAAAAACAAAATAATGCTGAGTTTGCAAAAAAATTAAGTATTCTCGCGGATGTATTTGTTAACGATGCTTTTGGTCAATCTCATCGATTGCAAACTTCTATTGTAGGAGTTCCAAGCTATGTTCCTTCCTACGGAGGGTTCCTGATGAAAAAAGAAGTAAAGGGTATTCTTGGGGCTCTAGAATCACCTATAAGACCCGTTGTGGCAATCATTGCAGGAGCAAAAATCTCTTCAAAAATTGGTCTCATTGAAAAACTTATGACGATTGCAGACTCCGTTCTTATCGGAGGAGCGATGACTAATAATTTTCTTAAAGCCAAGGGAATGGAAATCGGGAAGGGACTTGTGGAGGTTGATTTTGTTCCTGAAGCGAAAAGATTATTGGATTTCGCGACTGCGGAAAATAAAAAGATCATCCTCCCAGTCGATAGGAGAATTGGAGTACAGGTCGATGAAACATCAGAACCAACGATAAAAAAGGTCGAAGACGTTAGAGTAGAGGATGAGACGCTTGATATCGGGCCAGAAACGGAAAAACTTTTCTCAGGGATTATTTCAGAGGCAAAAACCATTCTCTGGAATGGACCGGTGGGATATTTCGAGAATCCGCAGTTCGCCAAAGGAAGTATCGCTATTTACAACGCGATTGTCAGTAATTCATCAGCCGTATCGGTTCTTGGTGGTGGAGACACCCTTTCCGTAATAAAGAAATTGCCCAATAAGGACAAGATTACCCATATTTCAACAGGCGGTGGGGCGATGCTTGAGTTGATCGAAAAAGGAACACTCCCCGGGCTTGAGGCACTGGATAAATAACATGAAAACAGGAGCTGATTGCATCGGAATAAGCACTTCTTTCTATTGTCATGACGGAAAAGGGAGATGGCTTCTGCATAAGACAATAAAACTGCACGAGAATGTCTTTAAAAAATATTCTTCTATTTGATAATTTCTATTACGGTATCTGTATCCGAAGGTGAAGTTACTGTTGTCACGACCCCCGTTTCCGTTATCGATGGCAGGTCGGATGAGCCTAATATCTGCTTATCCTTTATCCAATAGAGGGTGAGATGGGAAAGCGTATTCTTATTCCAGAAAGATCTAGGGAGGGCATCCGGAAAGGTAAACATCATTCCATCATGCCCTCCAATATCCTGTTTATCAGTCACATACATGAGCCCCGTCTCCCATTTTTCTGGTGAGTCGGCAATGAGAAGGCGATAATTATTGTTTGACAATTGATATTGGGTAGTCTGATATTGAGAAAAGTCCTGCCGCTTCACGATCAGTTGAGTTTTCTTATATATTCGTATCACCGGGTGGTCGAATACTGTCCATGTTTCTTCCGCTTCTTCATCGGGAAATTCAATCAGCGTTTTCCCGAATAATTTCAGTCGCGGGTATGAAGAAAATTCAGCGACTTTTTCAAATCCTGCGCGACCAGAAAATAAATCGGAATAATAATTGACGAGAAGGGGATAGTTGGCGGTCATATGATTCTTAAAGATCCTGCGGGAAGGCACGATAACATATTCAGCACCATCTAAGGCTTCAGAAAGCTCTGTTTGTAGTTCTGTAGAAGCATCAAGGTCATAAAAATTGAATGAATTGAGATAGTAGCGGTTAGTGGTTATCGGTGAGTGAGCGGAGGGAATAGGGATGTCTATTACGTTGGCAGTTTCACTCAATATCTTAGACCTAGCGGGAATATTCTTGTAGATCCAATCGGATGCGGAGAAACGGACATCGGGGGAAGTGTATAGGGAAAGATAAGCAAGCCCAGGGATAATCGTAATTGCCACGATGCAAACAACAGTAACTATGTTTTTTTTCGTAATTTGCATAATGAACAGCAACGCAAATAGGGAAAAAAGAGGAAAAGAAGGGGCGATGAAGCGTGTCCATTTCGCAAAGAAAAATGAGGGGGGAAGAAGGGAGATTAGAAGGGAAAATCTTAGAATATCAAAAAATGCGGAAGATTCTGTCAGTTGCTTTCCGTCCCGCCAGTGCGGGATTTTAACCACCTTCCGCATAAATATCAATACAAATCCATACATTTTACTTGGTAATAGAAAAAACCCTAAAATCCCCCCAATCAAAACAGGCCAACCAAGAGCATAAGGGAGAATCTTCTCAAATTGAAATAAAATAGGTATCGTTCCAACAAATTGGCGAGTATAAAATGGAACATAGGTACCTAGGCCTATTGCCGATTCGTAGTTCATGGAGCTTATGAAGTCATTCCAGTTGAGGAGGCTATGGGGGGAGGAGAGGATAAAAGCAATTAGTGTTAGTGTTAAGAACACCAGCAACTGGAAAAAATAATAGATTCTGTCAGTTGCTGTCCGTCCCGCCAGTGCTCTCCCGAAGTTCGGGAATCCGCGCGTGTCGGGAGCCCTCCCGCACCTGCCACCTATTATTTTTATAAATAGCACAAGAAGGGGAACCCCCAAAAACAACAGTGATGATGTCTTCGTTCCAAGAGCGAGGCCGGAAAAGAGACCGAGAAGAACCAGAGTGGTAAGTAGTTGGCGGTTAGTGGTTAGCAGCTTCAGGGAAAGATACATAATGAGAGAGTAAAAAAGCATGAGGAGTGACTCCGTGGTGCCGAAATGGGAAAGTTGGATCGCATATGGCTGGAAAATGAAGAAAATAAGGGCCACAAGCTCAAAGCCAAAAGAAAGCCTTTTTTTCTTCGGAAAGAAAAGCCCAAAAAGCCGAAGCAGCACGAAAACAAGCGCAATTGAGGAAAGTGCGGAGATGGCCCGAAGTGCAAGTGTCGATTCTAGGAATGTCGGTTGGCCAACTATTCCCGCGGCAGCGTGATATATGCGAATCCCCCCGTAGGCAAGATACAGCGGAAGCTGTCCGTAGGCAAAGAAGTGAGGGTTCAGACAAGTGGTTAAGGACGAGTGGTTAGTGATTAGTGCGGAAAGTGATGGGCATGATAATTGTTCAATTGCTACTGCCATATTTCGCTCATCCGGATGCATCGGATAGGGCAATCCCCAATCAAGCCCGACAAAACGGGTAAGGAAGATGATTACCACGAGGACGAAAAATAGAGCCTTTTTCATTAGTATATTGTATCTCAAAATGGGAATTATCGACTGGATCCCCGCCTCCGCGGGGATGACACAAAGAAAGATTGCATTTTTAACCTTCATTTTGTATCATTAGGGCAACCAAAATCCACGGTACCTCGCTAGTAAAGGGTTTATCCTGAGCTTGTCGAAGGACTTTCAAAATCATTATTATTTTGAATTTTGGGAAAAAATCTTATGTCCAAGTACGACCTGACCTTTCTTCTGAATGAAGAATCAGAGCTTAAAACGTTAAAAGAGCTCGCCGCCTCGCTTGACTGCAAAATAGTCAAAGAAGAAAAATGGGGAGAAAAAACACTTGCCTACCCGATAAAGGGGCTTCTCAAAGCGGTGTATTACCAATGGCACCTTGAAATGCCAAAGACAAACGCAATGGAGCTTCGTAAAAGGCTTCAATTCAATGAGAAATTGATTCGTTATCTCTTATTAGCAATTGATTAACTCATCTTATGGCAAGTAGATCAATGAATAAAGCGATTCTTATCGGCAACTTAACCCGCGATCCTGAACTGAAATATACACCCAATGGGACAGCAGTCTGTACATTCGGCGTTGCGACAAACAGATCATGGACCACGACAGATGGACAGATAAAGGAAGATACTCAGTTTCACCGTGTCGTTGCATGGCAGAAATTAGCAGAGCTCTGTGGAAAACTTCTTGCAAAAGGAAAGAAGATTTACATGGAAGGACGCATCACCTATAGAAGCTTTGTCGGCAAGGATGGTCAACAACGATCGATCACGGAAATCGTTCTTGATGACTTCATCATGTTCGACAGCGGAAAACGCTTAGTTCCTGGGGAAGCGGCTCCAACAGGCGATGTTCCAGCCCATGTCGATGTAACGGCCCCACAAGAAAAAGAAACCCATCCTGAGGCACCAGCGCATCAAAATGAGCACACTGAAACAGTCAATCCAGAAGATATCCCATTCTAAGTTTAAAGCTAAAAGTTTAAAGTTAAAAATAAAATTACTATTTAAAAAATTACCATGACAAATAACTGTTTTTTTTGCGAATATAAATCAGAACCAGCATTCAAGGATCTTGATAATTTAGATAAATTCCTTTCAATCCGAAAGAAGATCGTGAACCGTGAACGATCTCGTGTGTGTGCAAAGCACCAGCGAAAACTTACGAAAGAGATAAAGTATGCAAGATACTTAGCTCTTCTTCCATTCGTATCGTACCAAGGGATGAAATAAATTAGTCTCAAAGTCGAAAGTCTAAAAGTCGAAAGTCAGGAAAATTATATGAGACGTACTTGGCCATCAGACCTTCGGACTTTAAGACTTTTAGACCTTAAGACCTTTAGACTTTACAGACTAAATATCGTATCATTAGTGCATGATACTTGAGATCCCTGTTGATCCGGAAAAAAAGCTCGCTATCAAAATAGGTGAGAAGGTAGACTTTACGACCCCTCTTTACAAAAACAAGGAAAAATCAGAGGAGCGTATCGAAGTGGCGGAAATTCTCTCTATCCATCCAAAGAAGATATTCAGTCATCTCAAAAAAAACGTAGGCGACTCCATAGTGGCGGGGGATTTGCTTGCCGAGAAAAAATCCTTCTTCTCAGATAAAAAAATAACCTCACATATAGAAGGCGTTATCACTGAAATCGACCACATTGAAGGAATCGTCCTTATCGAAACCCAAAAGGAGCTAGCCTCAGAGTGCTGTTGGTTCGCGGGCCACGTAGTAGATGTATCAAAGAAACAGGTACAGATCAAAATAGGCAGGCACAAGGAATTTGATGCAAAGTTCGTGGAGAAGGATTTTGGAGGGATGGTTTGGCTTCTGTTGGAGGAATCATTCAGTAGTCCGGAAAACCCAGTAGGCATCGCGGAGAAAGCGACGGAATATGAAGTGGCAAAACTAGAAGCTCTCGGAGGCCGTGGGCTCATAACGAGCTACAAATATGAAGGTATGACAGCCCTTCCAAAAGCTGAGTTTAAGCTCAAAGACAGTTATAAAGAAGCAGCTTCAAAACAATTTTCCTGTTGTTTTGCGCGGGCAATTAATAGTACAATCATTCTTTATTCCTTATGAAAACGACAGACAAATCAAAATTAAAGATTACAAATCTCCTTCTCATCGCATCTGTCGCAGTCCTTCTTTTTGGCACAGGATATAAACTTGGAGAAAGAGCAATCTCCCTCACTCCCCTTGGTACTGCAGGATCTGTCCCCACGAACAGCAAAAATATCGACTTCACCATGTTCTGGAAAGTATGGAATACTGTCGAGAAAAAGTATGTCGATAAAAAGAAAGTAGATCCAAAGAAGATGTATTATGGTGCCATAAAAGGATTAGTCGCATCTGTAGAGGATCCTTATACGTTCTTCCTAACTCCCGTCGAAAACAAACAGTCAAAAGAAGGGCTTGAAGGAAAATTCGAAGGAATAGGGGCACAACTCGGAATGAAGGATAATAGAGTAGTAGTAATTGCGCCTCTCAAGAATTCACCCGCAGAAAAGGCGGGGGTTTTGGCGGGAGACTTCATCCTTAAGGTAAATAAAGAAGCGATAGCAGGAATGCCTCTCACCCAAGTCGTTTCCAAGGTCCGCGGCGATAAGGGAACAAAAGTGTATCTCACTCTTGGTCGTGACGGCAAGGAAGTGGAAGTGGATGTGGTACGAGACACGATAAAAGTAGAGTCCGTTGAAACAAAACTGGATGAACACGTATCCACCTGCACAAGCTCATGTGATAAGGTCGCTTATTTGAAATTGAACCAATTTGGAGACACAACCGTCGATGAATGGGAGCAGAAAGTTGCTGAAATCAAGGCAAATTGGGATAGTAAGGCGATTAAGGGATTGGTTCTAGACCTTAGAGATAATCCCGGAGGATATCTGGAAAGCTCAGTCTATTTGGCTGGCGAATTCTTGGAGCAAAACAAGCTGGTCGTAAAACAGGAATCCACAACCTATGAGAATAAAGATTACTATGTCACCCGAAACGGTTCCCTCCTTGATATTCCTATGACAATACTGATCAATGGAGGTTCTGCTTCTGCCGCGGAAATTTTGTCCGGTGCACTTCGAGACCATAAACGCGCACAGCTTGTAGGGGAAAAATCATTCGGAAAGGGTTCTGTCCAAGAGGCGATTGACTTGGGCGATGGAATGGGACTTCATCTTACCGTAGCGAAATGGATACTTCCCAATGGCTCATGGATAAATGGAACGGGAATCAAGCCTCAATTCGAGGTAAAGAATGTCGTGCCAGAGGGGAATACCATGTCCCGGGAGAATGATGCCCAGTTGGATAAGGCAGTGGAACTCCTACTTAAGTAAAAGGGAAGAAGACAGAAGTTAGAATGTAAAGAAACTGAGGATACGAGAGAGAAACGAAAGCTCTACCTTTATTATGCTTCCCGTATCGACTGAGACGAGGATTTGTTTTTGGATAGAAAGGGGGAACATGCCCAGAAACTTTTCAACTTTGTCGCCTGGTATGCGGTACATAAGCTGGCCATTTTCGCTTACCAGTTCCATCGATGAAGCAGTGCCTGTTCGTATCGTGAGGGCTTTCAACTCTGACACTATTCCCAGTGCTTCATCTGGCATGATTGTTACTCTCTGTGGGCCAGAGGGCGTCTGTACGCTTAGATAACCACTAAGAGGATCTACTGACAAAGCCATCGATGTCTGGGCGGTCACATCGTTCGCTTCAATCTCAAGTTGGGGAGCGGGAGAAGACGGAACGGACGCATTCGATTGGGTACTATTGGTATTCGTTGACTGAGTGGAGTTCGTGGATTGATTGTTTGCGGATTGGTTTGAATTGGATGACTGGGTATTTTGAGCTAAAAGAGGAGCTGTTTCTTGGTTTGAGATAGAGAACAATTGGTTTCCCCTCTTAACTGTGATTGCGTCTTGTCGTGTAACTAAGGCCCCTCCTACCTTTTGTTCCAAAGTGACAAGGATCCCTCCAGACGCTGGAGTGGTATTATCTATCTCTTGCGGAAGAAGTGGTTTGGTTTCCTTTTCGGCCGCATATGCTTGCGGTACGATAACGATTCCTCCAAGCTTGCTCGTGTTTACCGTTAATTCAGTTTTATCTTTCTTTTGTATTTTTTCAGCAATGAGAGTGTCGATATTGTCTTGATTCGTTGGGACAATGAATGAAGTTGGCTTGGGTGTTAGCATATGCGTTGATGGCGCTGGGGTATTGATAGTACCATTGATAGGAGTTGGGGATATGCGTGGCGTAGGGCTCGGGGTTATTTTTCTCACATCGACAGTAGTGGTATTCTTGCTTGGTACGGAAGAGGGTTGATTATTTCCAAATATAGCCTTCATCCATTCCGGAAACTGATCAATCAACGAAGCTTGGTTATTGATGACTGAACTGTAGGGAGTAACGGTGGGTAGAGGAGTAGGAGTCGCACTTGGTGTTACACTTGGGGTTGGTGTGTGTCGTGGAGTACTTGTAGGTATTGGTGTGGCGGTAGGTATTGGGGTATTGCTAGGATCCGGCTCGTCATGGTCTCCTTGAGCCTGATCAGGAGCACCTCCCATTACTCCAATTCCCGATCCTCCTCCACTATTTGGTGCAATTGTAGGAGTTGCTGTGGGAGTTGCAGTAGGAATAGTGGTGGGAGTGGTATTTGTGATCAAAGATATAACTACCTCAGATGTCGGGCTGGGAATGATGATAGTAGTAGGAGTCGCAGTAGGAATAGTAGTGGCTGTAGGTATCGTGGTAGGTGAAGGGGTAAGGGTTGCACAGATTACATAGGTAGTTTGGTTGCCGCATGAAAACCGAGAATAACATGTGGGAGTGGGGGGCTTATAGCAGGTTGTTCCACTCGCACACGCATTGTTATTGATGCACCAATAAAGAGAATGGTTGGAGACGTTTATTGTTTGAGAAAGGGTATTCTGCTGAACTGCAAATAGGAAAATAATAACTGAGAGTGTAATGATCCAAGCTTTTTTCATGACATTCTTATTATAATCAAATACATTCTATGAAAACAAGCTATATTGATACTCACTGTCACCTCAATTTCAAGCGATTCAACAAAACACGCGATGAGGTGTTGAAAGAGGCCCAGGATAAAGGCATCGCTGCATTTATTGTTCCCGGAACAGACATTACCCTTTCCCAAAAAGCAGTGGAAATAGCCTCTCAGATTAGTAGTGTCTATGCGGCAGTGGGAATCCATCCGCATCATACGATGGAAAAATTACCGATGGGGACTTCAGGTAATCAATTAGAAACCGATATGAAGGAGCTCGAAAAGCTTATTATTCATCCAAAAGTCGTTGCAGTGGGGGAGATAGGATTAGATAGACACGCATATGAAGAGACAAAGTACGAAGATTATACAATAAGCGATGAATTTATGGAGGCACAAGAAAAGTATTTTGTTGCCCAGATTCAGCTTGCTATGCAATATAAAAAATCCCTCATCATCCATAACCGCGAGACAAAAAAGGAGCTTCTTGCTATTTTGAATGGGGTGTGGAGGGACGAGATGCGATTTCGAACAGTATTTCATTGTTGTGAGCCGGATGAAGAGCTTCTTGCCTATGCGCAGGAACATAATATATATATAGGAGTCGATGGGGACGTGACTTATGGAGGGGACAAGGCCACATTTGCCAAGGCGATTCCTCTTGATCTGCTTGTTTTAGAGACAGACTCACCCTATTTACTTCCCGAGCCTTTACGAACCAAAAAACTCTATCCGAACACACCCACAAACATACCTCTTATCGCACACTATATAGCAGACTTGAAGGGGGTATCGGTTGAAGTGCTGGCGGAGGCGACGACAAGGAACGCAAAAAAGCTTTTTGACCTTTAAATCCTTAGTAGGGATATACAACTTTCACAAGTTGTTCTTTGAAGGTTTCTACATTATATTTCTTTGCCTGCTCCAAAGCCCCAGATGAAAGAATTCCTAGCTTATCGACATCATTCATCAAGGCTGAAAGTGCTTTTGCAATCAAATCAGGGTTTTCCCCATCTACAAACTGTGCATTCGTCCCCGCGATTTCATGGAAAATGGGTTTGTCTGCAAGAAGGGAAGGACATCCTTGGGAGCCTGCTTCCACGTAAGAAAAACCAAATCCTTCATCGTGCGACAACAGTATATTCAGCTTAGCTTGTATATATAATTGTAACAGCTCTGCATCACTTACAAATCCTTTAAAAATGAATCTTTTATCATTTTTTGTTTCAGTAAAGAAAACCCTCAGATCCTCCTGCCATGGATGCATATAATTATCTGGATTTTTGTCGGCGAATATCTTTCCGACAAACACACAAGTTATGTTTGTTTGTTTTATTGCTTTCGCCAAAGTTGACAAGTTTTTGTTCCATGTGCCATCTCCCACATAAAGACAATAGTCAGATGATTGGGTCTTAATGACTGGATTCTCCCAAAAACAATGTGCAAGTGTAGGATAGAGAACAGATATCTTTTCAGGCTTGACTTTCAAGTAGGTTGAAATATCCTTCTTGCTTGTTTCTGAATCGGTGATTATTTCATCGAATAATCGAAGGTTGTATTTTTGGAGCAAGGAATAGAAAAAAGCCCTCATGCCGATAGGGTAGTGTTTAGGGTACTTGAGCGGAATAACATCATGGATTACCGCGATTTGACGGTCCGTAATCTGCTTTGTGATTAGGGGTGGCTGGTAGAACGTATAAAAGGGTTGGATCAAGACTGCATGGGCAGGAATTCCATCTAATTTATTCGTGAAAACCCATTCAGCGGGGGAATTTTCCTTGAGAATCTGCAGATAGCGACCAATACCGCGCACTTTACTGGCTGAATCCGTGATTGTAGGGTCATAAATATATACTGGTGCACGCATGGGTATATTGTATACTAGTAGGAATATGAGTACAAACACACCACTGAATCACCAACTTCACGCGTTTATTTCTGCTCAAATGGTTAAGTGTATGGCTCATTACAACGAGACAAAGTCACGTAACGTCGTACAGAAGGACTTTGAATGGATTGAGGAGTTCTCGGCTTTATATTACAGAAGCCGGACAATGCGTGCAGGTGAGCTTGACAGTCCAAAAGTCAAGGAATCTCAAGCCTTAGCATGGCACTTCATCGGAGAGAAGAATCATGATTTTTTTGTCACCTGTGTCGATGGACGAAACATGCCACTCATCATGTTTTCAAAACCTCCCCATGTAGGAGGAGTGCTGAGAGCTCCAGCTGGAGCGGTAACGGGTTTCATGGAAGGAGAACGGCCAGGGACAGTATTCATCGATCATTCTTCTTATGTAGTACAACGAATAATAAAGCTATTGCGTGAAAAAGCGGGGGATACCATTTATTACGGTCTTGATTCCCATTTTGGATGTGCGGCACGTGGCCAGATCCATGCAACAGAAGGGGGATACCAACTGGACGGGGGATTGCGAGCCGATATATTAAGCAAACTCATGACCGCAAGGGGAATACTCCAACTGCGTAGAGAGATGAAATCCCAGGGTGAGGATATTGCAGAAATTATCCCCACTTTCTTTTCATTTGATCCCCACTCAGGCTCAGTAGTCGCGGGGTTGGAGCTTCATCTGGAAGAGGCGGAAGTCGCAAAAAATGGATATACTGCAGAAATCGTCGATGAGCTTGATAAAAAAGGCCTCGTCGTGAATACGATGAGTCTTATCAAGGATAAGAAAACACAAGCTTTGCTGGCGAAAAAGATGAAGACTGGGTCTTCTGACTTCCGGAACAAATTTGCCGATTCGCTTCTTTCTAATTGGCAAGCGACCGTATCTCTTTATGCAGAGGGCAAGGGAGAACTTTTCCTTACCATTCTTGAAAAGTTGAGATATGCCTATAGCCGGAGCGGATGGGTGATAGGCTCACTTGACGGTATTTTTACCCACACCATATCGGAAGCGACCCTTAAACAGAAAGCGAAGTTCCTGTTAAAGAACATAGTCACCCGCTATTCCATCGCGGGGACAAATGACCTCTGGCCATTCAACTCGCATCAGGAAGAAATGTCTGTCATAACGGATGGCGGATATGCTCCATTTTCCGATATCGATGCATTTGCGGTTTTTTCACGAGACCTGAATGCTCTGCTCACCAATACGAAACTTACCATTGATTTGGTACGCAACTCACGTAGAAGCAAAAAAATCAAGGACTTGGTAAAAAACAGCAAGCTTACGGAAGATGAATTCTTAAGTGCACCTGTCCTCATATCCAACAAGGCCATCCTGAAAGAAATCAATGAAGAAAGCTGGACAGCACTTTCCTCATTGAATATCAGCACTGCGCTTGGATCGATTGATTGGGATAATCACACCGTCTTGAATTGGACGAAATCCGATTTTGAAGAGCGGATAATCGATTTCACAAAACATAAAAAATTGGTCATGGAACTGCGGGATGCCTATTTATTCATAGACGGCCTTTATGAGTTGTTCGATCGCCTGAGGATCATGATGAAGGATAAGTATTTCCGACAGATGATATTGCATGGGAATATCGTAATATTGAACACTTTAGTTGATGAAAACAGGATGCCAAAATATATTGCCCATTTTGTAATCTAATATGAACAATACTAAACCCATTCACCTCAGGTCGGACGAATACAATAGTTATATTGAAGAGTGCAAGGAAAAAAACATTGTCAGAGAGGGAGATTTGACTCCTGAGGAAAAGGGGATTATTTATCGATGTGGCCTTGATTATGGACTCACCATTGATGAAAAAGTGGGAGCGGCAGTTTTTGAGCCACTCAAGAAAGACCACAACATAATCCTTCGGATCAAGGGCCCATTCACCTTGCCGGAATTGGCTTCATTCACATCGGAACGGGGAATGGTTAAGATACGACCTTTTATCATCCACGAAAACGCTGCAGCTGTGCGATTTCACCAAATAGCTGAGGATTTACACAAAAAAGAAATGATCACCTCAGTGGTCCCTATCGATGCCGAATATCTGTATGAAGCTTTGCGAGAAACCGCCTTCAATATTGCGATGGAGCAGGTAGTCGCTCTGGGCGTTGGATTCCAGATAATCCAGATAGAGTTTGACGAAAATGGACATTTCAAGGCGATGGAATTGGATGAGTCCCATTAGTAATTCAAGACACATATATGAAATTAGGACCGGCATTACTGCTTAAGCTCGTGAAGGAAAAAAAATTAGTCGAAGGATTGGGAGAGCGAGACCTCAAGACTCCGGAAGGGGCTGGATTTGATCTGAGATTAGGGGAGGTTTACAGGATTTCAGGGAGTGCGTTCCTCGGCATCACACATCGTGAGACGCCAAAAGTAGAAAAAGTAGTCGAATACAAGGAAGGCGAAGTGCGGACTATCGAAATTAAGCCGGGAGATTTCTATCTCGTGAGCACAATCGAAAAAGTCAACCTTCCACTGGACATAACAGTAAACTTCAAGCCAAGAACAACCACGTTCAGAAGCGGATTATTCCTCCGAACGGGGAATGGGGCGCCAGGATATTGCGGAAAGCTGACATTTGGATTGAAAAACGAAGGGCCGATTACCGTAACTATGGAGCTGGGAGCACGATTCGTCCATGCCCAGTTCGAGATGGTGGACGGCGGGGGAGCTGAGTATAAAGGACAGTGGCAAGGAGGAAGAGTGACGACAACTAAGCGAGAGAAGCAAATTTAAGATTAGAAGTTCATAGAGACCTGTCTATTATGAAAACACATCCGGAATTTCAATATCTCAATCTTCTTCAGGACATTCTCGATAATGGGGTGCGGAAAGTGGATAGGGGAACCAGGGATGCCTCATATAGTGTATTCGGCAGACAGATACGCTTCGATCTTGCCCAAGGATTTCCTCTTCTCACCACTAAAAAAGTCTACTGGAAAGGGGTGCTTCATGAACTCTATTGGTTTCTTTCAGGGCAGTCGAATATCGATTATCTCGTGAAAAATAATGTGCATATTTGGGATGATTATCCTTACAAGATATATATTGAAAAAAATCAAAAGTCTCAAAGTCTGAAGGTCTCAAAGTCTATGACAAAAGAGGAGTTCATCGGAAAAATCGGGACGGATGCTAAGTTTGCGAAGAAGTGGGGGAATCTGCCGAAGATCTATGGAGAGATGTGGAGACGATGGCCTACCAGGACAAGCCGAACCATTGATCAAGTGGAATGGGTCATTCAGGAGATACAGGATGATCCGGCAGCGCATAACCTCATCGTCAATTCATGGAATCCGGAATATTTATACACGATGGCGGCAAAGAAAGATGCATCCCGTTTCCCCATTTGCCACAACATGTATCAGGTGAACATCATCGATGGGAAATTATCCCTTCAGCTCTATCAGCGAAGTGCCGATGTGTTTTTGGGAGTGCCGTTCAATATCGCATCATACGCATTGCTCACTTTGATTCTTGCGAAAGTCACCGGATATGAACCAGGGGAGTTCGTGCATACATTTGGAGATGTCCATATCTATGAAACTCATTTGGAACAGGTCAAGGAACAATTAAAACGAAAACCTCTTCCCTTTTCCACAGTCTCTTTCAATCACGAGTTCAAAACAGTCGACACGTTCAAGACAG
>CAZKKK010000004.1:0-26238 GCA_964553365.1 uncultured Gammaproteobacteria bacterium
CCACCTGAATTTTTTAAACATGCCTTTATTCCATCTCCTGAATCTTTACAGGTAAGGTCTTGGTTGGGACAACATTCTGAAGTATTAGCACACTCATCATCTACCTTAACACACGTAGTACCGCCACCACCTGGACAACCACTACAATCTTTTTTCAATGTATCCCACGTCCCCCAGTTCCACGTACAGCTAGTGTCTCTCGGATTTGTTTTTGGACTACAGCACATGTTTCCGGCTGCATCTTTTTCTCCATATCCCCAGCATTTTTCACCAACTAGACAGCCCGCACATGAGGCTCGTGAACTCGTAGATTGTTTTTTTCCAAGATTCAACGAAGAAGTGATTGCTGTAACCCCAAGGACGACGAGGGCTCCGATGGTGAGAATTGCCGTTATCGCTACTCCTCGTCTATTTTTCATGTATATGGTTTATGGAAACTAATACACAGTGTAATAGAAATAAAATACAAATTCAAATCAATTTATAATATTTTTTCAATATCTTTATTTTTACATTTACATATCCTTATTTTCAACCGCCTTGACAACGTCAAACACAATCATTATAATGCGTTCCATGTCATACAAAACCAAAGCACTTCCAAAGGTATCACTTGCGGACCTCCCTGATTTGATTACCATTCGGGAAGTCGCTTCCCTTCTTCGCGTTTCTTCTCTCACCATAAAACGATGGGGCAAAAAAGGAAAGCTTCCCGCAATAAGAATAAATTCACGTGGAGATCGTCGCTACAAAAAAACTGTTGTGCTTAAGCTTTTAGGGGAGGTCCAGGAAGAGGTCTAGAATCTCCGGCTGTCCAGAAGCCCATTATACCTTGACCAATTGCTTTGACTATTTTTCCAGGCGCTTGTACTACTTTTTTCACCACTTCTCCCACTTTCCCTAACTGTAATTGAGCAAAGAAGTTTTTAATACCGTCGATTCCACTTCCCTTAATGGGCACTTGTGCTGGACTAAGAACGGGCATTTCATCCAATCTGATAGGAACCTCCTCTTCAGGTGAATGTTGTGCTGTTGGCACTTCTTCCTGCACTTTCTGTTGAAACATTTTTCTCAAATTATCTATTTGTGCTTGGCGCTTTGCAGCTTCTTCTGCAGAAAGTTGAGTGGGTTGTTCAGTTTGAGGCGCCTGAGCGGCTTGTTCTTGCAACGCTGCAGCAAATGGATCTTGTTTTTGGTCGGGAGCTGCTCCCATGGTTTCATTATATATATCCATATTCGTTACGGATTAATAGCGCCATGAGCGACGTTGGCCACCACTTGAGTTACCCCTGAAATCGCTTTTCCTGATGCTCTACTTCCCAAGGCGGCAACTTCCAATCCAGCAGTCCCTACACTGCTAATTCTTTCTCCAACATTGGTAAGTCCTCTGACTAAGTCAAATTTAAATGGTGCTGCAGCCGCTCCAGGTACTGCCGAAACAGATGCCAAACCGCCCCCTAAGAACCAAACGGTTCCCAATATACCAGCTAGCTTCCATAATCTTTTCACTCCTCCTGTCCAATCTTTTCCAGCAAGGACTTCCTTTATTTTTCTCGTACTCAACACTCCATTATCCATAAAGTCATTGAACTCCCCATCTTTGTTGTACATCTTGTTTATTTCGCCCGCATATTCGCCCTTGGCTTGGATAACCTTCGCGAAGAAGTCGTCGCCATATGTACGAAGGAGATAATCCATCTGAGGTTGTTTCATTTTTAAACGATCGAAGTAATATCCGCGTGTTTGGGCATATCCCATCACATTTGGTGCAAACTCAGCTGCCATAGATTCACATTTCTCAAGATCGAGGCTCTCGATTACTTCTCGTGCAGTCACTGGTGGTGGCCCTGCTGTAACGCCCATTTCCTTGAACATTGCATCAATTTCTTTTTTATGCTCCGGGGGCATACTGCTACGCATACTGTATATACGCCTAATTAACTCTTTTCCCATCTTTCCCGGAGTAGTGCTCAGGATATCGCTTTTTACGAACTTCTTGAGATCATCATCCTGCCAGCCGGTAACATCGGTTCCTGAATATTTCAGATAAGTACGCAGGAGATATTTTTTCATCAGGCTCTCCGAGATGTTTCCTCTTTTTTCCTTCAAATCCTTCGTTTCCTTTTCATCATCGATTTTCTGTTGCGCCTCGTATTCTGCTACCTTTTGTGCTTGCCCAAGAAGTGTCTTATTATAAAAGTCCTTGACTGACTTATTCAAAACTCGGTTTACTTTTTGACCAAATGCATTCAGTTGTTTATCACGTCTTACTCTCAACTTTCTCATCTCAGCTGTTTCTTTGTCAAGATCTGCCTGTCTTTTGTCCAGCTCCTCTCGTTTTCCGTTCTGTTTGTTATATTCTGCGAATAACGAATAGTTCCCGTAGTCCCGATCAAAATTGGGGTTTGCATTGTAGATGCTTGAAATCTTTTGCGCATCGTCATATGCATTTATCATTGAGATAAGCTCATTTTTTAGTGTATTTGTCGCAACTGGATCCTCTATAGTCGCAGGAGCATTATTTCGGCCTGCATTCGGATTGGCCATTGTTACGGTAATCGTACGTAATGCATTTGGATTGGCTAATAATGCAGCCCGTGAAAGACCCGGCTGACCACCCATATTGCCTTTCATTGCTATTACCCTATCGATATCTTGTTGATATTGTGGAACATCGACCGCTTTTAACTCTGGTCTGCTTAATTGATTATTCTGTAATACCTGGTTGCTAAATGTTGTCTGAAGTCTGTTAAATTCATTCACCGATCTCTGCAAACCAACGAATGCCGCTGCATTGTTGGGATTGTTTTGCATCGCGAAGATAAGATCGTATGCTCCGGTGTGATTGACATTTGTATATATGTTTCTGTCGCCGTTAATTGCGTTTTGTTGTGAAGTGATTTGTTGTTCCCGAGACGTAATATCAGCCTCAAGTCCCACTAACTCCTCGGTGTATTCAATCGAACCGATATCCTTATTGAGGATGGACAAAAATCGTTCATTTTTTGCCATGGCACCAAGAAGTCTCCCGATGCTGCTATTTTGTGGGATTGTCCCCTGTTCCAAAGATTGTTTAATTGCTGTAATGGTGAGCCCAGACTCTTTTGCGAATGCTGCGACTACAGCAGGAATTTCAGCAATGGCCCTTCCCATCAATTGTATATGGGCATCTGGCAGTGCGTTTGGCTCTACGGTTCCCGGATCACGTTTTTCCGCAATTTCCTGAAGATGATTTAATTTGGTTGTCAACTCTCTTCCTTTCCTTTGAGTGTTTGCGTTTGGGTTGTTTATAAAGCTGGTCAACACAAGTCGTGATTCATCGAAATTTGGCTGTTTGTCATCAATATTTTCTTCTGCTTCAGTTGCAAAAAGTTCTGCCTCACCTTGCTTATCCCATATCCCTTGCAATCGAACGACATCTGCTTGGCGCGATGCTCTATTTTTCCCCACAACCGCCGCAGCCATGTGTTCCATTTTTATCTTGGCTTCTGAAGGTGCTATAGGTTCTGAGTTGGATGCTGCTGTCATGCATGTTTAGGAAAACTATTAATATATTGTTCTAAATTATCTATCACCTTCTGCTCATGAAACGAAGAAAGTTTCGCTTTTATCTGTACTGCGGCTGAATCAAAAAATTCATAATTCTTTGCGATACCTTCAACGAGGACGATGATGTCATTGAACGTTTCCGCTTTTTTCATACCTTCCAATATCCGTTTTGAGATGACTTTTCGTTCAAACTTACCTAACTTTCCCTTTTTCAATAAATTCATATATGCCTCAGCTAGGTAATGGTAAATTTGTTTTTTATCCTGTGGGGTTAATAATCTCATAATTATGAAATTCTTTGTGCAACTCTACCCGCTCCCTTAGCTCCTGCCAATCCCCCAACTGCTGAAAGCCCAGCCATTCCAACGCCTCCGATTGCTACTCCAGGAAGAGCCACTGCGGCGGTAACGGGAAGTGCTACCATTCCAAGCATCATCATCAATAAATAAAGGAGATTCTTTGTTTTACCATCTGCACCGACCCATCCTTTTCTCTCTAAAGTTCGCATCATATCTTGTGCATTTTCGTTTTCATCAATTGCAGTCTGGACTTCAGTAGCATGAGTCTCCAAAATCTTACCCCAATAATTCTTCATTATTTTCAATTTTCCTGGATCGCCGTCTATTTTTACATTATATCCTTTCATAAGGCGTGACTTTTCTCCAAGCCATTTGCTGAGGCCGCCTTCTCCCTTTCCTATGGCGCCACTCGCATCGATGAACTGTTGAACACGCGCAAACTCCGCAAATAAGTGTCCGGTGAATCCTTTCACCTGTTCTGGCGTGCAGAATGCATCGAGTTGTTTTCTTGCATCGGCACTTAATTTTCCCAGCGCCTCTGCTGCACTCGTTTTTCCAGATAATACATCTGCTGCTGCTGTTTTATTACTGTCAAAAAATCCCGCCTTGTATGCCATCATAAAACGAGTGCCATCTGCACCGAACTTTGTATCATTTCTAGAAATCACTGCCATAGCCTCCTCGATCTTATCGATGTGAACAACCTCAATTCTTCCCTTCTTTGGATCTTTTGGATCTTTTGGATCTTTAAGAACATCTTCGACAAATGTCTCTGCACCATGGGTCATCCTTGTTTTGTACACGGTGAGGATGTCCACTTGAGCTTGATCTCCCTTCTCATGGCTTTCTGCGAGTGCTCGATCTGCCTCTATCATCGCACCAGCACTGAGTTCTCTTGTCCTTGTATCTATGGCTTCACTTAGGGCTCCAGAAGACATCGTTTCCAAATCCGCAAGAAGATCCTGTTCAGCGAGGGCTCGCTTTGTTTCCTCTTGGGTAGTTCCCGTGGCGACTGCACCAGATCCAAGTATTTCCAATCTCTTTTTCATCTCAAGACTTTTATTCTCTCTGTAAAGCTCGCTTAAACTCTGCATCTCTCCTGTCTGAACCTGAGACTCAATGGTGTGGTATTTTGAAACCGCAGCAAGGAATGCAACGCTCCCTGGATTGGTTTGTGCATCAAGGGTATCTCTTTCTAGTTCAGCGATTATTCTCGTTGTATTCGTGCTTCCCTGTTGTCTCAAGCGAGCAAGCTCACTTAAATTATCCTCATAAGTGTGGATGCCACGAAGCATATCTGGTGATATATCAGAAGATTCTGCAAGTACATCCGCAAGCTTTCGGACCCGCACAACCTTGTCCTCGGTCTCTGCTGCGGCAATGATACGACTCTCCACTGCAGCATCGACTTTCGTAGCATCTCCGCCTGCATTGGTTATGATATCCTTCGTCTGTTTCTTTATTTCATCTTCTGCTCCCTTTTTTATTGCCGCGGCCGTTCTCTGAGCTGCATCCAGCTGATCTTTTTGCGACAATGGCACAACAGGAAGTTCTGAAATTCTTTGTTGGATAAGTCCTACCCGTTCACTGAGAGAGGCTTGAACCAAGTCAGCATTGGATCCTTCCAGAAAAAGTGCTTGCGCAACGGCTAATGGAGTAGTGTCATCAAATTGATAATCTTTGAAGAATTCGGCAAAGTATTTGTCTGAAACAATATACTGCGAGGCTTTAGCAATCAAATCGGATACATTTTTCACATCCTTTGGAAGTCTTCCTTCTTTTTTGAGAGCCGCAAATCGGGCATCTCTTTCAGCGGGAGTACTTACCTTCAATACATCGATGGCAGCCATTTGCGTGCGGACACGACCTATTTGCAATGCGGCTTCATCCCTTACTCTTTTGTCCTTGATTGTATCAAGTACATCTTTTGGGTCTCCTCCATCATAATGGGCCTGCCTATCCTTGCTATCTACAGCCTTCAAGGCTCTTCTTGCCTTCTCAGCAGATCCGCCTTTCTCATTGACGGCAACGATGAAGCTTGCCGCTTCAGTTTTTGCCAGCTTTTGGGCGGCTGTTGTTTTTTGTTCTATACCCGCCCCCGCAACTAAATGCTCTCGTTGTACTGGTATTGGTTTAGCTTCAGATACTCCTGGTGCCGCCATGGGATAGTTGTATAAATTGATTAAGTTTACTTTTTATTTCTGACATTTTTTCCTCATCTTCCGATTTCCGATTCTCGTACTTAAGCTTTACATAAAAAGGATTGTATTGCACCCACTTCGTGGAAAGATTATGTAAAAACATAAGCAATTCATCTTTTGTCTTGGCCCTATCCAGCTTCCCAAGGATGAACCTTGATATTTCACGCGACTGCTCGGGAGTGAACGCATCATCTATTACACCACGAAGCAGCGTATCAGTGAGCTGAACGTATAATTGCTCCCGTAATGCTTTTACTGAATCCATAATATCATTCATCGTACCATGTTTGATTTCCCATTTGCAAGGGGTATTTGGTCGCTATTTGTTTCGTCCGTTGCAGTATCCGTACACGGTGCTGAGCTGTCAAAAATGGGGTATTGTGCTTTAGATTGTACGAACAGGATTTTTTTGATATAATTTCTCCCTATGGCAGCAGAAAAGACCGTAACGGGCGAGTTCGGAAAAGGAGCGTTTTGGGGAGCTGTAGTGGCGTCTGGTCTTGCGATTGTCTCAGCAGTGTTTTCCCCACAACTGGCTGCTGGAATATTTGTGTGGGGTTTAGGGAGCGGAGCTATCATGGCTACCATCCACGGAATTGGAAAGCTGGCACATGCTATATCCCCAAAAAAAACCGCATAAATCAGAAATCTACTCCTTCTTTAATTTGACATTTGTAATTTGAATTTCCATCTGCTATCGTAATACCATATGCTCTGCCCTAATTGTGGTCAACAGATGAACGTACGAAACGTCGATAACGAAATCGTGCTTCACTGCGCAACATGTGGGAGTAGTTTCTTCGATAAAAATGGGATCAATAAGATCACCCAGAACTCGGCTCGGATACTCACCGATGAAGCTCAGGGCCAATATATATTAGGAAGTCAAAAAATATGTCCCAAGGATAAGAGCGTTTTGCTTGAAA
Organism: uncultured Gammaproteobacteria bacterium; assembly: GCA_964553365.1. Lineage (GTDB taxonomy): Bacteria > Patescibacteriota > Microgenomatia > UBA1406 > GWC2-37-13 > JAKBEU01. The sequence goes on from CAZKKK010000004.1 coordinate 6,976, forward strand.
AAGTCGATTTGGCCCTTCCCAAAAATACCCTTCTTCTTGAGTGTCCCTCATGTGAGGGAATCTTTGCTTTTCCAGATGATTTATTGAAATACAAAGGGATTAAGCCAGCAAAACCGCTCGCTTCGGGGGGGTTTAAACTCCTACCGGCCCCAAAATCGCTCTTTATGCTGGCCACATTTGCCGTACTATCACTTGCAGTTCTTTTGAATACGGGGAGCTTTTCGAGCAATACCCGTGCATCGAGTGTCGTGGGAAAGACATATCTCAGTTTATCGAGTAATGGAAGCTTCCTTATGGTGAGTTTCATCACGAAATCTCCACAGACATCATCGATAGTCTTTTATGACAAAAATCAGAAGGAAACATTCCGCTCGGCCATATCTGCCACTCCCCTAACAAACCATTCGCTCACGATCAGAGGACAGTTCAATAAGGAAAGGGATGTTTTCTACAAGATAATCTTCTCTGAAACCGAAGAACCTATCACGAAGGTCCAACTTTGATCTTTTAGCTTTTAGCTTTTAGCTTGTTAAGAATCCCTACTATCTTGCTTTCGATGCCTCGAAGCTCCAAGGAAGCATCGGCAGGATCTACGATGTTCACATTCAAACCCGTGCCAAGCTCAAAGCCTGCTCGATGCACAAAGCGAGGGATTATACGGAGATACCATTCATGTCCAGGATATATATAGTAATTATATGCAAAATTCATATCACTCAAAGGATGGCTTTTGAATATCTTCTTAAGTTGCTGCATCGTCTGCGACATGAGGAGCGCCATCTCTTCCAACTGGTCATCGCTCAAATCGCCAAAGCGAGCCTTCCCTTCTTTGGGCGCAATCCACACTTCGTATGGCCACTGTGAGAAATCGGGGCAATAGGTTGTGAAATACTTCGTATCCTGTACAACATTGTTGAGCGGCTCTTTTGCAAGCGTATCAAGGTTGATCTGTGAAGGAATGACCACAAGCTGGGCATGAGGATGATCCATTGAGGCTCCAGCATGCTCTCCACTATTACAGAAGATAAGTACTTGTCCCATCTTTCGATAATAGTTAAAGCGCTCTTTATAGGTGTGTAATATCAGTGCTATCTGATCCACGGGCAAGGCTTCAATATTTTTAAGATGGCTTGGAGAGTGGACGATGACTTCATGGTAGTCAGTGATAGGATATTTATTGGTAATGCTGCGTACCTTCCAACCGGGCTTATTTATCGCCCCTTTCCCTACGCGGAATGTTTCGGTGGGGGTAAGTGATTCATTACCTTCGCAAAATGGGCACTTCTTAGATTTCAATCTTGAGCCTTTAGCTTTTGGTTTGCCGGTTTCCTCGGGACGTGCAAGACGTTGAGATGCTATGATGACCCAGCGATGAGAGATGACATCAGGAACATACTTTGACATATAATTCAGTATAAACAAAAAAATAGAGTAAAATCAACTATATGCAATCTCTTAAACTTATAGTGGGTCTGGGCAATCCGGGGGAGAAATACGTACACAATCGCCACAACGTTGGATTCATGTTTGTTGATTTCTTGCTCCATCAGAATGGAAGCACTGCACAGTTCAAAAAAGACAAGTATCTTCTCTCTGAAATATGTGAAGTCAATGCAGAGATGGTTCTTGCCAAACCACTTACGTACATGAATAAATCCGGTGAAGCCATCAAAAAACTCCTGGAACGATTTGGCTCCGACCACCAACCACTGACCACCGACCATTTGATTGTCGTCCATGACGACCTTGATATTCCCTTAGGGAAATTCAAGATACAGATGCAAGGACCAAAACAACATAATGGCCTTACCGATATCCAAGATAAGCTGAGAGCAATGGATTTTTTGCGGGTAAGAATCGGCGTAGATAATCGCCCCACCGAGAACAGGATGAATGGCGAAGAATATGTGTTGCAGAATTTTATTGAACAAGAAGAAGCTTTGCTGCCAGAACTGTTCAAAAAGATAGAGGAAAGGTTTGTGCCGTTCCTGCAATCTAAAAATATAACCAGTTGACAAATTTATTTGATATAATCAAGTATGAAAATATATTTTGCGGCATCAGTCAGAGGTTATTCTTTTTATGCAAAAGAGTATACCGCAGTCGAAAAAGCACTTAAATCGATCAAAAGTACTTTAACTTCAGCTTCGTATGAGAAAGAGGAGATAAAGAAATTCTATAACAATCTAGAGGAGGGTGGACTTAGGGCTCAAAATGAATACTTCAATAGGACGATTGAGATTATCAAGAGTAGTGATATTAACATATTTGAGTGTTCAAGTCCCAGTCTTGGCATCGGATTTCAAGTCGAAAGATCACTAGAATACAATAAACCTACCATCGTACTGTACCTAAAGGGACATATGCCTCACTTTTTTGCGGGGACGGATAATGAAAAAATCATGCTCAAGGAATACACAGTCGAAACCGCCCAAGAGGTCATTGAATCGTGCATTGAAGAGGCTAAACATATCGCAGATAAAAGATTCAATTTCTTTATAAGCCCTTCTCTCCTCACCTATCTTGAAGGTGCGGCAAAAAAAAGTGGGATCACAAAATCTACCTTCATCCGCAGCCTCATACTCGAACACATGAAAAAAACAAAGAAAGGATGACTTTTTTGATATAGTTTGATATAATTCAGCCTTATGAAAGTCCCGTCACTTATTAAGGATCCCCCCAATCATAGGCATGCGCTTGCGCGGCCGTATTTTCATCCAAATATCACCTCTGTCCTTGACGTGGGAGGTCTAAGCTTCAAAAAAGTAGACGGCAAATGGATTCGACATGTTGGGGCACCAAAAGAGGTTTGGGGAGTCGCACATATCTTAGACAAAACAGCTAAAAAACCCCATATTTTCACAATCAATGTCGAGGCAGACTACGACCACAATGACAGAAAGCCAGACATGTACTATGATGGTCTTCATATTCCCTTTGCGGACTCTTCATACGATATTGTCACCTCAATTGACGTATTCGAACATATACCTAGGAGTGAGCGAAAACAAGTCCTTTCCGAAATTATCAGGGTCGCTAAACAGAAGGTGATAATAGTTGTTCCTTTTTTTTGTGCTGAGAATGTCAAAATGGAAGAGGATATTCTGGCAGATATGGAAAGAAAAAACATCCAACCGAAACCTTCCATTTTTGAACATAGACGTTATGAACTGCCAAAAATATCTGATTTTGAACAATATTTCAAGGATCATAAGGTAGCATTCGAATTAAGCTATGGAACCCCACGTTCAATCATGAAGCAATACTATTTCTTTCAGAACTCCATAAATGCCCTTTTGAATATTTCGGGAACTACGAAAGAAAGCGTAGCGGCCTTCCTAACAATCATCATGGACACTGCAGGAAATATATTCAATATGCATGGGAAAGTCGAAAAAAAAGATGCCTATAGGGCCATAATCTCCATCACGAAATAATACCTTCCTCATGAGACGCTTTTCTGCCATCATTATTTAATTGCATTGCCTGTTTGCATCTATCTTTATTTCTTATATAATTCAAGTATGTTTGCTAAAAAACCGGAACTATTAACCGCAACCGCGTCAAAAAGGATTAGCCGCATATGTTTTCTGAACCCACAGGGCTATGTGACAAACCCCCCTCCCCTGGGCAAAACTGATACCGGAGGCCAGACAATCTATATTCTCCAACTCGCTGAGGCTCTGGGAAGAAAGAATATCAAGGTAGACATTATCACTCGTCAATTTGATGATCTTCCCATGGAAGAACAAGTATTCCCTAATGTAAAGATCATACGTATTTCCGCTGGCAGCAACACATTTGTTGCGAAAGAACGGATGTATGAACTTATGCCCGAAATGATGGAGAATTTCATGCTCTATATAGAAAAAACGAAGAAAAAATATGACCTTATCCACTCTCATTACTGGGACGGAGGATATGGAGGCATCTTGCTCCAAAAAATGCTTAACATCCCTCACGTGTTTACCCCGCACACCCTCGGTATCTCAAAGAAATTGGATATGGCCATAGAAGAGGCGCCTGTGCAAAAATTGAAGCCGTATTATCGGTATCACGTACGTATCGCCCTTGAACAAAAAATAATGTCACGAGCCCAAGCGACTGTGGTCATATGCGAAACAAGCAGAATCCAAATATTGCAACATTATATGGTCGACTTTGAGAAGCTTCATGTCATTTTCCCTGGTGTGGATACTCGTGTATTCAATACCCAGAAAACCCTATTCGACAAGCAGGTGAAGCTAAAGAAAAACAGTATATTAAGCATGTGCCGAATCGTACCTGCAAAAGGACTGGATCGCCTACTTGATGCCCTTTCATTGCTCAAGAATAAGATTGATTTCCATTGGTACATAAGTGGAGGACAGCCAGGGGGTATCCTTTCACAAGAAGAGAAAACGGCGACAGATGAACTCAATGTGAAAATCAAAAGCCATCATCTCCAGGACAGAGTAACATTTATTGGTCAAGTGGGACATGATAACATGGTTCCCGCCTACTATCGCAATACCGATTTATTTGTCTTGGCGAGTAGATATGAACCTTTCGGCCTTACCACACTTGAAGCAATGGCTTGTGGCACAGCCCCAATCGTTTCCAATATCGCAGGAAGCAAAGAGGTAATTATCGATGGGCTGAATGGTTTCACGGTGAATATCCATGACAGGAAACAAACAGCAGAACTTATCCTGCGCCTACTCAAGGATAAAAAGCTTGTCGCCAAAGCATCCGAAAATGCGGCATTTACCGTAAAAGAGCACTATTCATGGGATAAGTTGGTTGAACAGTTCATAAAGTTGTATAAAAAACTGATATGAAAATAGCGTATTTCATTTCAAATCGCTCAACGTTTCCGGGCGGCAAGAATGAAATCACTGCTTCTTCAACAGTCGTATCCAACATCATCAAGCATCTTTCTCCCACCCATCAGATTACGTTATATGCAGCTAAAGGATCGACCGTTCCCGCTAATGTCACATTGGTTGACCTTAATCTCCCTCCCTTTTCGATAGACTCAAATATTTCTAATACCGATTGGACAACGAAAGCAGTCTTAGGCATGAAACAGCTCTATCTGAAAGAGATTTTTTCTCATGCCAACCAATACGACCTTATACATCTTCACACTGAGCCCGTTTATTTGGGGATGCCGTTCGTTGACCTGATTAAGACACCTGTCTTATTTACGAGCCACAATGAGTATCATGATGCTGAGGCGTCCATTTTTTCGTTTTATGATAAAAAAGTGTATTTTTCTGGACTCTCAAAGAGACAGGTAGCGCGTATGCCTTTTTCGAAAATGCCACCAGTGATTTACAACGGGATTGAAGTCGATATGTTTCCTTTCGAAAAAGAATCCGAGGGGTATTACCTGTTCTTGGGACGGCTACACAAAGACAAAGGCATTGAAACCTTCCTTGAGCTTGTAAAGGCACTTCCTGAGAAAAAATTCGTCATCGTTGGAAAAGGTGAAGCAGAAATTGAAGATAAGATAAGTAAACTTACAAAAACTGTAACGAATCTGCAATTTTTAGGCATGGTTCCCCGAGCGACACCGAACTGGTTCTCCCTTTTGTCAAAAGCAAAAGCTCTCATAACCCCAATCAACTACGAAGATACCTGTCCACTCGTTCCTCTTGAAGCTATGGCGTGCGGCACGCCCGTGATAGCATTTCCCAAAGGCGCCCTTCCCGAACAGGTCATCGATACCAAAACTGGATATATAACACCAGAAAGCACTTTGCCAGCATTACTGAATGCGGTGGAAAAGATAAGCTCATCATCGAAGGATGAGTACACAAAGCTCCGGACACAATCACGAGCACACGTAAGCGACAATTTCTCCACGGAGAAAATGGCGCTTGGATACGAAACACTCTACAACACTATTGTCTTGGATTATAAAAAATCACATAGCATATGATCCGTCTTGGGATAGATGCAAGAGTCGTTCAAGATAAGCCGAGTGGCCTCGTTTCCTACACAAAAAATCTTCTTCGTAATCTGATTAAAGATGACTCCTTCGAGCTTTATATCTTTGGCCAAAAGAAATACCGTTCTGTATTCTCAGAATTTCTTGCAAAAAAAAATGTCCACTTTGTTTCAGTCTATTTTAATCCTCATTTTTTAAGTCTCAGCAATTTCATTTATGAAAATCTTTTTTACCATTCGATAATCCATTCATGCAAGCTGGATTTACTCCATAACCCATTTGGATACGGAGTTCCCTACTTCCTAAAAACAAAGGTATTATTGACTGTTCATGACGTCATACCGCTCTATTCATATGACAAGCTCACACAACTTCAAAAAATAATCTATAAAAAGTCCCTTTCCATTTCTCTAGCAAAAGCCTCTCATGTTGTCGCCATTTCCGAATTTACCATGAAGGATTTGCTAAAAAATTTCCCCTCTCTTTCGAAAAATATCGTTTCCGTTATTCATAATGGATTTGATGATTTTACTCACAATGAAAATGACGCTGAGGTGTTTGAGAAGTTGAAAAAGACATATTCTCTTCCTGAAAAATATGTTATTTATTTGGGAAGTGGCACTAACAGAAAAAATGTCGTCCGCATGATAGAAGGCTTTATACTGTGGAAAAAGGGAACGCATGCAAAACATAAAATAGTCCTTATCTCTAAATTCAATCGCCCCGAAACAGCTATAACTCTTACAAGAATCCAAAACCTCCTATCGGCTCAAGGATTGCATGATGATATGGTTCATATTCAGTACGTAGACAATACATCAAAAGCAGCTCTTCTTTCACACGCGGAACTATTTATTTATCCCTCTATTTATGAAGGATTCGGCCTCCCTCTTCTTGAAGCGGCAAGTTGCAACATCCCCATTTGTTGCTCAGACATGCCTATTTTTCATGAAGTGTGTGCTGAGGGAGCTTTCTATTTCGATCCTTATGACGCGCACTCGATCTCTCAAGCTATCGAAAAATGCATCTCCAATCCCCTATTGAGAAGCGATTTGATACGAATCGCACATGAGCGCATAGCACTGTTTTCGTGGAACAAGATGACAACGGAGTATATCCAGATCTACAAAAAACATGCGAGTACCTAAGCTGGACGTTGCTTCACGCTCAATATATCTTTGTAGTATTTGACATAATTATCTACCATCGTGTCGACATTGAAGTTTTTTTCGACGTTTTCCCTTGATTGGATTCGCATAGCCTTATACTCTGCCTCAGGAAGAGAGTAGAGTCTCTGGACAGCTTCACACATTCCCTCGAATCCGGTTTTTTTCGTGATGTAATTCCCTCGGATATCCTTATCTGATGGATTCACCAAATAGCCTGTTTCGCCATCCTTGATAAGTTCCACCATGGAACCGCGTGCGTATGAAATGACCGGAGTACCACATGCCATTGATTCGACGACGGTAAAACCAAACGGTTCCTCCCACTGGACCGGAAACAAGAATACCTTACTGCTTTGATACTCCTTGACCAAATTTTTTCGGACCGTATTGAAATCGATATGTACACGTGAAATTTGGTTGACCACTTCCCTTCTCTGAAGGACTTCCTGATAGAGCCAATCAAAATATTCACTCCGGATTATGGGAAATACTTTTGTCGGAATCTTGAGTTTTTTCGATATGGTCAGCACTTCATCCAATCCTTTTTCCGGAACCGCTCTGCCTGTCCAGATGATCGCTTTGCCACCATCTTTATGGTACAGAAAGGTCTTTTTGATATCGATTCCATGATAAATAGTGCGCGCCTTGAGGAACTGTGCATTTCTCTTCTGCATATTACTTATGGAAGCAAAGTGCATGTTTTTCACATCGCTGAAAAGAGAAAAATACTTCTGCATGCGATCGGATTCAACTGGATCATGCATGGTCACCACGATCGGTTTTTTGATAAAACGCGCGAATGGCATGAAGTTTTCTCCCACCCCCACATTCAAATGAAAGATATCGAATTTATTCTGCATCTGTACCGCTTTTGAAAATAATGCAGCTTCAAACAGATGATGCCGTTTTTCCCCGATATTTTTATTTTCGGTGGATGAATGGAATGCGACCGATTCCTTTTTTACGGGAAGAATGGAATTGCCCGTACAGAAGGCTGTTACATCAACTTCCTTCTTATATCTTTTCGCAAGATTATGGATGAGGATATAGCTGAATATTTCTGTCCCTTTTTTTGTGAATGGTCCAAGCTTCACGTAATTGGAGTTGATGATACCGAGTCGGATTTTCTTCATTAAGTTCGATTATACCACTAATATGACGCTTACGTTCTTAATGGGTTTTTTCAATCATGGAGTCGCTTAATTTCTTGAAGATCCGAAGCATATAATAGAGAAGTTTGTTGTGATGCGCACTGCTTTTGCGGATTTCCCAAAGAAGGAAGGTACCTATATCGGAGACATGTTCAGGGGGGAGAGTCTTGAGGTCGTCCAAGAGTTTATATTTCACCATTGCAGGAAGGAAGTCTGTGTGTTTTATGGCCGCGATTACGGCCAAAATCACTTCCCCTTCCATATAATTACCCGCATTCACTTTGTTTTCAAATATACGTTCCGCATTTTCGATATCTTCCATGATGACTTGCAGGGAATGGGATGATTGGGAACGCGGCTGGGCACCGAGAGACACCTCACCGTTCAACCATTGATATACCCGTTCAACCAATTCATCTTCTAGCTCCTGTCTCTCTGTTTTCGTAAAATCAGTGTAATTACGAATGTAGTTGGTGATAGGTGACACAAGGGCTATCCCTTGCTTCCCCATGACCTTGAATCTGCCACACGTAGTGATGATTGCTTGGTTGTATTTTTTTTGAAGATCTGGTGATAAGCGCGCACGGATAGTGTATTCGTCATAAAAGAATGGTAAGCACACGATATGAGCCCCAATCCACAAGCCATTTTCCAATTTGAGAGTACTATCCATCTCCGCTTGTAGGATATCTCGTTCGATCGCAAGGGCTGTTTGAGTCTGTGTTTCTGAAATGACCGATTCTTTGCTTACCTGTTCCGAACGATTTTTTTCGTTCCCGTTTTCCTTTTGTTTGAGTTCTACCTCAGATTCAGCCAACAGCTCATCAAGGGAAGATTGTTTGAGAGTTTCGTTTTGTATTGCCATGTCGTATTAACAGACCAGCTCTAACGTATTCATCAGGAGTTTTGTTTGTTTAAGTATTTTTTCCTTGTTTTCCATAAGACATACCTGTTCATGGGAAAGAAAGGTGCCCAGTGCGTCAATCTGTTCGCTTGAAAGTGAATCCATTTTGTGGAGGATTTTCTTTTTTTCAAGATCTGTGACCATGAAGCTGTTCCTCAGCAGTAAAACGAGTGCATCTTTTTTATTCATAGGAATTAGGCGACGCCGAATGCCGCTCGTGCGCTCACCATTTGCGGCTTTCCGAATGATTGGATGCGGTTTCCCACATCCTTTATAACGTTTTCGGCGAATAATTTTGCTGATGCTAACTCAGGGCTTTTTGTGATGATTGAACCTACTTCCTTTGTTGCCGAAGCCGCATTTTTTATGTCTTTGAAATTGAGCATAGTTAATTCTAAAGCTGCTGGAACAGCCCCAACACCGGGGACCACCGTTCCTGCAACGCCGAAAGCCATCACTATGCGCGGATCGACATCTGGATGAGGATCGAGAGCCTTGAGTACCTTATCTAATTTTTTTGCTCCCGTTTCTCCGATGAGGTGGGTTAAGGGATAAACAATTTCTCCTTTTCCAACAACGTTCGCGCCTGTGGCAAGCGCTTTCGCTTGGGAGGCGGTGGCACCCTCAAGGATGGCCGCATCGACTAATTCAGTTGAGGCGCTTCCGAGTACTGGGATCAATTGAAGAGCGCCAATCCCTATGTTCTCGACTTTCTTGAGGGCATTAAATGCGGCTTCTTTTCCATATTTTTTTACTACCTCTATAAGTTGTTGTTTTGTAGTTAACTGACCCACCGCATCAACCGCTTCGTCTGCTGGAGTGTTGAGGCGAACTTCGATATTCTTTATCACTTCCTTGACAGGTTTTACCCCAAGTTCAAGTACCTGATCAACGGCGGTTTCGACGGCCTTGGTTTTCATTTCTTTAATCTTTTCTGGTTTCATACACATAGTATATAATTTCTCATGCAAACCATCAAGGACATCCTGAAAAACTTCAAGCCAACTACAGATAAGTATATCTCCCGGGAATTCCAGTCCTTTGGTGTTCATTTGGCAGAAAAGCTCCAGGATGAACGCAGAAAAAGCCTCTATATAAAGCTTGCCAAGACGCTCCCCAGACCAGTATTGGAAGAGGCATTGCGATTTGTCGTCGATGCAAACGCCCGCAGCAAAGGAGCTCTCTTTATGTGGAAATTGAAAGAGTTGGGACTTATCGGCAAACCTAAAAGTAAGACAGAGCCCAAAAAGAAACCCGTTCGATCCCCTGCTGTTGCAGATACTTTGTTTTGATTGCAACAGACTCCTCATCTTCATACCAGATAACATGTTTGAGACCTTCAGGATCTATGTATTCAATGTTCTTTTCTTTCGAAGTATTGCTTTTGACTTCCAGCATTGAGCTTTCAATTTTTTGCTTTAAGTTATTAACAGAGAAGGCAGTTGCGCTTTTCAGCGGCGTCCCCTGTTCGTTGAGCGTCCAATCATATCCATACATCCCGAAAACAATCTCGATTTTTTCTTTTGGTACGAGCTCCGACACATCCTTAATCATGGTTTTAAAGTCATAGCCATAATCGAAACCTCCTTCGCCCTTTGGGCTTCGGCGGTCAAAGGGAAAATTCGGCCCAGGCTCCCCTCCTGCTTTATGGAAGTCATACGCCATGAATAAAATGGAGTCCGCCACTTCCCCTAAAGCACGTACATCATAGGGTCGATTTCTATAGGAAAAATCCCCATAAATGAGCATTTCACATGTCTTATAGTCTGATTTTATCTCTGTGCATATTTGTTGAACTAATTTAGTTATTTGTCCCTTTTTTTGAGCTTGAAGTGTATAGGGTACTTCAATGTCTAGAACTAACCCAGAGAACGATTTTTTTGCTAAAAGACTACGGAGCTGGGATATGAGCGTTTCCTGGGTTGATTTTTCTTGTAAAATCGCTTCAATAACTGAAGTGTCGAGCATCCGAAGCACCATTTTCTTCTGTTTTTCAGGGATTGAATCGACAATTGATAGGTTCTGAAGCCCCACTTCGTTTTCCAGCTCCCCTTTACTGGTGGGACGCACCCCAAAATAATAATAGGCATCGTACTTCTTTTCCGATACTGCCATTTTTGATGTCCAATACGGTACGAAAATACTGCGTGAATGCTTGGTGAGTGACGGGGTCTGACTGGGTGTTACTGTTTGTACTTCTTTTTTTGTATCAGGAAGTACATCTTGATCCAAATTATAGCCAATCAAGCGGCCTATTCCGAGAATAATAACAATACTGAAACCTGCAAACAAAATTTTCTTCATCCATTCATTCTATCACTTGACATTCTCTTGGAATTCATTAATAATGAAAATATCATGAAAATTACCATCTACACCATAACCGATTGTGCGTTTTCGAAACAGGAAAAAGAATATTTATCGGCACATGGACTGCAATTTGAAGAAAAAAACCTTGAAACCAATCGTGAATTCCTCACGGAGATGCTTGCAGTCGGAAGTAATTTTGCAGGAACACCAGTAACAAAGATTGAAAAAGATGATGGTCAAATAGCTGTACTTAAGGGATTTACGGCAGCGGAGTTCGATAAAACGCTTGGGCTTGCGCAGCCTGCAGCCGCGGCAGCGCCAGTTGTGCCACCAGCCGTAGAACAACCGACAGTTCCGACACCGGTCGTTGAAGCACCAGTTGCACCAACACCAACTCCAGAAGTAGTTCAACCACAAGTCGCACAACCAGTAGCTCCAGCACCTCAAGCACCAGCGACAACTGATCCGGTGATGGCATCCTTATTGAATAATCTAGAACAACAAGCTCAGGTTCCACCCGCTCCTGTTGCACCACCAGCGCAAGCGCCAGTAGCGCCAGCGGCTCCACAGCCTGGAGCTCCTGTCATCCCCGATCCACAGTTCTAATCCTTCTTTTTCCAAACCGTGAATTCGTATGATGTTTTTATGGGTAAATAGTTTTTTTCAATATAATTGCCGATTTTTTTTGCCTGACTATTGCCCGGAGAAAACCTCGTCACGACAATATATACTTTTTTATTCTTCAACTCCCCAATAACTTCATTCTCAATTCTATTCCCAACTGCCGCATCAAAGCTGATGTGGCTTGTGGGGTTTTTTTTATTGCCTATAAAGTAGTGGATGGGGTTGTTATAGAAAGTGAAAATATAATCATCCGTACCAACTTCCCTTTTCAGGGAATCAAGCGTGAGTGAAATGATCTCCTTATTCTTTCCATCGACACACATGTGCTTCATCGATCCTGATGAAAAGCAATTCGTATGCTGTATAAGCGGCGCTTCCCATCGATAATAATTTCGTACGGATAAACTATATATCCCGATTCCAATCATACCGACAAGGAAGAGATAACTAAAAAACCGGAATCGATTCCCGACAATGAGAGGAATAAGGCTGAGGAGAATGCCGGTGCTACTGATAAGTGGCGTCAGATGGGGCCAATCAGGAGTGGGGAAAATGCCGAATAGATAGAAAAACAGGATTGTCATCGGAATGAAGATGAGTTTACCTTTTTTTTTCTGTGCAGCCATTATCAAAGCGGCGACTAACGATAATAATCCCGGGAATGCATAGAGAAGGAATTTCCCGATGGACTGCGTCGGGAATGGCACGGAAAAAGACTGTTTGATGAGTATTGTCTGTATCGTATAGGTGTTCATATCCACGAAAAATGGAATAAATGAACGAGTCAATAGGAGATGTAAAAGAAAAATCCCCAGTACCCCAATGAATCCTAGGAACACCTGGAATATCCGTTTTCCCGAATAACGGGTCCACAATAAAGAAATGACGAAGGAAAGGATGATGGTCGCTCCAAAATTATGCTTGCTCAGCAAAATGATACCCATAACCACCCCTGAAAGGAAGAAGTGAGACTCAAGAAGCAAATACAGATAGATGAAAATCAGGGGTAGGACGACCATGACCGGCCACAAAAAATTTAAGTGAGCAGGACCCCACAATGCGTAAAAAAAAGTCACCAAAAAGACAAGAACTGCATTTTTTGTGAGCTTCTGAATAAGAAGTCCTAAGGAAATTACACCGAGAACACTGATAGAGAGAGATACGATCCTTTCGACGATTACATACTGTCCCCCAATGCGTAAAAAAAGGGCAAGAAAATACACTACTGCCGGAGTATATACAAAATGAAAGTCACGGTAGGGCAACTCCCCAGCGGCAATCCTGCGGGCCGCCTCCAGGAAATATCCCTCATCGAAGTAGTTTATCCCCCTGTTGAAAGTAAGGAATAGAGGAATGCAGCTTATCAAAATTGACAAGATAAAGATTATTTTCTTTTTCGAAACCATGCCCTATTATAAATGAAGTCGCTTCGACTAACCAGCTGCCTACTGATATAATATCAGAGTACCCCGTAAGGAGCGTCGATCAACGGTAGGTCTTCAGTCTCCAAAACTGAATATGAGAGTTCGATTCTCTCCGCTCCTGCATCATTTAAGTAGGATTATATCTTTTAGATTTTCTGTATACACAAATACTCCATTGCTTTTCGCTAGCACCTTAAGCTTTTCTGGACTGATATAGGGTGCTTCCATCGTATGGGAAGTCGGGGCATATGACCGCAAAAAAACTATTTTCTTTGGATTGACCCCCACTACGTTCCTAAGAAGATCGGGAAATCCTGCACGAAAGACATAGGCTTTCCAAAGCGAGTCATTGCTGCTGTCCGGAAGATTGACAAAGTAGAGAACTTCAGTTTTTGGTAATTTCGGGGCATATCGTTTCAAGCTTTTGATGACGTTTTTCGTGATTGTGCTATTTGAAACCCAATATTGCTTTTGGTACTGCAGAAAAAGCACCCCAGAAACCAAAATGAACGACAGGTAGAGAACTAATGTCGCTTTCCTTAGCTTTGCGAGAGATACGATATATATGATTACAGGGATGAATGAAAGGTAAAAATAGCGTGCCTGCGGGGCGCTGGTAAGGGAATAAACGCAAATAGTGAGCGTTGTCCAAATCAACAGGAATACTGCCTGTTTATTCTTGGTGAACTTGAAAAGGAAAACGACAATGATGAAAAACAACAAAGGAATCAGTACATTTGGGAGCTTATCTACCCCGTATGGATTGGGAATAAATAAATATACGAAAGACCTCATCATAAAAGCTATGAATTTAAAGAGGGATGGCGTTCGTACAGTGAGAGGCGCAATAACCATGAACGCCTTTAGGATTGTGGTTGAAATGACAATGAATGTCGGAATCGAAAAAAGAATGAGGAAATCCTTCAATTTTTTGTTGTGGCAAAACAACCACCAATATGCAATCGCTGTCGGGATAAGGCTGAGCGCATATTCATGGGTAAAATAGGCAGCTATAAAGCTCAGCTGGAATAGGACAAGGGGGACTGTCCTTTTGTTCCTAACATACTGCATGAGCGAAAGGAGTCCCCCCAGGTAGAAAGTCACCATCAAAGAGTTATTTATGGCGCCAATCCAGTACACCACTTCATATGCCCCAAAAAAGAAGGCAAAAAGAAGCGAGGCAAGGATGCTTTTTATTTTGTTTTTGGTAAAGGATGCTGCAAGCCGATAGACCAAATAACAATTGAGAAGATGGATCATGATTACGATTAGGTGAAATATGGCAGGATTGAATCCATATATTTTTTGGATACCCCAAATAATATACCAAATGACGGGAGTGTAGTGATTATTCAGCCAATCAATTTGCAGTATATTGGGATGGCTCAGATGATAAAAAAGTGCGATGAAATCATCACTTATAAAATAATACGATAAGGAAGATCTATAAAAAAGGAAGGCAAGGAGTAAAACTACTAGTATCATAACATCACCTTATCCCAACCGCATAGATGTCGGGTGTCTTGTTAAACTGAGGATTCAGGTTTGCAAGGACAAGGAGCTTCCCATCACTGGTCACATCGAAGAATGAGCCTTCATGAGGTCCTGAATAGATTATCTGCTTGCTGGTATCATCAAACTCGACGATTGAAATCTTATCGCCTTCATTCTTCACCAAGTGACGAGAGCCGGGAAACCATGCCAGCACCATAACGCCTTCTGTCCGTATCTTCTGTGACGATTCTGAGAGTGAAATGAGGTAATTCCTATCTTCTTTGCGATCATAGACATATAGCTCACCCAATTTGATCGACCGCTCTTCAGGAGTCTGGTTTGCGGCCACAAGCCGTGGTTCAATGACATACGGGAGGGTTATCTGCTGTTTCGCTTCATAAAGTATTTTTGATTTGTCAGGTGCGAGAGAAATAATATGAAATGAGTCAGAAGCTATTTTGGCAAACTCACGAGGAAATATTTCCAGAAGCCGTACAGCCTCAAGGACACGCTCTTCATTCCATCTTTTTTCCAACTGATCCTGTGAACTTGTCATCTCCAGTGGTTGAGTGTTCTCATCTTCCAAGGAGATAAGGTAGGAAACTGAGTCTTCTCCGCGTTTAAAAATGACGATTCCCTGCTTGAAGTCTGGGGAAAAAAGAATCGTTGCGTCTTTCAGGTGGATATCTTCAGGCAACAACTTCTTTGCCACGAGCAATTTTAATGGAGGAAAAAGCGAAAAGGGACGCTTCGTCTGATCAAAGACATAAATTCCATCTTTTTCTGCATCTCCGTTTTCCACGAATAACAATGCCTTGTCAGTCTTGTCGATGGAAATGACCTGAGAGATGCCGATTGTGGTAAGTGGAGTAAGCGAAGCATTTAAAGGAAATAACGTGGCATCCGCGGTAACCACCAACTCCCCTTTCAATACGACTTCACGTTTCCAAGAAGTGTACCCCTCTTTTTTTACCTCGATACTATACTTTCCGTGAGGAAGAGTGAGGTGTAGGTCGGTAACTCCCTTTAAGACCCCGTTCACATATACTTGCGCAGTCTGAGGATTTGATGAAACGGCAATTATGCCAGAAGAGGTCATCGTGCCTTTTTGGACATCAACTCGATATCCACGCGCATATGCTATAGTTGCGATTAGTATGAGTATGAAAAATATGATTAAGATGCTGTTTCTGATGATGTGCATAGTCGTTCCTTCTGAATATAGTATACAATTATACTACTTTACAGAGCATTTATACATAAACAGTCATGTTTTTCGGAAAAAAAGTTGGAATTGACCTTGGTACAGCAAACACGCTTGTCTATGTCGAAAAGCAAGGAATAGTCCTCAATGAACCCACGGTCGTCGCCTATTCGCTGGAAAGCAAGCAAATACTCGCAGTCGGAGACGACGCAAAGGAAATGCTTGGACGCACTCCAGGCTCAATAGTCGCTGCACGACCCATGAAAGAGGGAGTAATCGCAGATTACCACACGACTTCATCGATGATTACCTACTTCCTAAAAAAGGCACTCCGTGGATTCGTTCTCTGGCCAGATATCATGATTTCGATCCCTGGTGGTTCTTCACAGGTGGAAAAACGAGCGGTAGTGGCTGCGTGTAAGCAAGCTGGTGCATCTAACGTATACCTCATCGAGGAACCTCTTGCCGCTGCTATCGGAGCGAAAATCCCCATTTCTCAACCTTCCGGACATATGATCATCAATCTCGGAGGAGGAACGACGGAAATTGCTGTCATTTCCTTGGGCCAACTCGTTTCCTATAAAACCGTCCGAGTAGCAGGAACCAAATTCGACGAGGCGATATTGCACCAACTCAGGAAAAAACACAATTTGATGATTGGAGAACGGACTGCGGAACAGGTGAAGATCACCATCGGTAATGCTTTCATCGAAAATAAGGAGGGAGAAGCCCTCAAAACCATGGAAGTAAAAGGACGCGACTTTCAGACAGGATTACCGAAGGTGATACTGATAAGCGAAGCGGACATGTCAGAAGCAATTCAAAAGCCGCTTAAACTTATTTTGGAGGGGATAAAAGATGTGCTCGCCCTCACCCCTCCGGAACTTGCAGCGGACATAGTCGACAAGGGAGTGGTCCTTTCTGGTGGTACTTCCCTTCTCACGAATTTGGATAAATACATCAGTTATCACATTAATGTAGCCTCGTTTGTAGTAGAAGAGCCGCTTTTCTGTGTCATCCGCGGAATCGGGATGGCAATAGAAAATTTCGATAGTTTCAAAGATGCAATAAAATAGTTAATATAGCTTATAGTTTATCGACACAAAAGAGAAATAATCAAAAAAGATTGTTTTTAAAAATTTACGGAGAAATGATATAATTCTATAGTATTTAATGAGCAAAGATGTCATTTGCAACAATATAGATAATGATATAGAATGAATCAACGCTTTAAAATACTGTTCAAATAAATTGAACTAAAATGAAGAATAATATGATTTTTATAGTATATTTTAAAACTTATAGTATATGCCCATGACAAAACAACGCATTTCCCTCCTTCATATACCTATAGATCCCCTCACCATGGATGAAGTCCTAGAGAAAATTAAAATATACCTATCCTCACCCCCAAAATATACTCATATCATCTCCGTAAATCCGGAAAATATCGTCATCGCGCAACGAAACATGACGTTTCATGATGTATATTGCAAAGCAGATTTAGCCCTTACTGACGGGATAGGTGTCATTCTTGGAGCAAAACTTTTAGGTTTTTCCATCCCAGAACGCGTTTCCGGGTCAATTCTCCTACCTCGCCTTTTGGATTTAGCGGGCCAGTTAAGCTTACGTGTAGTCCTTATTGGCTCTCAGGCAGATTTGGCAGAAAAGATAGCTAAGTGCTACTCTCGAAGCTACCCCAAGGCTACATTTATTGGTCTCCAAGGGTATGTAAATAAGGAAAAACCCTCCCTGAAAGAGGAAGGGCATATAGAGGATATAGTACGCAGTACGAGGCCCCATTTTGTGTTTGTTGCCTTTGGATCTCCCTATCAGGAAATCTGGATTGATACTCATAGGAGTTTACTACATACGAGTATTTGCATGGGTGTAGGTGGTAGTTTCGACTATTTGTCTGGAGCGTCCCGCAAACCTCCCCAGTTAATCCGCTCCCTCGGGCTTGAATGGATCTATAGGCTTATCAAAGAACCACAGCGAGCAAGACGCCAGTTCTTTCGGCTCCCTATTTTTGTCGCATTAATTTTAAAACAGAAGATCTGGTGTATAATGCATCCACAGAATGAGAAAGCATCTCCTCACCGTCCTTAAATATTTCGGGTACTTTTCCTATGCTCCCTCAATCGATGAAATTCTCATTTTTTTTCCACGGAAAATAACCAAAAAAGCACTTCATTTAGCCCTCAAGAAGGAGGTGCAAGCAAAGAAACTAAAACAAATACCTATTTTTTCAATTGATAAAGGATTTAGCTTGCTGGATGGCTCTATAAACTATCATAAGAAAAATACAAATTCACTTCTTTATACTCTCCCCCAGTATAGTATCGTTCTACAAAAATTTTCAGGTTCACAGGATATAATTCGTAATGAAAAGCTTGTTGTGACAATCCAGAAGTATATTTGGATACTAAAAAGACTCCCCCTTGTACGATTTGTGGGGGTAACAGGGAAAAGTGCGATGAGAGGACTCCGGGAAAATGATGACCTTGACCTCTGTGTCGTGACCAAAGCGAACCGCCTGTGGACAACTCGGTTTTTTGTGGTGATTTTGGCAAAGATTCTTGGAATACACGGGATGATAGGTGTCTGTCTTAACTTGTTCTTTGATGAAGGAAATCTCCTCATTGCGAAGCGAAAACAAAACTCGTACATCGCGCACGAACTCCTCCAAATGAAGCCGATTATTGATAAAGACGCAATTTATGAGCGATTTGTGCATACTAATGGGTGGATATATCGGTATTTTCCGAACGCTGTCCACGCCACTCTCACACTGACGAAAATTCGGCCTAACATTCCCAATTCAAAAAATGTGACTATCGATCATCTCTTTAGAATGCTTCAGCTTCCTCTTATTCTTCATAATCACACCGCATTTCATATCACATCGACACAGCTCTGGCTCTTCAAAAATGACTTTGAAAAAAAACTCAAACGGGCAGGATTAGTGTTATAATGGACGATGTGCTCGCCGGGATGGCGAAACTGGCAGACGCGCACGCTTCAGAAGCGTGTTCCCGCAAGGGATTG
>CAZKKK010000005.1:0-25914 GCA_964553365.1 uncultured Gammaproteobacteria bacterium
TAGGATACTATCATCGAGGGAAACGTGGTGCAGTATGTCCGTTCCCACAACCGCTTGCACCTTTTCCTCGGGAATCTGTATAGCGGAGGAAAAATTCCTTTTCGCTTTCGGCACGATTTCTTTTATATTATCTTCCAAGATCAGGAGTGACTTGTTGCTAATATCTACCCCGATGACCTGTATTCCTTTTTTTAACAGGGGTATAGTGAGTCTCCCTGTACCACAACCGAAATCGATCACTCTTTTGACCTTCTGAGGTATGAGGTGGAGTAATATACCTATTTCATCCCTGACATATGCGGGTGGGCTAGCTAGAAGGGTTTTCTTATATTGATGGACATCATTGTCGAAAAATTCCTTTTGGTATTTGATATTCATTCGTTACTTTTTTTTGAAAATAGTGACAAGTGGATGGTCATACACAGTAAATGCCTCTTCGGCCCATTGATCCGGAAAATCAAGAGGGATCCCCAAATACCGCAACGATGGATATGAGGAAAATTCCTTGCTCAACCTGAAGTCCCCTTTTCCCTTGAACATCTTTTCATAGAATTTCGCTGCGATAGGATACCTCTCAGGTGTGGTGGGGATACTTCCCCATCCCCTATTGGAGGACATTATATAGTAATCTGCTTGTTTCAATTGGTCATCGATGACCTTCCACTTTTCTTTGGTATCAGGATCGAATATGTGAATTTCTAGGATTTGATAATTACGGCTTGACGGATCCTGGACCATCAAGGGAAGCGGATCATCCCAATATTCATAGGTGAATGTGCTGTTTTGAGGGATATTGTTGAAAATCCATTTTGATGCAGTCACACGGGAATGGTCTCTCGTATAGATCGACATGAATGCGAGTGGCCACACGACGACGGACACAATAATGAATGAGTAAATGGAATAATGTAGGAATTTGTTTGGTATTTTTTTTAGTTTTTGGAAAATGAATACGGTCCCGACAGCCGCGAATATCGCAAGGAACGGATAGATGAAAAAAAGATAGCGCATGGATTTCGCAATTTGGCTGGACTGATAGATGGTGAATATAACTACCCATACAAGGGCGATATAGATAAGCTTTCCCCGCTTTTGTCTCCATAAAAGAAAGAATCCGATACTGGCAAGCAAGGCGAAGAACGGACCGACCCCGAAGAAAATAAGATTGGTGATCGACATGAAAGGAGATGCGTGGATCCACTGATTTGAGGGGGGGAATAAAACAGCGGGATTATCAAATGCCCTGAGCGTCTCAATATTTTTCAAAAATAGAGCGCTTGGTTGGGGATTGATGATAGTACCAGTTTCAAAATAGTAGGGGGACCCAAGACGGAGAGCTAAGTAAGAAATAAAAATGAATGATGTTAGTCCTATCAGGAAAACCCTCCATCCTTTACCTATGATGGCGAACACTATGAATAATCCCACCAAAGGCGCAAATAAAACGGCACTCACTTTGCATGCCACGGCAAGTCCATAAAAGAGTCCCGATAGGCTTACATTGACAAGTAATCCCTCGTTCCTCTTCACTACCGCCTTGACAGCAAAATAGAAGCTGAGCCAACAAAAGAAATTCAGCAATGTATCTACGGTAAAAAAATGGGAAAGCTGGATGGGAAGGACTGCGATGGCATAAAAAGAAGCCGCGACATATTTTATCGATGGGGAAAATTTATATCTCTTCTCGACCAACATAAGTAGTTTGAAGATGATAAATATGACAAGGAAATCCGCGATTCCCGACAGTACCCTCCCCTGCAAGTTGAAGAGATCGTAGGAGTCAGTGTAAAAATACTGCGCCAAAACCTTATTGATGAGGATGGGAAAGGTGCCGTAGACAAAAAAAGAATTGCCGCTATTGACCGGATTGAATTGAGACTTGTATTGGTCAAGATACACGGAAATACTCGCCGGAATCTTCAGGTTGACTCCCACCATGGTAAGGAAACGCTCATCGGGATGAAGATGCCACCCCTGGTCCCAGTTATTTCCATAGATACGCAAGAAAAGCCCCAATAAGAGGATGCACAACAACAAAACCTTGCTTTTATTAAACACAATTACGATGGTATATGTTTTTGGTAATGGCTTCCCGACGGGTCTTTACGTTTCACGTATCGAATCGCGATCAACGTTCTCAGTATTCAACTTTTCTTCTTTTTGTTGATCGGTCTTCACCTTCTTCAATACCCCTTCAAGACTTCTCCCCTCTTCGACTACCACCTTAGGTTCGCCTTTCTTTGGAAACAGCGCAAGGACCACCTTGAATAGGTTGCCTTGCTTTTCCTCTTTGACGAACAGCTTTGCTTTCGTGATTTCCTTCTTTCTTGTCAATCGTTCTTTCAGTCGATCAAAGAATCCTTGGGTTATCATGGAACTTTTCAACGAAAGATTTTGTGTAGACATCTCCATCTTGGCAACGGATGGTTCATAGATGAGAAGCCCTAACAAATCTCGTGTCGTGAGGATATCAATCGGTTTGCTGTTTGCATCAATGATGACGATGCTTCCGATTTTCTTCTCCAAAATCAAATGGAGTGCATCTCGTGCAAAATCATTCGTACTCAAGGTGAGGACATATGATTTAAGGAAATGCTTCACTCGTTTTGTCTGGAGTGAGGATTTATCCGTATTGAGCGCTCCCCGTTCTTTTTTCTTTGGGGCGATCAGGAATGAGATGAGGTCGTAATAACTCAGCACTCCCCTCAATCGTCCTTCCTTATTCACTACCACCAATTTCGAGAGTTTGGTTTCCTTGAAAAGATGTAGTGCCTGGCCGATCGTCTCTTCTTCCTGAACGACGATCAATGGTCGTTTCTTTTTTTGCACCATCTCGCTTATTTTCGTCGTGAAAATATTATGTGACTCATACGTTCGGAGCATATTCCGCGCCGACACCATGCCGATGAAATTATCTTGATCATCGAATACAGGCAAGTAATGGATTTTTGACTGAATCATCATTTCCGCTATTTTTCCCGCCGTATGCTGCATCTTGATGTGAGGTGCATGGAATAGACAATGCTCAATCTTTATGTTCGCAGGATGAGATGACTTGATCACCGAATAATAAGGATTGATGACACCTAAATATTTCTTGTCCTTGTCGAAGATGAACGCAGCGGAGTGAGAGCTTGGCAGTCTACTCAATACCGAAGAAAGGATTTCTTCCGGTCCGGCTTTTATAATGCCATCTGTTTGCATGAGTTTTGAAGTCTTCATATGTTTGTTACTTGATCAAGAAAATATATAACTGATAATACACCCCAACCCGACGCGCCACCTTTATCCGTGTGTGCCGGGCCTGCAATATCAATATGCATCCATTTCGCCTTTTTTACAAACTCTTTTAAGAATATCGCCGCGGTTATCGCCCCTCCATATCTTCCCCCTCCGATATTTTTCAGGTCGGCAATAGTGCTTTTCATCTGGATAAGATACTCCTCGTGAAGTGGCATCCGCCAATAATCGTCTCCCGCACTCTTTGCATAGGTGCTATATATTTTTTCAAATCCGTCTTCATTCGTGAACAATCCGGCAAGGTCCTGACCAAGCGCCACCATGCACGCTCCGGTGAGGGTTGCCATATCGATGATATAATCCGCCTTAAGTATCTTCTCTGCATACACAAGCGCATCAGCCAGAGCGAGACGTCCCTCTGCGTCGGTATTCAATACCTCTATCGTTTTTCCGTTTAATGCGGTCACTATGTCCCCTGGTTTTATCGCTTTTCCTGATGGCATATTCTCACATGCCGGCAATACGCCGTATACATCGGAAAATGCCGCTATCGTCGGTCTCTGTGACGCAAGGTAATCGAATACTCCCAAAACTGCAGCTCCTCCAGCCATATCTATTTTCATATCCATCATCGCTTCACTCGGCTTAAGAGATAGTCCGCCTGAGTCGAAGGTTATGGACTTTCCCACGAATGCAAACTTTTTTTTCCCTGTTCCTTTGTAGTGGAGAATGATGAAGGCCGGCTTGCGTTCACTCCCCATCGCGACACCCAAAAATGCCCCCATCCCCACTTTTTCACATTCCTTTTCTCCCAACACGGTGACATCGACTGCCCCTTGGGACTTCTTTTCCAATTCGCGTGCATGGGCCACAAGGACTTCTGGATGTAAATGAGAGGCTGGAGTATTCACCATATCTCTCGCGAGCAGAAGTGCGTGGGCAGAGTTTATCCCTTTTTGGACAGCCATCTTTATCTCTTCAGTCTCCTTTATCACCAAGTAGACATCAGAGACATGAGGATGTTTTTTTTGTGACTCTTTCCCCTTGAACATATCATATGAATAGTCGCCGATGAAGATACCTTCTACTATCGTCTGTATGTCTTTTGGATGATTGATAACGTGAACCGCGATCTCGCCAGCTTTCACTTTTCTCGCTAGTTGCACTGCACTTGCCGTCTGAGTTCTCACGACTTGAAGGTCGTATGCTGACTCATCCCCCAAACCGATCACAACTATATGCTCTATTCCCTTCTCCGATACGTTTTCGATGTGGATAAGGTCCTTTTTTTTTGCGGAGAACTCATCTTTATCCGCCTTGATGCGTATTATTTTCTGGAGGTCTGGAGTGAGGTCTGTAAATTTGTTTTTTTCTGTGTGTGAGAAGTATATGTGGAAGGTTGTGGGGTTAGTGTATGTTTCTTTAATATGTATAGTTGGTGTCATAGTGAAACTATATTACCCCTTCGCTAAAAAAGAGTCAAGGGGTGAATAGTGAAAAATACTATTGACAAATGACAGAAAGTAATCATAATGTACCTATATAAAAATGAAAGACGAAACTAACGAGGCTTCAGAAATAACCAAGAGAACTGCGCCTATAACAAAAAACCTAATAAAGAAAAGAGTCCACAACCACAACGAACTCGTAGTCTATATATATAATGTCGTCGAAGACGAATGGTCGTTCATCACGACAATTTCTGATAAGGAAGAACGGAAAAAAGATATTGAAAGCTGCAACAGCTCTGCTGAATGCTATTTATTTGCGAATGCCGATGAAAATGAGTTCACGTACATCTCGCCCAAACCGATATCGTCGGAGTTCAAAAAATATTTCCAAAGACTGGTCGGTGCGACGAAGATAGATATACTCGTCCCTAAGGTGGACACCCATCTTATCTGCAAGGATTTCTATAACGATAAAGCCTTGTTCAACAGGTTCTTAAAAAAAGCTAAAAGATATAAGAAGGTAACGCTGGTAAGTTATGCAACCTCCCCTCAATTCCTCGATCTCGCCGAAAAATTGAAAGAGCGGAAGATAAATGTGGTAACGCCAGAAGCTCCTGAAGTAGACTGTGCGTGGACCGTGAATTTCTATGGAAGTAAATCCGGAATCCGCCAACTTGCCCAACAAAGCACCGCCCTTGAACCTGACTTCATAATGCCCGAAGGCGTCATCTGCGTCGGAAAGCTGGATGCAGCAAAAATTGCCGCAAATCGCTATATAAATGATAATGGAGTCGTGATAAAAACGAACAAAGGAAGCAGTGGAAATGGAGTTTTGATATTCCGAAGCGGTGACCTCCCGAAAAACTATAAGGAGTGCGAAAAAGCAATTTACACGATCCTCAACAAGAACGACTATTGGGATAGATATCCCATCATCATCGAAGACCTCATCAATGTGGATGTGAACAATGGGAGCAGTTTTCCGAACATCGAATTCAGGATAAACAAGAACGGGAAAATCGAGATGTTGTATTACTGCCTCATGTTGGTGACGAAAGAGGGAGCTTTCTATGGCATCGACATGCATGAGGATGTTCTTGGCGAACGGCTTGCTGCGCGAATCATCGATACGGGATATTATATTGCCGAACGATATGCCGCAGCCGGATACCGTGGGCATTTCGACATCGACATGATAGCGACGAAATACAACCAAGTATTCGTGAACGAGTCAAACACCCGCAATACAGGAGGAACAGATGTTTTCAAGGTAGCCCTCGAACTCATCGGGAAAGACTTCTTTTCGGATTCCTATGTCATCAGTAGAACACGGTATAAATTGGAGAACATTTCCCGCCCGACATTCTCGAAAATCGAAAAGATACTCGAACCGATTCTCTACAATAAAAAAACCAAGGAGGGGGTTATGATCACATCAGAGAACATAATCAAACAAGGAGAGCTTATCTATAACATCTTCGGCAATACAAAAAAGAGGGCCTATCAAATAGAAGTAGAGATGAAGCGACTCCTTACCAATGAATAATATAAGGAAGAAGACATTCTTCCTCTACGTATTCAATCCTATCGAAGAAGAATGGGACTTCATTTCTTCTTGCAAAAAAAGTGAGCAAAAAAAACTCATTCATGATTCCAATCGATTTGCTGATTGCTATCTTTGGGCGAATTCCTTTCTCCCCTTCTTCACACTCATCTCCCCAATCGAGATTGGGCCAGAATACAAAGAATATTTTGAGGGGTTGAGCGGTACCAGATGCACTATCTTAGTGCCAAAAAAATCAACACCGTTCCTGTGCGACGACATCGCAAAAGATACGGATATATTTTCAACACTCGTTTCCGAAGCGAAAAAGGCAGGATCGCTGACGATCTACACCTATGTGATGACGAAACAGGTATTCAACCTTAAAAGTAAATTTGAGAACGCTGGCGTCATAGTCCATCTGCCAGAAGCACCACAGGAAAAAGATCTATGGACCGTCGCTCATTTCGGCAGCAAAAGTGGATTCAGAAAATCATTTTCTTCTCTCATGCCAACTGGAAGCATTGTGACTGATAACAAAACGGTGCAGAAAAAGGCAGCTGAACTTTTTGAAACTTCGTCAGGAATAGTCCTCAAGACCGACAAGGGAAATGCAGGACAGGGTATCCACATTTACAGAAAAAGTGCCATAAAAACGAAAGAGGAGCTTTTCTCAAAAATAACGAATGCATTTAAAGAGGAGTCATTTCTCAAGAAGCATCCTCTAGTCGTTGAGGCTTATATAGACACTTCGAGAGAAAAAAAGAGCCCCTTCCCCAGTATTGAATGTTTCATCCATCAGGACGGGAAAATAGAGATACCCTATTACTGCAACATGATTGTCACCCCCGAAGGAGAATTCTACGGCATGGAGATGCATGAGAGTGTGTTTACCGCGAAAGTGAAAAAAGCCGTTCTCGCCATCACTCGTGAAATCGCCGAAACATATATGCGGACCGGTTATCGAGGACGGTTTGATATCGATATGATCAACGATGGGGAAAAAATATATGCAAATGAGTCAAACACCCGGACCAACGGCGGGACCGATACATATCTGATTACAAAGAAATTGATTGGGCCAGACATACTTTCAAAACGATATGTCTTGAGCAGTTATATCGATTTGCCGAAGACAGTTTCACGAACCTTCCTCACAGTGAAAAATATCTGTACTCCCCTTCTCTACGATAAGACTAGGAAAACCGGAGTCATCATCAACTCCGAGTCGGTGATCATAAACGGCGGATTTTCTTATATTATCGTCGGAAAAAATAAGAAGGAATCGCTCACGCTCCATGAACGACTCAAAACATTATTGACAAATTACAAAAAAAAGTAATAATAGAGACTTGACACAAATGAAAAAACTCACCATTGCATTCCTCTACAACGTACGCCATGCCTATCCTGACCCAAAAAATAAGAAGACACAACTTGAAGCAGATTTTGATGACCCAGAAACAATTGCTTTCATGACTAAGCACCTTAAAGAATTGGGGCATACAGTGATTGGCATTGAGGCAAACGAACTCGCATATCTCAGTCTCTACAAGAATAAAAAGAGGATTGATATAGCCTTTAACTTCTCCGAGGGACTCCATGGAAAGGATCGAGAAGCTCAAATCCCCGCGATGCTTGAAATGCTTCAGATTCCTTATATTGGTTCCCCTCCATTGAGCCAAGCCCTTATGCTCGATAAAGCGAAAACAAAGGAAATACTTATAGCCAACAATATCCCCACCCTTCCCTTCC
Source organism: uncultured Gammaproteobacteria bacterium (assembly GCA_964553365.1). Lineage (GTDB taxonomy): Bacteria > Patescibacteriota > Microgenomatia > UBA1406 > GWC2-37-13 > JAKBEU01. The sequence continues at coordinate 7,990 of CAZKKK010000005.1, forward strand.
AACTTTTCAAAACCGGCAAGGAAGCCTTAAGTCCGAAATTGGTATTCCCACTTATCGTCAAACCGGACTCAGAAGGATCCGGAGCCGGCATCACAAATAAAAGCGTAGTCTACAATGAAAAACAACTGCGAGCGCAAATACGCGATATCATAGCGACATTTCATGAACCGGTACTTGTCGAGCCATTCCTCACTGGCCGGGAATTTTCCGTCGCAATGATAGGAAATCCACCACGGATATTGCCGTTCATTTCACCGAACCATAAGATGCTTCCTAAAAAATATGCACCCCTTGATTCATTGGAGGTAAAATGGATTTTTGAAGAAGAAGGTTCAAACGAAAACTACTTGGTTTGCCCAGCAGAAGTAAATGCGCGATTAGGAAGAAAATTGAATAGCATATGTTTCAGTTTGTGGGATGCACTCAATATCAGGGATTGGTGTCGTGTAGATATCCGCTGTGATAGTAAAGACCGCCCTTATGTATTGGAGATCAACTCTCCTCCTGGGCTTTTGCCCCCTGAAGTCTCAACCACCTCCTACCTCCCCCTTGCGGCGCGGGCAGCGGGAATTGAGTATAATGAGCTCCTCTCCCTCGTAATTTCATCCGGATTAAACCGCTATATCATCAAAAAGTAAGCCCATAATTTATTGTTTACGAACCGACCCCTCTTCTGATATAATTTAGGCTGTTTTTAGCGGTGTTGTCATGGGCGCGTAGTTTAATGGTAAAACAGTTCTCTGATAAAGAACAGAGCGAAAGTCCGATTCTTTCCACGCCCACTTTGCCCCGCCGGAGCTTTAGCGAAGGAGGGCTTCCTCGGACTCGTAGCTCAACGGTAGAGCGCTTCGTTTACATCGAAGATGTTGGGGGTTCAAATCCCTCCGGGTCCACAAGAGTATGTTATTATAATCGTATGGAAGATCCCCTTTACCTGAATTGGCTCCATTCCTCTTCGAAGATCCGATGCCTCAAGACAAATCCTGGAGACAGTGAGATGGAATATTTTATCCGAGGAGAAAATCCTCGTCTACTCATTTCTTCGGGAATGCACGGTGATGAATATGGGGTTATATCATCTGTAAGTCGCGCAATAAAAATCCATATTGATACATTGCCCTGTTTTATATATATCCCTGTCGTAAATCACTTTGGAGTTCTCAATCGACAGCGCGGCAATGCGTCTGGTCTGGATATAAATCGAGGATTCAAGAACAGCAGCATGATTGAGGAGTCGATACGTTTGATGAAGTTGCTTGCCGCCTACTCACTCGATCTCAGTGTTTCATTTCACGAGGATCCGGAATTTTCCGAATTCTATATGTATGATTTTGCATCGGATACTGACATCTATGATATATCTCCCCATCTCGAGCGATTCAAATTGAAGTTGGAAGAAATGGGGACACCGCTGTTTAATGGTATAGATGATGTACAAGATCCTCATCTGGGAAATATGTTTACCGATGGATACAAAATATTCAAAAAGGAGAACCTAAAGAAAGACACCGGACAACTGGAAGAGTGGTTGCTGGAACATAACCTCAGTAAAAGGGTTTTCAATCCTGAAATCCCGCTAACGCTTACCCAAGGACAAAAAGATATAATCGTCGATTCCTTTTTCAAAGACCTGATCATTCCCTATCTTTAATTTCTCCTTGCTTCTTCAGGTCTTTTCTTTCATAATGGATGAAGAGGGATGAAAAAAGATATTCAGCTACGAGCAAAGCAGATAACGAAGGATTTTTTTGAGGCTATTTATACGCTCATTTTTTTCTTTCCCTATTTTTTCTCCTTTATTCCCCTCCTGAAAACCCTTTTTTATCCCTGGAAACACATCGTGACGAAAAAAGAAATAAGGGGATTTTCCTTTTCAGAATATTTCAATCGTCTCTTGCTTAATATTATGTCTTCCTTTATTGGAGCCTCAATGAGGCTCTCGCTCATATCCTTTTTCTTCATCTTTGAGGCGTGTTATGTCATATTCATTCCCCTAATTAGTATTATTTTCTTCGTAATAATACTTCCCATAAAGATAGTGGTTTACCTTGCGATGCCAACGGATGAAGAAATAAAGGAACGAGCGAAAAAACTGTTTTTGGCTTCCCATTGTCTCAAACAGGAGAATGTCATTACGGTGACCACATGGTTTGAAGAACTATGGAAGAAGCAAATGCAGAGAAAGATATGGTGGGACAGGAAGGAACTTTTCTCCTATCCTCCTTTGGCGCGTGACTGGGCGGCAGGATATACGCCTACCCTCGACGAATATGTAGAGGACCTGACGGATGCCACATACCAATCCGTTTCCCGACATATCGTAGGCCGCAAAAATGAACTTTCACAGATACAGGAAATATTGAGCAAATCCGAAGAAGCAAATGTAGTCCTCGTGGGTGAGGAAGGCGTGGGAAAAAGAACAGTAGTAGACGCGCTTGCGCGCCTCATATATGAAGGACAAACAGGTAAACAGCTTGCCTATAAACGCATCTTGAAACTTAACATGGAAAAGATACTCACGACATTCACCGACATGAAGCAGAGGGAGCTTTTTTTTGAAGAGTTGCTTGGTGAGGCAGCGGACGCAAAGGGTGTCATCCTTCTTCTGGAAAATATCGATAAATATTGCACTTCTGCCGAAGGAAGGATTGACCTCACGATATCCCTTGAAAAATTTGCCCGTCTTCCTGTGCTGCAATTCGTCGGGATAACGACTCCTTTTTTCTATCAGAGATATATCTTTCCAAACGAGAAAATCGGACGCCTTTTTGTCCGTGTAGACGTAAAGGAAATCTCAAAACAGGAAGCTTTATCGACAATCCTCCATGCAGTACCACTATTCGAAAATAAATATTCCGTATCAATCCCCTATGAAACCGCGGTTGCGGTCATCGAAAAAAGCGAATTCTATATTACCTATATCCCCTTCCCTGAAAAGGCCCTCGAGTTGCTCGACCAGACAGGAGCACATTACTTTACCCGTGTAATGAAAGAGGGGGATGCTAAATCTTCGCTCATTCTTCCTGAATATGTCGATGTTGTCCTTTCCGAGAAAACACATATCCCCACCACCTTGACCCAGGAAATGCGGGCAAAACTCCTCAATCTGGAAAAGTTGTTGGAATCGCGTGTGGTGTTCCAGACAAATGCAATATCGGCTCTTTCCAGCGCCCTCAGACGATCGTTCATCCTTTTGGGAAAACGTAAAAAACCGCTTGCAACATTTCTTTTCTTGGGTCCAACAGGTGTTGGGAAAACCGAAACCGCAAAGGCGCTCTCCGCTATTTTTTTCGGGAATGAAACTTATATTACCCGTTTTGACATGGCTCTCTTCCAATCGAAGGAGGATATAAGAACACTTGTAGGGTCGCTTGAATCGGGACTCCCAGGTCTCCTCTCACAGGCTCTCCGAGAAAAACCCTATGCGGTGCTTCTCCTGGATGAACTGGAAAAGGCCCACCCCGACCTCATCAATATCTTCCTGACAGTGATTGATGAAGGGTATTACACTGACGGATTCGGAAAGCGCGTCGATTGCAAGAACCTCATCATTATCGCGACTTCCAACGCCGGAGCGGACTTCATTTATAAACAACAGTCTGTCCTTAATAAACTTGAGTCTGCAATTTCAAGCGAAACCGATGCTTCTGAGAATAGTTCAGCCAACTTAATCGACTACCTCATCCAAAAAAATATCTATTCACCGGAATTCCTGAATCGCTTCGATGGAGTCGTGGTGTATAACTCCATCTCTGATAAGGCGCTTCTGCTTTTGGCGAAAAAAATGTCGGTTTCTGTCAGGGATACGATTTACTCTCTGTATAAAATCAAGATACTAGTAAAAGATGAAACGCTCATTGAAATAATACAGAAACATTACAACCCTGCCTTTGGGGCCCGGAATTTGGATCACATCGTCACCAAGGAAATCGAAGACAAGATAGCGATCCTTCTTCTTGAAAACAAGATCGCCGAAGAGGCTGTAATTACCCTTTAGTTTACGGTATAATTCTTTCATGAAGGTATATTTCACCGCTTCAACATCAGGTAATGGAGACCTCGTTCCTCTCTATACAGACATCATTCATCTCATCGAACAATATGAAACGACACTCACTTCAGGTCCTCAGATAATATCAGCAAAAATGCTTGTAGAGGATAAAAAACTATCCTCAAAACAAATCTACGAACGCCAACAGAAAAGGATCGAGGATTCCGATCTCGTGATAGCTGAGGCATCGAAACCTTCACATGGAGTGGGAGGGGAAATCGTCTATGCACTCTCTCTTGGAAAGCCCGTACTCGCACTTGTCCATAAGAAATTCGAAGACCACATCTCCCCCATGCTCGCTGGTAACCCCTCTGAAAATCTATTTGTTGAATATTATGATGAGGATTCTGTAAATAATAAATTAAAAGACTTCATAAAACACATTGAAAAAATAAAAAGAAGGAAAGGAAAACTTATCGTTATTGATGGGGGTGACGGATCGGGCAAGACAACGCAAGCAGAGCTTTTGGTGGACTATCTCAAATCACAGAAAATCCCGGTAAAATATGTCGATTTTCCTCAGTACTATAAATCCTTCCATGGAAAAACTGTCGGGAAATTCCTGAAGGGCGAGTTCGGAAAAATAGATGAGGTATCGCCCTATCTGGCTTCTCTTGCATATGCACTCGATCGAGCTTCTATAAAGCGTGAGATGGATGAATTTTTGGCTCAGGGAGGATATATCGTAGCTAACCGTTATGCCACCTCGAACATGGCTCACCAAGCGGCAAAATGCAAGACGGAAAAAGAACGGGAGGAGTTCTTGAAGTGGATCTATGAATTGGAATATAAGGTACACAAAATCCCCAAGGAAAATCTAGTCATTTACTTACATGTTCCCTACCAGTATGCTGCGGAACTCGCCCGGAAACGAGCGATACAGCAAGGAATCGAACAGGACATCCATGAGAAAAGTCTCGAACACCAAAAAAAGTCAGAAGAGATGTATTTGATGCTGGCAAAAAAATACAAACATTGGAGGACTATTGAATGCATGCAAAACGGAGCGATCATCGACAGAGAGGCCATCCATAGGCAGATCCGCGAATTCGTTGGAGTCTGATTTGCTCCGCTATTTTTTCACTCCATACGCGACTCCATATCCATCTTCGGGAGACCAGAGACGGGTTGCACCAATCATGAGTGTATTCGCTTCATCGAACATTTCGGGCTGATATTCCTTGTCATATGCATAACAAATATATCCACCTCGAGGAAAGTAGACGATCGTCTTCTTTTTTTCGCCATCATATGGATCAATTTGGACAATAGCTCCTTCCCCATTGGCGGGGTGATGGGGATCCGTCCTCTTATCGTTCCATCGACAGAAAGTTGCATCGATACTCCCTTCTGAAGCATCTATCATCGAAGCCAATACTTCCTGCGGGATTCCCTCTCCGGCATTGCCCATATCTCCGACCACCGCCCTGTCTGTATCATCGGGACTGAACTCCCTATATTTTTTCTGTGTTGTTGTTGGTAGTGAACCAAAGAGTTCATTGGGAAGGGTGATGTAATTCGCATGCTCTCTCGTCCCATTGGGTTTGATGGACCCTTCGGTCAGACCAAATGCCAAGAAACTTGCCGTAATAGATATTTTTATGTTGTTCACCTGAGCAAATTTCCTCAAGAACAAAATCCCTTGTGCGGTCGCAGGACCATCGATGATGATATCCACTCCATTCCTGAGGAGTTCCGAATTGTGCTTCTTAAGATCTGCGATATAACCGGCGACTGACACCGTCGATGCGAGACAATCATCATGGATGCGCAGCGATCCCGTCAATGTGTGCGTTACTTTAAGTGCGGGTTCAACCATGTCTGCGACCGCCTGCTGATAAAGAGCTCTATTTTCAGGACTGAATCCTTCCTTTGCTATTCGCGCGAGTTGGATTGCCTTTGGATTTGTCGCACCATGTAAAACGGTGACGTCAAACTGATCGGATCGATATGAATATGCCGGCTCTTCCATCGACCCCATCTTATTTCCCGTCATCTCATCAAACTTGAGCGCTTTTGGCGCAACCTGTCCCTCAAGGGATCGCTGAAATGCGAGAGGTGGAATATAACTTCCTGGAAATGCATGTATCGCTTCCTGGGAAAATGAAACAAAGCTATCGCATTCAACCGGGAACCCGTATTCATCGTGGACATGTATTCTTTTTCCAGGAACTGGACTTCTCACGATATGAGGGCTCACAAAACTGTCCTTTTTCAGGGAACCAAGAAACTCGAAGCCTTTCATTGTTGCGCGCGAAAGATTTTCAACATGTGTCATAGGGTAACTTTTCAATATACCAATGGTTATCTGTATTTATTAATCTCATCCCTCAATTTCTTCGCTTCTTCCCCCGCTTTTTGGGCAAAATCCTCTCCCTTTGAAGCAAAGATAATTCCCCGTGAAGAACTGACCATCATTCCCCTTTTCTTGCTATCCATGCCGGCTTTCACCGTTTTTTCCACGTCACCCCCTTGCGCTCCGATACCTGGAACGAGAAAGGGCATATTCCCCACCTGGGACCGGATTTTTTTCATCTCTTCCGGATAGGTAGCGCCGACAACCAACATGCAATTTTGGTTCTTATTCCAACCATCCGAGATTCTTCTCGCGACATGGATATATACTGGCTCGTTTTCCACCATCATATCCTGGAACTCTCCTGCACCTGGATTTGATGTCCGACACAAGATGATACTTGCCTTATCCGCCCTATTGAGGAAGGGGGCAAGAGCTTCGCTCCCCAGATAGGGATGTAACGTCACCGAATCCGTTCCCAAGTAATCGAAAATATACTGCACATACCCCTCATTGGAACTTCCGATATCAGCTCGTTTCGCGTCCAATATCGTCACGATCTCCGGGTGTGTGTTATGGATGTAGTCGAATGTCATTTTCAGCTCTTTCATCCCCTGCTCACCACGTGCTTCGTAAAATGCACTATTAGGCTTATAGGAGGAAACAAACTCAGCAGTGGCATCAATAATGGCTTTATTGAATGCATATTGCGGATATCTCTCTTTCTGTAGATGTTGTGGGATTTTCCCCAATTGAGAATCGAGCCCAATACACAGAAGTGAGTTTACCCTGTCTACTTGTTGATTCAACTTTTGGATGATGTTCATGATTTTTTTGTTAGATTTTCTAAATATTTTTTACCATGCCCTATTTTGATATTGATGGGGATATTTTTTTTGCATAAAGGACAGACTTTTTCATCGAATGCCTCCGCCGGAAAAACGCCAAGAGAATAAAAGGACGCTCCCATCATTTCTGCATTAACATTTTTTGGATTGCGGTTCACCATCACGCACACGGCACTGACTATACCTCCAGCTTTTCGCACTGCATCTGCCGTTTTTTTTACTGAGATACCCGTTGTCGTCAAGTCTTCAATTACCAATACTTTTTTTCCTTTGATGAATGTATCGTATCCTCGTCTAAAAATCTGCTCACTTTCTATGGCGTTTGCAGTTGTCCCCTTGTCTTTTTCCGTGTATACACTCAAAATTTCCCGTTTTTTTAATTTTGAGAGATAATAAGCTGTCCAGGTGCAAAGAATAGTGCCGCCAACTGCAGGAGCAGCCACAACATCAATCGCATTACTTTTCATTTTTTCAGCAAACATTTTGCCCACCAGAGAAGTTTCTTTCGTGTGGGGATAGAGAAAGTCCTTATTGATATATACGCTTCCGTGCTTGCCTGAGGTATACACGAAATGATCGTCAGTTATAATCGCCCCGACTTTTTTAAGAATCTTTACTATTTTTTCTTCTTTCATATAAAAAAATAAATTTATAATAATTACTTAATATTCCCAAAAATGTAACCGTAAAATAAATCTGAATTCGATGCGATATTTTTTATATCTGGGGCGCATGAATCACAATTCATAGATGGGACCGAAAAATCCCTCCACTTCTCCTTTTGGGGACAAAAAGAGTGTTTTAACTGTGGCTGGCTTTCCACAAGTTCTACAGTTATATCTATATCCTTCCGGGTTGAAAAATCTTTGTATGGGATTTTTTCTCCACATTGAGCTGTAAACACCGCCTCCCCTCTCAATTGTTCTCCTTTCATTTGTATACGATTAGTTGTGTGCTGCCCCAATGAAACTTTTAATATCCGTCACTCCTTCTTTTTTCATAAATTCTTGTATTCCTTCCATCATTTGTCCATACAGTTTATATCCATGGGTATAAACGGCTGAGCCGACTCCAATGAGAGTTGCTCCTGCCATCATCATTTCAATCACATCCTCCGCTGTCGTTATCCCCCCCATACCGAGGATGGGAATTTTCACCGCTTCGTAAATTTCATACACGCGTGCAATCGCGATTGGCTTAATGCCAATTCCGGACACTCCTCCCTTTTTAGCACCAAGAATCGGTTTTCTTTTGCGGATATCTATTATCATCCCGGTTGCGACAGTATTGATTGCCGCAATGGCATCGGCCCCCTCGGCTTCACATGCTTTTGCTATCTCTCCGATATTTGTTGTGTTCGGCGTCAGTTTGCAAATAAGAGGAACTTTTCCGCTCACCTTTTTCGCAATCTTCGTCGCTTGGGCGGAAGACGATATGCTATCTGCAAGCATTGCCCCAAACTCACCCTCAACATTGGGACAAGAAAGATTGAGTTCAATTGCGGCTGGCTTGAAGGGTGCTATCTCAGCGACAAGTCGTTCGAAGTCGGGAATACGAGCCGCGAAAACACTTACTATAATGGGAGTGTCCGTCGACTTGATAAAAAGTTCCACTTCCTCTTTTGCCTTTACTAATCCTGGATTCCGCAACCCTACTGAGTTGATGAATCCGCCTGCATATTTTGCGACCCGAGGAATGGGATTGCCTTCGCGGCGTTCGACCGTTATCGATTTCAACACCACCGCCCCAACTCCTGCATTAACCGCAATTTTATGTCCCGGAATATCGTTGATGATTCCGGAAGGTAAAAATAACGGATTCTCAAACCTCTTCCCAAAAAGTCGTACGGACGTTTTCATAAAATGATTTAAATTAATAATGGTTCACTTTCACTATTCTTCCCCGCACTTTCCACCCCTCGAATGGAGTCCATTTGCATTTCGTTTTCAAATTGGTTCCTTTCATTATATATTCTGAATCCATGTCTACGATAGTCGTATCTTTCGTTTCATCTAAATGGAGAATTGCGCGGGGCCCTTCATAACAAAGTCGTATAACATCATCAATAGTCAATCTTTTTTTGTTGACCGCATCAAATAAAAGCGGCAGCGTTGTCTCAAGCCCAGGAACCCCGAATGGTGGATATTCGCTTTCCTTTTCTGCTTTCGTATGGGGAGCGTGATCGGACTCCACGGCATCGATATCGTTTATGTGGCGCCAAAGATACGCGTTGTCTTTTTGGGACATGAGCGGTGGCTTCATCAGTCCAAAAGTTCCCAGTTTTTTCACATCCCTGTCAGTCAAGAATAAATGATGAGGTGTCACTCCGCATGAAATAGGGAGCCCTTCTTTTTTCGCATCGATGATTTTCTCGAGTACTGTTTGGGAATGGATATGGCAGATATGCGTTTGTTTCCTTGTTTTTCGAACGACGTCGATGAGCATTCCGATATGTTCATCTTCACAGTGGAGCAGAATGGGTTTCTCTGACTTCCAAGCGTCGTATACGGAAAGGAGTTTTCCCGCATTGAGGATATATCCACCCGTCGTATTATCGAGATATATCTTCAGACCCGCCACCAGTGGTTCTATTTTTTTGAATTCGCCAAAATTATCGCCCATCGTCCCGAAATAGAATAGGACGGTGCATTGAGATTTCTCTTTTGACTTCATCATCTTTTCCTGCAACCGTTCATAGGTGAAAATGGGGATTGTATTATTGGGCATATCCGCAATGACCGTAAACCCACCCGCAAGGGCTGCCGTTGTCCCCGTGAAAAAATCCTCTTTTTCTGTCTGCCCTGGATCACGCAAATGCACATGCATGTCTATGAGTCCGGGAAGCGTAATGATTTTCATACTCCCATGTACTCATTCCAACTTTTAATCTTCAAATCCTTCAAGTCGTATTTGTTTATCGCATTCACGAAAAAACGGGCCGCATTCAAATCGGTGATGAGCGGTATATTATTATCGATCGTCGCACGACGGATGAGATATCCATCCGTCCCTTCTTTTTTATAAAGGCTCCCGTTATGATAATCTTCGCTCAGATTGATGACGAGTGAAACCTTATGGTCTTTGATGATGTCGATAACATTCGGTTTTTTTCCTTCATACACTTTTGAAACGAGTTTCGTTTTTACCCCCTTTGATTTGAGGAAGAGATGGGTATTTTTCGTCGCATATAAGGTAAAGCCAAGATTTTTCAATCTCCATACGCTTTCCGCAAAACGCATTTTTAGTTCATCCCCTCCAACGGTGATAAGCGCCGATTTTTCTCTGAGTGAAAAGCCAGTGGAGATGAATGACTTTAGATATGCTTCCTCGGCGGTGTCACCGAAACAGGCAACCTCCCCGGTCGAAGACATCTCAACCCGAAGGACAGGATCTGCACTTTCCATCCGTGAAAATGAAAATTGTGGGGCCTTTACCGCGACGAATGGTGGATAAGGTATCGTGTAAGATTTCGCTTTTCCAAAAAAACTGTCAACCAATACTTCGGCGAAATTCACTCCCGTGATTTTTGAAACGAACGGAAATGTGCGCGAAGAACGAAGGTTCATCTCGATGACATATACATGATTATCCTTCACCATGAATTGGATATTGAACGGCCCTGTGATGTGGAGCGCTTTCGCAAGTTGTCCGGCAATTTCGATCATGCGGGCGCCGCTGTGATATCTCACGCGTTCTGCGGGGTAAACGATTGTCGCGTCCCCTGAATGCACCCCTGCATGTTCTATATGATTTGCGATCACATGCACTTTCACTATTCCCTTCTCCGCTACTCCATCGAATTCCACCTCGCGCGCATTGGAAATGAATTTGGAAATCATAACGGGATGTTTTTTATTTATGTCAGTTGCCTTTTGGATGAAATGTCTTAAATCGGCTTCGCTGTAACACAGATTCATCGCAGCGCCTGATAGTACATATGATGGGCGAATGAGGACGGGGTATCCGACCCCTGTCGCAAAAATAAGTGCGCTTTTCATATCCGCGAAACTGTTCCATGGGGGTTGCTGGATGTGTAAACCGTCAAGGAGACGTGAGAATTTATTGCGGTCTTCCGCTCGATCGATATCCTCCGCCCTCGTGCCCAAAATAGGGATCCCATATGAGTGAACTTTCTGTGCGATATTGTTTGGCGTCTGCCCTCCTACCGAAAGGATAAGGGACTCCGACCCTTCGAATTCATAGATATCCGCCACCCGCTCGAAAGACAGTTCCTCGAAATAAAGCCTGTCTGACATGTCGTAATCGGTGGAAACCGTTTCGGGATTGCAGTTTATTATTATGGATTGTTTCCCGTATTTTTTTAAGGCAATTGAACTATTGACGCAGGTCCAATCGAATTCAACGGAAGAACCGATGCGATATGGCCCTGACCCCAGCACCATGATCCCCTTCTTCCCCAAAGGAGTCACGTCATTATGCATCCCTCCATAAGTCATATATAAATAATTTGTTTTTGCCGGGACCTCTCCCGCAAGTGTATCTATCTGAAATATGGAAGGGACCACATTGAATGATTTCCTAAATGAACGGATTTCCAGTTCTTCTTTATTGGTTATTTCGCCGATGCGCTTATCCGAAAATCCCAATTGTTTCAGTGATCTTATATTGAGGATATCCAATTCCTTGTTTTTCATGAGAGCATTTTCCGCCTCCACAATTACCTTGAGCCTCTCCAAAAACCATGGATCTATGCCACTCAATTTGTAGAGTTTATCGACTGATATAGACTGTTTTAAGGCTTTGATCAGGAAAAAAAGGCGTTTGGAATTTGCTTGCTTTATATGTGTCTCATTATTTAGGTCTGCAGGAGTTTTGCTCATATCGGTGACTCCACTCACTCCGATATCCAGCATCCGTACCCCCTTTTGAATCGCTTCTTCGAACGTGCGCCCAATTGCCATTATTTCCCCTACCGATTTCATAGCACTCCCTATTTTTTCCGTCGTTCCCTTGAATTTGTCCATGTCCCATCGGGGAATTTTTACTACGATATAATCCAATGCCGGCTCAAAAAATGATTGTGTTGTCTTTGTGACCTGATTTTGGATTTCATTCAGTGCATATCCGAGAATGAGTTTCGCCCCTACATAAGCGAGTGGATATCCTGTTGCTTTTGAAGCGAGAGCTGATGAACGTGAAAGCCGAGCATTTACTTCGATTACATAATATTCAAAATCTTTCCCCTTCGGGGTTGGATTTAAGGCAAACTGCACATTGCACTCACCGACGATTCCAAGGCTTCGTACTATCTGTATCGATAAGCGCCGCAGTTCATGATATTCATGGTTAGTGAGGGTTTGGCTGGGGGCCACGACAATCGATTCGCCGGTGTGGATACCGAGGGGATCCATGTTTTCCATATTGCAGACCGTCACGCAGTTGTCATACTGATCGCGTACCACCTCATACTCTATTTCCTTGAAATGATGAAGATATTTTTCGACCAATATCTGAGGGGAAAATGCCAACGCTTCCCCCGCTATTTCCCTATATTCTTTCTCGTCAAATGCCACCCCAGATTTTTGTCCTCCCAACGAAAACCCTGCGCGGATCATCACCGGGTATCCGATTTCCTTCGCTTTTTTCAATCCCTCGTTGACAGAAGTCACCGCGAAACTTGCGGGTGTCGCAATTCCAATCTTACGGAGATGTGATGCAAATTTTTTCCGGTCTTCCGTAAGGATAATTGCGGAAACCGGGGTTCCAAGCACTTCGACATTGTTCTTTTGAAGAATTTTTTTCTTATGCAATTCCATTCCGCAATTCAGCGCCGTTTGCCCCCCGAAGGAAAGCACCAGTCCATCAGGCTTTTCTTTTTCGATGACTCTTTCTACGAATTCTGCCGTAATGGGGAGAAAGTAAACTGTATCTGCAAGTTCCTTAGATGTTTGGATGGTGGCGATATTGGGATTTATCAATACGGTCTTTATTCCCTCTTCCTTGAAGACCTTTATTGCCTGGCTTCCCGAATAGTCAAATTCACCTGCCTGTCCGATCTTCAATGCGCCAGAACCGAGAATAAGTATTTTTTTGTATTTTGTTTTCATAGCATGCTCAAAAATGTATCAAATATCCATGTAGTGTCCACCGGACCAGGTGCAGCCTCAGGATGGAATTGCACGGACATGAATGGCAGTGTTTTGTGGATGATTCCTTCATTCGTCTTGTCGTTTCCATTGATGAACCACTGCTTGAATCCGGGCGGGATTTTCCCAATGGCAAACCCATGATTTTGCGTCGTGATATAGCATTTCTTCGAATCAGCCAATTCACATGGTTGATTTTGTCCGCGATGGCCGAATCGTAGTTTATATGTATCGCCTCCGCATGCCAATGCGAGTATCTGATTTCCCAGACAGATGCCAAGCAGGGGGATTTTTCGTTCAATGACTTTCTTGACGATCTCAATTGTTTTGTCGGCCATTTTGGGGTCCCCTGGCCCGTTTGAAACCAGTACGCCATCGAACTTCATTCCCGCTTCGATAAAATCATAGTTCCAGGGAACCTGGATCACCTTGACGCTTCTATGAATGAGCTCCCTGATAATGTTCTCCTTCACACCACAATCGATTAACACAATGGTTTTTTTGCCAGAGCCATGTGTGGTAACTGAAGCGGTTGACACTTGAGCAACCAGATTTTCCTTATTGGGATCGGTAAAATCAATCTCCTCATCAAACTCGATTTTCGTCAATGCAGCCCCTTCATCGCGGATTTTCTTCACGATGAAACGGGTATCCGGAATCTCAAGGGCGGGAATGTGTTCATTCTTCAACCAGTCGGAAAGGGTTAATAGGCTTTGAAAATGAGAGGGAGTGCATATATATTGAGAAACGATGAGTCCCCTTATCTGAATTTTTCCGCTCTCCCATATTTCCCTTTTTGGCACTCCATAGCTTCCGATGAGCGGATAGGATAGAGTCAAAATTTGTCCCTTATATGACGGATCCGTCAAGCTCTCGGGATATCCCATCATGCTTGTGGAAAAGGCGATTTCCCCTGCCACCGATGTTTCATATCCGAAGCTGTTCCCTTCAAGTTTCGTTCCATCCTGAAAAATGAGATGTCCGTTCATAATTTAGCCGAGAATCATACTTAATAAAGCCATGCGGATATAGAGACCATTCTTCACTTGATCCGATAGATATACAGATCGCGAATCGGCATCGACTCGCACATCAATGTCTCCCACCCGAGGAAGGGGGTGCATGAGGATCATTTTTTTATTTCCCTTTTCCTTCAGGAGTTCCGGAGTGACGACAAATATATTCTTCAATCGTTCATATTCTTTTATATCGGTAAATCGTTCTTTTTGCACGCGGGTCCAGTACCAAAAATCTGTGGTGACGGGAATATCTTTTTGGGAGGCGATTTCTATAAGGCGCACACCTCTTTTTTCTATTTCCTTTTTGAACGCATCCTCAAGTTTGAGTTGTTTTGGCGAAAGAAGATATATGGTATTGTTTTTATACAATGAAAACAATTTCAAGAGAGAATGGACCGTCCTTCCGTTGAGCAAATCTCCAACCATAAGTCCGGTAAGGCCTGATAACGACTTCGTTTTCTTGTAAATGGTATATGCGTCAAGAAGGGCTTGGGTTGGATGCTCCCCTATCCCATCTCCCGCATTGATGACCGGGATAGACACCGCATTGGCCGCTCTTTGCAACGTGCCCTTTTCAAAATGTCGCATGATGACGGCATCCGAATAATTCTCGAAAACGCGCATCGTATCTTCAAGGGTTTCCCCTTTTATCGAAGACGATGTCTGTGTGGGGTTTTGATATTCGATCGTCATACCTCCCAATTTTTTTACTGCAGCTGCAAATGAGCTGAATGTCCGGGAAGAAGGTTCAAAGAAGAGAAGGGTCACGAGCTTTCCTTTGAGGACCTTGCTTGTCTTCTCAAACGGTGAGATGCGCATTTTGTCAGCCACCTTGAAAATATCAGCGATTGTTCTTATCGACAAAGAGTCGATGGAAATGTATGACTTGTTAGCGATAGGAGATTTAGGTTTTGTACGCATAGGCGAAAAAAAACCGCCCCTTCCAGGCGGTGGAACTCTCTCAGAAATTTTTAATTTTTTGCTTTATCCTCATCAAAAGGACATTAAACCATATATTGGCCCAGAAGTCAAAACTATTTATGAAGGGACTGTCGTATCGCTCTTATTAAAAGTGTGGCGCGGGAGGGAGTCGGACCCTCACGAGGTTGCCCTCATTAGTTTTTGAGACTAACTTGTCTGCCATTCCAACACCGCGCCATCGATTTGAAGATTATATCATAATTACCAACTTCCGCCCCCACCACCGCCTCCTCCTCCACCAGAAAATCCTCCACTGAAACCTGAAGAATGGCCCGTGGTCGATCGTGTGGGCGTCGCGCTATAACTAAAAGTGGACACTGAAGAATGAAGTCTGTTCGATAAATACACTGCATTAAATACCCCATTATTTTGCCCCACATACCAAGATGGCTGCTTGAAGGCCATATCCTTAAACCGATCCGCCCATATTTTTTCTACTCCAAAAGCAATGGCATAGGGCAGTAATTTTTCGAACATCATCTGCTTATCCGCTTGGAATGTCAGTTGCCGTTCTTGGGAGGTGAGGAATGTTTTGAGGGATCGTCCGATGCTCGCTTGCTGGGCTCCCGTAACGGTTTTCGCTGGCATGAACTTCGCAAAAACAAAGGCGATGAAAGCCAAACACATATTTCCTGTGAACAACGCGATACCCGCCAATGCGAAATATTTCGTGCGTGTGGATTGCGGGTCCGTGACAAAAAAACCATCCTTCACGACTTGTTTATAAAGGTTGTCCGTCACTTTTTGCATCTCATCGCTGAGATTCCTTCCCTTCAGCACGCATTCATTTTTTCCCTTGAAAAGGCCGTCCAACAACTCTCTTTCGAATGGCAAAAGCGCTCCGTCTGTCGTCCATCCGCTTTTCCTTACGAAGGAGAACTCCTTTTTTTTGTCTTCCACGATTTGGAAATGACCTTTTTGGGCAAGCTGGATTATGGATCCGAAAATATCCTTCATATCCACGGTTTCGTCAATAAGCGATCCTGTTTCGGCGGGTGTAAGGACGCGGTTTTTCGCTTTTGGGGGATCATACCATACACGGACATCTTGGGAACGAGGATCCCGTCCCGAAAGATACCACTTGATCGGGATATAAAGGGGAAGGAAAATATACCAGATAAGCGCAATGAGTCCTAAAATAGTGAAGATTATGCCAAGAATGATTTTCCCATACCATGTATTTTCGAATGGAATATATTCTTTTGGCTCAAGCACCGCAACGACTCCTTTTGGGAAGCTGACCGCCAACGTAAGCCCGCTTCCTGCGTAGAGGCTGGGGGTGGAAACGGATACGCTATTCTGCTCAGGAAGGACTTTACAATCCTGTGCGGCACTTCCGGAAGTGCCGGTGTAACATATTGTCTTCACTTTTTCCCTATTCACTCCCTCGGGAAAACGGACAGTGGCATTTATATTCTCCATATTCACTGCCCAATCATTTCCCGTGCTGTTCCAGTAAAGTTCGTCATGATCCGAAAAGTAGGTCAATGCCCCTGACACGAGGTATGTTATGTTGTAGGTGTGGATTCCCGTAATCGTTCTGTTCGCATCCCCGATTTTGATGCTTAGTTTCTTGTTTATCAGGGAGTCTGAATGACTATATGACGTTCCCCTTTCATCCGTAACGCTTTGTACTCGTACCGACATCTCGAACTCCTTTCCCTCGCTGTTTTTTTTGACGAAGGGAATCTCCCGATAAATACCATGCTTATAGAGATATTCAAAATCATAATCTATCTTTTCTTGCACCATGATCGTGCCATCTTTCTGGATGGTGATTTGGGAGTCATACCCCCGAATCATTTCTGCGCGAACAGATGATGTAAATATAATCGCTATAACCGTTATAAAAATAGCAACTATTATGTTCTTCCCTATTTTTTTCATAAGATTATTATATATCACACTCTGTTTGATATCATTATTCCATGTATTTGATTATTTTTATTATTATTTGTTTATTTGTCGTTATTGTTATTTTCGCATTCCCCCGTTTTTCCCCCATCCCCTACTTCCCTTCAAACGGGAAAGATATGCCCCTTATTTTGGATGCATTGGACATTCGGTCAAATCAACTCATTATCGATCTCGGAGCAGGTGACGGAGTCGTTATCTTGAAGGCAGCTGAAAAAGCCTTTCAAAACGGCCTAGACACTCAATTCATCGCCGTTGAAATCAATCCGGTACTCCTTCTTATCCTCCACATCCGTCGACTCATCCATCCCAACCGAAAGAATATCAAAATAGTGAATGCTGATATGTTCTCAATGAATTACTCTTCTCTTATCTCCAATCTCCAATCTCCAATCCCTAACCACAAACCACTAACCACTTTCTATATTTATATCTCCCCTTGGTTTATCGAAAAAACGGTGGCAAACATCACAAGACAGATAAAGGAATTCGACCTGATTTCATATTTCTATCAAGTGAAATGCCTGCCAAGATATAAAGAGGAGGTAAAAGAAGGAATACATAAAGTCTATAGATATGCCGATAATACATTGTAATCGGACATTTGTGATTTGTCATTTGAGCAAGTTGAGGAGTTCCTCAGGAGAATCGACAATGTATTGTGCCCCGTTTTTCTTGAATGCTTCGGGGGAACTCAAGCCCCAGGTGA
>CAZKKK010000006.1:0-25328 GCA_964553365.1 uncultured Gammaproteobacteria bacterium
TTTTTGTATTCCTTTGAATTGATAAGGGACAAAAGAATGAAATCAATATTTTCTATATGTCTTGTTCTAACCTATTGTTTTTTTGCAACTCTTTTTTGCTATAAATATCTTTTCCAAAATTACAACCTAATAAATGGCTCATACAATGAACAGGAGAGATATATAGCCCATTACAGTACAGGTCATGCAGTAAAGACGATTATCGTCCCCAATATTCACTCATACTTTTTAAGTTATGTTGCCACACTTCCGACACTTTCACCCAACCTGTTTACTCTTATACAAACACAACTTAATAAAGTGGGTAATTATTCTCTCAATGGACATCATTTTCAGCAATGCGACGGGGAGAGGATGATTCTGAATTCTTCTGACCAATTCCCCCCATCGACGATCATGGAAGAATCTTGCCTGTCGGGAAAATCAAAACTTTATATTGATCTATCCAAATCAAATAAAATTGAAAGGCTTTTCGACACAGAATATAAGATCAACGATATAAACCGCCCGATAAAGTATTATTTTTTTAAGTAAGTTATAAGCCAATATACAAACTGAAAAACTAAAGCGACGAGGAGTATTTCGTGTTTAAGTGTAACCTTCTCCGCAGTCCAAGCTCCAAGACGAATGAAGGGATAGTAGGAAACGAGAAGGCCAAAAAAGAGAATCCATGACCTTTCCAGTATTCTGGGGAAAAAAGGAACAAAGATAAAAAGGGGTAAAAAATACCATGGCTGGCTCTCTAGTCTAAAGCACATATATATAACAATTGAAGCCTGCATACAAAATAGGAGATGATATTCATACTTCCTTGCAAGATTTGTCAGTCTATTAGGAATGATGGGTAAAATCCCAATCAGAGCAATCGGGAATGTCACATATTTAATGCCAGCTGATAACAGAAATAGGACTCGAGACCATATATTGTATTTTTTCTCCAACATATAAATACCGATGAGCGCGAGTGAAACAGCGATCATGTCATTGTGTCCATTAATCAACCCTTCGATGATTATCAATGGATGTGTCGCAAAAAGTAAAGCTTCCCTTCTGTGTTTTTTATTAAGAAGATAGACGGCCAAAAAGTAGAGCCCCCCATTCATGAGTTTATAAAGGAAAAAGGTTATGGAAAACTTCCCCCAACCTAAAAATGAAGGAATGAGGGTAAGGGGAAGAAATGTGGGGCCATACGGGTATGGACGATGTGTCCAATGCATGAACCGAGTCCACAAATCTTTCTGAAAATCAAGCCCCGTATGTGTGTAAGGATTAAGACCATAATGAGTAAGGATTCGCGCATCAAAAAGATAGTTAAAGAGATCATGCGTCACAAATGGATAAGAGACACACCCAAGCAGGACTATTAGGCCAGCAATGGTAACTGCTGAATAGTGTTTGTGTTTTCTAAGAAAAATAAAATGAAATATAAAGAGAAGAATAAGAAGGATGAGATATACAAGCCATGATATATCCCTCCTATAATATCCCAGATATACCGCCCAGTCACGGAACCGTACCCAATAAGCACTCTGGAAAAATGTTATATTTGGATCGATAAGCCAATAGGAATAAACACCGGTGGCAAGAAGTAGTACTCCGTATATCCAGATAATCATGCCCTTAATTCTACCTGAAACCCCCTCTTTATGCTACAATTTACACATATCTATGAAGAAAAAAATGATTCTATTGGCTCCGTTCCTTGGAATTATATTTCTGTTCATAGCTGTACGTATTCCTTCCATCCTTTCCCATACAGTCGCATACACATATGATCAAGGAAGAGATTTCATTGCAGGTGCAAATATATTTCTCACCCACCATATCCCGTTCATTGGTCCCACGACGGGAATTAACGGTCTCTTCCATGGATCTTGGTGGTATTACTATCTCACTATCCCCTTCCTTATCTTCAAAGGTCTTCCTATCGGGTTTTATTACGCAAATCTATTTATCCACCTTCTAAACCTTGTTGCCCTAGTTTGGTTCCTTAAGAATAAGACTAACTATATACTCGCAGTTTTTACAGGGCTTTTCATCACATTCTCACCTTATTTTATTTTTACCTCGCTTTTTGTGGGAAACAATATGATGGTTCTCCCCGCATTACTATCATTTCTCATCACTAATTACTTTGTATTCAAAGAGAAGGAAGATAAAAAGGACAATGCGCTTTTGCTTTATTTTCTAAACGGCTTGTTCTTGGGGTTTGTCGCGGAATTTGAGCTTTCTTTTGGATTGTTTATAATTCCCACTTATATTATTGCACATCTTATATTTCCTCAGCTGAGGAAGGTAGTAAGGAACATCAAAACCCTTTCTTTGTCTTTATGTGGACTCTTTATAGCTTTTTTGCCCCGAGCCCTATTTGAATTGAAGAATGGATTTGAACAAACAAAAATCCTCCTATCATTCGTCACGAAACCAAAGCTCTATAACCCAAAGCCTTTTAATGATATTTTGATTGACAGGACGCAACTTTTTATTGGGTATTGGAAGGGAATGTTTCCGAATGATTATTGGTGTTATTTTTTCTCTGCCGCCCTCATTTTGTCAATGATCTACCTCTTCAAAAATAAAAAGCGCGTCAATATCTATATTGTATTCTTAGGCTACCTAATACTTGGGTTATTCCTTTTTTCGCTTACCTATAAAGATAATTTCTGGGGAAATTACTATGAAGGAATCCAATATATTATGGTCATCGCGATGATCTTTATTTTCTCCCAACTTAATTTCAAGTTGAAGTATATAAAATATATTTTTATTTCCATTATTTCCCTGTTTTTGTTGATTCAACTATTTGGCCAAATGAAGTCAAACACAAAAAAACCCATAAGAGATGGACTCGCGATTCAAGAAGATGTGATGAATGTGATTCTTCAGAAGGAGTCGACAAAAAAAGATTTTTGCCTCCGCATCTATACCCCGCCTGTCATTCCACATACATATAACTACCTCCTCTTATATAACAAACTCGAAGGGAAAATAAATACTCCTATCTCAGAATGGGTAAATGGAACATGTTGGTTTATCGTAGAATCGGATAGCTATAAGAAAAGACGTGACGATTGGCTTTCTGTACATGTTCCGAAAGATAAACATGAAGTGACGGTAACAAAATTGAAGGATGTAGAAGTCCGCTATTATAAAGTGCTTCCGAAATAACATGAAGTTACTTAAGCATCCTCTTTTTATATTATTCCTCATTCTTTGTTCGGCATTTCTCCTTCGGACAATCAATCTTAGGGATAATATTCTTTTTGCATATGACCAGGCACGTGATGCACAACGCGTTTATAATATGGTCTACAAGGGAGATATCAAAATCGTTGGCCCGGAAACCGATATCCAAGGTATTTTTAATGGCCCTCTCCTCTATTATGCTCTTGCACCTGTCTACTATTTCTCGCATTTTGATCCCAATGCGGCGGCTTTCTTATTTGTTCTGATAAATGTAGGTACGATACTTCTGGTCTATTGGGCGGCAAAGGTATTGTTTGATAAAAACTCCATTGCCCTCATAGCTTCCCTTTTTTGGGCTTTTTCATTCGAGCAAGGATTTTTTGCAAGATACATCTCAAATGCCTCCCCAATGTCGACAACATCAGCACTTTTTTTCATTGGGCTTGCCTTATTTTTCCTCAAAAAGAAACAGTGGGGGCTACCGCTCAGTGCAATAGGAATCGCTCTCGCTATTCATTGTAATTTTTATTTTATTTATCTTTTCCTCTTTTACCCTCTCTTTTTCATCATATATAGACAAAGGCCGAAATTAAAAACAGTTATCCTTACTTTTCTTGCTTTGGGACTGTTGCTTTCTCCATGGATAATCACAGAGCTAAAGTGGAAATTTATTGGAACAAAATCCCTCATTGCTTACTTCCTCCATCAAGGTGCTGCCGCAACGGCGGGAAATCCTATTTCCTTTTTGATTTCAAGCATTACTCGTTACTATGCAAGTGTTTCCCAAGGAATATATTTTTCGTTTATTCCTAACAAGCCACTTGGATTTGTAATAGTGGGGATATCTTTGCTATATCTGTTATTTAAGAAGAAATCTCCCGTAGGTTTCTTTTTTCTATTTTGGATACTTAATACCCTCCCTCTTTTTGCATTCAAATCGGGAGTCCATAGCACCCAAGTGATAAATGGCAGTATTTTTGTCCCTCTTACTATCCTTTTCGCTTATATGAGTGTTGAACTGTCAAAAATTAAACTTCAAAAAATTCCCATACTTTCAATAATTTTGGTATTCGGAATTATTATTTATGGATTATTTAGTCTTGTGAAGACTAACTTTTCCGCTCATAGCGTCCATAATGGTGTTCCATCCCTTCTCATAAACTCAAAGCGGGTTATCGATTATACATATGAAAAAGCTCAAAAAAAAGAATTTGGCATTTGTAGCATTTCGGAGCCACTCTTCATGAATACCGTATGGTCTTTTCTTTACTTTACCTACGGAAAACAAAAGTACGGATATCTTCCAAATTGGACGGGGCAGAAGCAGACCTTGAACGAAAGTTTTATCCCTTACGCAATCAAAAAATATACAATCAAATTCATTATCCAAGAGCCTATGTCAGGCATTCCCAACTGGGCACTTCGTTCAGTCTATTTCGTCGAAGATAGTCAAAATACATTTGTAAACACTAAAAAATTTGGCTTTTACTCCGTTCAACAGCGACATTTTACAAAAGAAAATGGAGGAAATATAGACAGCTATTCGGAAAGCTTAAAAAAGTCAATTTATGAAGATCTTGACAAGATTCCCCAACTTAGTTGTGACAATATACATAAGTAATATCGATGAAAAAATATATACAAAAAAATAAATATTTAGTTGCTCTTCTTTTAATCTTCATTCTTACATTTGCGGTAAGGATGTTTCTATTGTCACAGAACTTCTTGTTTGGATTCGAACAAGGGAGAGATGCCCAAATAGCCCAAGATATCATTCAACTAAAGAAGTTGACGATGATTGGCCCAAAAACAGATATAGCAGGGATCTTCCATGGAGTATGGTACTACTACCTCATAAGCATATTCTATGCTATTGGAGCCGGTTCACCTTTCATAGCTCTTACCCTCCTCGTAATTCTAAATTCATTGACGGGTATTGTGATATATTTCACTACACTTGAGATCACATCAAATAAAAATGTGTCTTTGATTTCAGCTCTCATATATGCTTTATCTTTCAACGCAATAATCTATGCTCGGTGGCTTTCCAACGTATCTCCCAGTATCTTTTTTTCCGCTCTCTTTTTCTATTTCCTCATTAAATTTATTAAAAAGGAGTCAATCCGATATTGGTTATTACTTATTGCATCGTATAGCCTTCTTTTTCACTTTGAACTTCTCAATGGCCTCTATGGAGGCTTTCTGCTTGTTCTGCTTTATATATTCGTGCGATTTAAACTCTCAATAATGAAAGTGCTTACAGGAATTGGCATCATTGTGTTTGTTAATCTTCCATTTATTATTTTTGACATACGCCATCAAGGTATCCTTAGAAATGCGATTTTGGGATATCTTCTGAAACCAGAACACAAGGAGGCAAAAGGAAATATATTCATATATATCAATGGGCTTCGTGATGAATTAGCAAGAACTCTTTTCCCCCTTAATACTACAATTTTGCTACTATTTCTTTTTCTTGTAATAGGGGGATATATATATTTCTATTTTCATGATAAAAAAAAGATTGATAAAAAAATACTCATCACATTGTCTTTTTCCCTTTTTTGGTCTTTTCCCTATATATTTTTGATTAAAGAATATCCTCTCGAACATTTTTATGCGGGTACCTCGATTCCTATAATCATCCTCCTCTGCTATCTTATTCACAAGAACATCCCACTAGTAAAGAAGGTCTGTTTAATCATTCTTCCTTTTTGGATTCTGTTAAATTCGTCCTATATCTACCAGTCTCTATCGCTCACAAAAAATATTTTTTATCACAATGTGCAAAGAACGCTCCATTATAAGGACCAAATTGGCGTCATGGACTATATTTTTTCCTATTCAAAGGAGGAATTCCATTACGTTGCTTTTACCGTTCCCTATTATATGCAGGACTCTTGGCAGTATTTATATAGTTGGTACGGTAATCTGAAGTATAAGAATATGATTAATAAAAATGAAGAAAATAAAGGGAAAAAGTATGTTTTCCTTATTATTGAGCCATCAACCGAAGGAATATATCTCAATAAGTGGCTTGAAAGTTTTGAAAAAGACTCAATATTTATTTCATCTAAAAAATTCGGTGCGGTTCAAGTTATTGTGCGAAAGAATACTGTAAACTGATAAAAGCTATGATTTCCATCCTCATCCAAACCCATAACGAAGAACTGAACATCGAAGCATGCATCGCTTCGGCGAAATTACTTTCAAGCACTATTGTCGTCGTCGATATGGAAAGCATCGACAAAACACAGGAGATCGCAAAAGCGAACGGGACAACCGTCGTCTCATTCCCCTATTCGTATTATGTGGAGCCGGCGCGAGCGTTCGGAATTCAACAGATCAAGCCGGACTGGGTATTTATCTTGGACGCAGATGAACGGATGACATTTGAGCTTGCTGCGGAAATCCACGATACTATCAAAAGCACAAAATATACCTACTTCAAGGTCCCTCGAAAGAATATGTTCGGAGGTATACAATGGCTCCAGCATGGAGGTTGGTGGCCAGATGAGCAGATGCGGCTCATCAAGCTTTCAGCATTTAAATCATGGCCAGTGCAAATACATTCTACCCCTCTCATAGAAGGCAAGATGGGGCATCTTCTTAATTCATTCGAGCATCATTTTCACGGAAATGTGGAAATGATGGTAAAGAAGACACTTGTCTTCGAGGATATCGAGTCTGATCTCCTTTTCAAGGCTCATAAACCGGTAAAAACCTCTACGTTTTTCAGGAAATTCCTCGGTGAACTATGGCGACGGCTTATCAAGAAGGTGGGTTTTTTGGATGGGACAGTTGGTATAATAGAGAGCGTATACCAAGCGTATTCAAAAACGATTACCTATCTATTACTCTATGAGAAGAAAAACCGTCGGCCTATACACCCCCTATCTTGACATCATGGGCGGCGGGGAAAAGCATATTCTCTCAATCCTTAAGGTGTTCGATGATGCGGGCTATGACACGGTCATCTTTTGGAACGAAAATCTTTCCTCTGAAATCAAAGAAAAATTAAAGCTTACTTTTACCCATCTCCGTTTTGAGACGGACCTCAAAAAAATGACATTGGTGGAAAAAGCGATAAAGCTTTCTCCCCTTGAATGGCTCCTTTACGTAACTGACGGGAGCTATTTTTTCTCGCCCGCAAAAAGAACTGCGGTATTTTGTATGGTTCCCGACAAGAAGCTTTATAATCTTTCTCCACTCAATGCCCTCAAGACCGCAAATGCGACTTTTATCGCAAACTCCCATTTTACCGCAAGCTGGTTACATAAATGGGGAATCCAATCGCATATCGTTTATCCTTTCGTAAGCCAAGAATTATTCCAGGAAAGGCCAGTACAGAAAAAGCCACTTATATTGACTGTGGGAAGATTTTTCAAACACCTACATGCAAAGCGACAACAAGATCTCATCAAGGCTTTTTTGCGATTTCGCAGACACCATCCGGAGTATACCCTTGTCCTTGCAGGAGGGGTGAAAAAAGAAGATATTTCCTATGTCGATGAGCTGAAGAGAGAATTCCCCTATCCGTTCATCCAATTCAAAACTAATATTCCCTTCAACGAACTGAAAGAACTCTATAAAGATGCTTCACTTTATTGGCATTTTACGGGATTTGGCGTCGATACACACACTCACCCTGAACAAGTGGAACACCTAGGAATGACTCCTCTGGAGGCAATGGCTTCTCGTGCTGTTCCTTTCTGCTTCAATGCGGGAGGACCCAGAGAACTGATAGAGAACGGGAAAAATGGCTTCTTATTCTCAAGCGAAAAAGAACTGCTCCAACAAGCGTTCTATTTCCTCAATACGCCATCCCTCCAAGAGCAGATGCGCGAGGCGGCATATCATTTTGCCTTGAAATCATTTCACTTTGACCGATTCACCGCCCATGTTAGAAAAATATTCCATATCTCTTAAAATGATCTCTATCATCATCCCCCACTACAAAGGAAAGGAAAAGCTGTATGAAAATCTGAAGCATAATATCCCGTTCATGAAAAAATGCGAGATTATCATAGTGAATGACTATCCGGAAGTTCCCCTGAAAGAGGATGTTGGAAAATTATTTCCAGAAATTTCCGTCATCGAGAATGAAAAGAATCTTGGATTTGCAGGTGCAGTTTCCGTAGGGATAAAACATGCTAAAAGTCCTTACATATTTCTATTGAATAATGACGTACTTCTGCATGACGACTCATTCCATAAAGCCCTTGATCATTTCAAAAAAGATAAGGATTTGTTCGCGGTAAGCTTCAGGCAGACAGAAAAGAATGGGTCATTCGTTGGGAGAAACAAGATAATTTGGAAAAATGGATTTTTCCAACACTCAAAGGCGGATTCGAAACAAAGTGGGATAAATGGGTGGGCTGAGGGAGGGAGTATGATATTCGACAAAATAAAGTATGACAAAATACAGGGTTTCGATACGCTTTATTCTCCCTTTTATTGGGAAGATATCGATCTCTCCTATCGGGCATGGAAAGCAGGATATACGATCTTTTTCGATAGCTCTGTTACTGTTCAGCATCATCATGAATCAACTATAGCAACGCACTTCAGCAGCTCGCTCATAAAAAAAATTGCTTACCGAAACCAATTCATCACTATCTGGAAAAATATTTCCGATGGGAAGATGATTTTTGAACATTTCGCATTCCTCCTGAAAAACCTCATCATCTATCCGTTCAAGGGGGAAATGGAATTTCTTAAAGGATTTTGGATGGCTGCCCAGCTATCTCAGGAAATACTCTTCAAAAGAGACGACCAAAAAACTTTGTGGAAAAAAACAGATAGGGAAATATTCCAATTATTTAAATAATTATGAACAAAAAAATAACCATTGCGCTATTACTTTTCATTTCATTCATATCATTTGCGCTGACTGTCTCGAACTTCCGCATTCCATCCCCTCCTGCATTTAATGCGGATGAAGCGGCATTCGGCTACAATGCATATTCATTATTGAAAACAGGAAAGGATGAATATGGCACATTCCTACCTCTTCGCCTCAAATCGTTTGGAGATTACAAAATGCCTCTTTATAGCTATCTTTCTGTCCCTTTTATGGCGGTTATGGGGTTAAGCGAAACAAGCGCACGAGCTCTTAACATCTTCCTCTCCCTTCTTTTCCCTCTGATAGTCTTTCTGCTTACGAAAGAACTATTCAAAAAAAATTCGTATAGCCTTGTAGCTGCATTTTTAAGCGCAACGTCCCTCGGACTCCACATTGTCGCGCGTCATGCGCATGAAGCCTATTTGGCTGCTTTTTTGACAACAGCAACTTTCTATTTCCTTGTTCGTTTTTTGAAGAGACAGACAATCGGGAAAGGTATTCTACTTTCAACATCACTCCTCCTCATGTTGTTTTCCTACCATCCGGGACGATTATTTGCAGGATTATTTCTCGTAGCTGCATTCATATATTCATTCCAACAAAAAAAAGTGAAAAGGTATATTCCCACATTTATTCTTGTCGCTCTCGTGCTTGTTATTTTCAGCATCAGCGATATCATCTATAAACCAGAAAGACTCAAAAGCCTCCTCTTCTTTTCCAGTGCGGGAGTTCAGTTGAAAGTCCAGGAATTGAAGACTGAAGGGGGAATTCGCTATCTATACAACCCACTTTTGGTTGGAATACGAGATATGACTTTTGAACATTTGAACTATTTTTCCCCTCAGTTTCTCCTTCAAAATGGAGACGTGAATGATCGATTTGGCTATAAAGGGATGGGGCTTATTACACCAATTGAATATCTTCTGTTCTTCGCAGGAGTATATTTCTTGCTCAAAAGAAAAGAGGAGTGGCGGTTTGTTTTACTCTTTGTCCTACTTCTTTCTCCCCTCTCTGCATCATTGTCATGGTCAACGTCATCCCTCACTAGATCCCTTTTCCTCCTCGTCCCAATTTCGATATTAGCGGGATTCGGAGCTGTAAACTTACTTCTCAATTTCAAAAAGAATCTGTCTTCTTATTTACTTATTGGTCTTATTATTTGTTCATTCATGTATTTCACTCTCTCCCAGTGGGATTTCTACCTATTCCATTACCCAAAACGTCTTATCACCATCCATGCATGGCAGAGTGGATATAAGGAAGTGAATGAATACATAAAGAAAAACTATGATTCCACTTCACGTTTTTATATAACGAGAGATATAGGGATGCCCTATATCTTTACCCTATTTTATCAGCAGTATCCTCCTGAAAAGTATCAAAAACAAGCAAGCCTTAGCGCAGCGGATGAATATGGATTCGGCCAGGTGGAAAAATTCGATAAATTCACTTTTGAATTTAAGAATCCCGAGAAGTTGGGCAAGAATGAAGTGACTATCGGCTCACGGGATAACTTCAAGGGTCTTGGGAAAGAATATAACCCACTCATTATCGCTCCCCAAGGCGAGCCGATGTTTGAAATATATAGAAAGTAAAAACACTAAACTATAAATTTTAAACAAATCCTAAATTCCAAATACTAAACATGGTTGTTTAGTGTTTTGTTTTTTCGTATTTATTTGATTAGGATTTAGGGTTTATGATTTAGGATTTTCTTACAGAAGTATCGGCAGACTCAGAAGATAGAGAGCATGAACGATGATTGGCGCCACTGTGTTCTTTCTCAGCAAATATATCATCGATGTCATCAAGCTGAGTACTGTGTTTAATACCATCATCTGGATGAGTATTGAGCCGGAAATCTTGTCCGCCCCAAAAAGGACGGGAATATGGAGGAAAAAAAATAAAAGGGCTGCAGTGAGAAGGGGGCGAATTACATTTCTTTTCGATTCTTCAGAAAGACGTTTAAAGACAAACCCTGTGGACAATATCTGTTCCAGAGTGGCAGCCATGATTGTCGATAGAATCCAGATGATAGATACCGCGGAAATGTGGAAGGAAGGAAATGGCAGTCCCCGTATCATTCGAGCGAAAAATGCTATACCGACAAATAATCCTCCCACGCAAATCCCAAATAATATATCCAATGCCATGTTTTTCTTTGATATTCCTATCCCTTTTAAAAAGGATGTTTTTTCTGTGTGGGTCACGAACCAATAGATAGGGACAAGGAATACGAGAGGTTTTGCGATAAATTCATCAAACCAAATAGGAAGTCCTAATTTGAAGGTTGCACGATAAAAACTCCAGAGGATAAGGACTATGGCCCATATGTTAAGCATTTTCTGCGTAGAGCTAACTTCGCTTTTTGACATACCTAACTGTACCGCAGTAAAAGGATAATATCAACTATTAGAAATTTAAATTTTAAATTTGTAATTTTTAATCAATTTTTAAATTGAATTCAAATTTGAAATTTAAAATTAAAAATTAACACTACCAAAATGGGGTTTTAAGCTTTTTTCTTGAGGAAGCTTTCTATCATGAGATCCAAATCTCCATCCAGTATTTTGTCGGTGTTGAATTCCTCATATCCCGTCCGCAGATCTTTTACCAATCGATATGGGTGAAGGACATAAGAACGAATCTGATGTCCCCACGATGCCATCTTCTCCGTTTTGAATCCGGCAATCTCCTTGCTTCGTTTTTCCTGTTCGATTTGCCACAATTTTGATCGTAAGATTTTCATTGCAGTATCCCGATTTTTCAATTGCTCCCGCTCTGTCTGACAGGAAACAATAATGCCTGATGGTTTATGGATAAGGCGGACAGCAGTAGATACTTTATTGACGTTTTGGCCACCATGACCTCCAGCTCGATAAAATTGCCATTCGATATCTTCTGTTCGCACTTCAATTTCCTTATCTTCGATGACGGGAAGGACTTCCACAAGGGAAAAAGAGGTCTGTCGAAGCTTGTCGGCATTGAAGGGAGATTGACGCACAAGTCGATGGACGCCGGCTTCAGCCTTAAGAAGGCCATAGGCGAATCGTCCATGCACCGCGATGGTTACGCTTTTTATCCCCGCCTCTTCCCCATCCACTCGGTCAACCATCTCATAACTCCATCCTTTTCGTTCGACAAACCGGGTGTACATACGGAACAACATCGACGACCAATCCATCGCCTCAGTACCCCCTTGGCCTGCGTGGATGGAAAAAACAGCATCTCCCTTATCATAGGGACCGGAAAGAAAAAGAAGGATTTCATATTGGGAAATGAGTTTATTTGCATTGATGAGATCGTTGTCTTCCACGAGAAGTTGCATCATCTCGACATCGTCAATCTCTTTCTTGAGTACTGAAATACGCTTTAATGTTTCTGCCGCATTCTTGGGATCCCCCCAAAAGTTCGCGTCATACGTCAATTTTTCCAAATCAGCCACCTCCGCCTTTTTTGCGGGGATATTGGTCTTTGTGAGAATATTATCTAGCTTTCGTTGAAGGTCTTCCTTTTCGTTATCCATATTATGAAGTTCTTATTATATCACTTGAAGTCTGTTCCAACCGTCACAACAACATCCGCCTGCTCTTTATCAGCCAATACTGTCACTTTTGCGTCTTTCGCATAATCCGCTAATTCCGTTTTTACCAATGACCCCAAATGTTCGCTTCCCTTCTTGACAGCAATTTCGGTTATCTTGAAATCAAACGTGTCTGCGTTCCCTGTGACAATATCCTGGTATCCTTTATCTTTCATGACCGTCTTTACCTCTCCTGCCTTTCCGGGAGTACCTGAACCGTTCAGTATCTTCACTTTCAATGTGTCCTTCTTTATTTCCGGTGTTGGGCTTGCCGTTGGAAGTGGGGCCATGGTTGGAGCTGCTGTTGGCTTTGCTTTCGCCATGAAGTTCGGAAGTCTCATATTGAATCCTGCTGGCGATTGCGTAAGGAGAGTAAAGATAAGGAATGAACCCGCAAAAGAGACAGCGAAAAGTACAACTTCTTTTGAAATGCGGATAGGAGGCATGGTGAACCCTTTCTTTTGAACGGTCTGCCCCATGGCTGCGAGTGAAGGGCTGAATGTATTCTTCAATGGAGAAAAGCCTTTGTTTTCCATTGAGAATATGAGAGCTCCAAAACATGCATCGAACTGAAGGATGGGGAAAGGATTATTATCGATTGGGACCAACATCTTCAAATAGTCTGCATAAAAATGAGGGAGGATGCGTTTAAGAGGGTTTGTCCAAATGCCCACCTCTTTGGTGAAAGTGTCTTGTCTCACCGAATCCGAAAGTGTACCGGAAAGAATGAGTCTGTTTATTTTCTGGTGCTTCTCTTCATATTCAGCTCCGATTTTCTTCAATGGGATCTCTACCCCTTTTCCTTGTTCTAATTTTGCGGAGAATGATTCTTTTTCAAGAAGCCCAAACGAATCAAAAAGATAAGCACTGATGGAATCTTCCTCATAGGAACCATACAAGATATGTTCTATCTTTCCTTTACGGAGCGTTTTTTCAAACAGTTTGTAATAGGAAAGAGTGTCGGGAAGAAGTGTCACGAGCTGCATCTCAACTAATTGAAGCGTGTCTTTGTACCCTTGGACCGTCGACTCTTCGATCGCATACAAGCTCACGATTCGTTTCGTTTCATTCTCCGCTCCCACAAAATCATAAAAAACATTGTCCAAATGAGCGGGAAGAACTGAGCGGGCCTTTTCCTTCATGAATGAAGAGATTGCCGATGAGGACATGTCGTTCGGCACTTCTGAGCGGAAGAAGAAAAAAGCATCTTGAGGAAGGATAAGATATACTTGTTTTTCCTTTGCAGCTCCACCAGTGAGATGGGAAACGACTTCTTTTATTGCAGATGCAACGATATCGGTGTGGGCTACTTTACCCGCCTTAAGGAGTTGGACGCTGAACTTTTTTTCGGCTTGTTGTACGCTATATTGCCCCAACAACGACTTATTGACGTGGAGGGCTTTGATGACATGTTGTCCAATATAAATATATAGCATACTCAAAATGTAGTTCTATTATAGTGTCAAACAAGCAAATAATGCAAGTAGCATTTGGCTTTATCGCTTTCTGTCAACTAACCCACCCATATAGGATGCCCTATAAATTTCTTTCCCATTTTTGAAAATCACTTCTTCACCGGAGAATTTTTCTAGCGTCTCCGACCATCTGTTTTGATACGTATATTCATTATCAACTAATTCCTTAGGACCACGGAAAGGTGCATTTTCCGGCATATGGCGGAGTGCTTTTTGAAGTGTAGGATATACTGTTTCAGGAGGCGTTGAACTATCGATAGAACCATAATATGTCATGATCCACACGGGATTATTTTGATAAAAGACGACCTCTCGGCCTCCATAGGGCTCGCCTCCGAAAAAATTATCGTGGAAGCTCCATTCCCCTTTTTTATAGGTGATTGTCGTCGATTTATCCTCTTCTTTTTTATTCAATGACTCATCCCCCGTGGAATAGGTGTTTTTATTTGCCTCAACAAGAAATGAGCGAAGTCGTTCTAAATTCATCTTCTCATTGTACCAAAATGACGCATGATACAATAAGGCTGATATGGAGGACACCGTAGATAAGTTAAAAGAAAGAATTGATATAGTTGAACTGATCGGTTCCTATGTCCAGCTGAAAAAAGCGGGGCGTAACTTTAAGGGCAATTGCCCCTTCCATCAAGAAAAAACCCCATCCTTCGTCGTGTCACCCGATCGTCAACTCTGGCGATGTTTTGGATCATGTGGAGTGGGAGGCGACGCTATCGCCTTCTTCATGAAATATGAGAATCTCTCATTTTTGGAAGCGCTCCAAGACCTTGCTCAACGATATGGAATCGTCATCGAAAAGATGCCTGTGGAGGATAAGATGCTCCATTATAAAGAACGGCTTATCAAGGCAAATCAGGCCGCTACAGACTTTTATCACTATATCCTCACCAAGTCATCGATTGGGAAGCCAGCTCTTGACTATCTCAAAAACAGATCCATCTCGGACAAGATAATCGAGACATTCCAGCTTGGTTATTCACCTTCTTCATGGGATTCCCTTACCCGTTTTCTCCATACGAAAAAATTCGCGAATAATGAATTGGTTGACGGTGGCCTCTGCATCCAAAAACAACAAGGTGGTTCGGTTTATGATAGATTTCGGGGGCGGGTGATGTTTCCTCTCAAAGACCATCGGGGAAATACTGTAGGATTTTCAGGGAGAATACTCAGTGGCGACAGTGAAGCGAAGTATGTGAATACCCCTGAAACCACTCTTTATCATAAAAGATCTATGTTGTTTGGCTTCCATCTTACGAAAGATGCGGTTAAAAAGGAGAATAAGATAATCCTCGTGGAGGGGGAATTCGACATGATCATGCCGTACCAGCAAGGCATAAGCGCTCTCGCCGCGATAAAGGGTTCGGCACTTACGACAGAACAGCTCCAGTTGATAAAGAGATACACAAATCGGGTCTATCTTGCACTGGACGCCGACAAAGCGGGAGAAGAGGCTATCCGCCGTGCCATAGAAGTGGCAGAACCCATGGGGTTTGAGCTTGGTGTGATAACGATCGAGGGAGGGAAAGATCCTGATGAAGCCGTACGGACAAATGAAGTCGAGTTCAAGAAGTCCCTCGAGCATCCTATCCCCGTCTATGATTTTCTCATGCAGTTGTTCGCGAAAAAATATCCACCTGCCGATCCTTTCAATAAAAAACAGATTGGGGAGGAAATGGCGCCATTTCTATACGCGATTACCAACCCAATCGTCCAGTCATACTATATAAAACAACTTGCGAAACTATTGGATGTAAATGAGGAGGCTGCAGGCCGCGTGGTACGCGGGTATAGAAAAAAGAGACTGGTGCGACCAAACAGACAGGTTGCCGAGGTTGCCAAACCTCTTCGCGAACTTGTTATCCAGCAATTTTTGCTGGAGCAACTTCTCCATGCCCAATCTCTCACGCCTTATATGAAGGAAATTGGGGATGTTATCACTGAAAACGTATTCTCCTCTCCATCCTATGGAAAACTCTTTAACAAACTTAAGGATAAATCTGTCGAGGCTGGACCTTTTGATATCAATACATTCATAAAGTCTCTTCCTCCTGAACTGGCTTCCGTAGCGGATGAACTGTATCTGAAAGCCTCATCAGAGGAACAGAGCGCCACAAACTCACTTAAACATATAGCACTTGAGATAAAACGCAATTATCTGCGGACATTGCTCAAGAATATGCTCAATTCGAGTTCTGAGGCTAACGAAGAAGAGTTGAAGAGTTTACAGGCACAATTAAAAGAAGTGGAAAAAATGAGCTCAACAGTATAAAATAGGAGCTATGATAAAGCCAAAGAATCCAAAGACATTCAAGGAACTCCTCCAACAAGGAGAGGATGATGGATTTATTCTTCAAGACGATATCTTTCTTATTTGCAGCGAACCGGAAAAACATATCTTGGAAATCGACGACTTCTTCAATGATGCGCTCCGAAAAGGTATTGATATTTTTGAGACCCTTTCAACACGTGAGGAAGAAGATGTCCATAAGTCTGCTGAAGAGGTTGAGAAAGAGTTGGAACAACTCATCACTGCAAAACATGGAGAAAGCCTTGATCCTATCAAGAAATACCTGAAGGAAATCGGGAAAACTCCCCTTCTTAAATTCGAAGAGGAAATCATCCTCGCAAAGTCCTACGAAAAAGGAAGCGACAAAGCGAAAGAAAAACTTATCAAGGCAAACTTGCGTCTCGTCGTATCAATCGCAAAAAAATATTTGGGACGAAGATTATCGTTCTTGGACCTGATCCAGGAAGGAAATAAGGGTCTTATCAGAGGAGTGGAAAAATATAATTGGAGAAGAGGATTCAAATTTTCCACTTACGCGACATGGTGGATTCGACAAGCAATAACGAGAGCAATCGCGGACCAGTCCCGTACCATTCGAATTCCTGTCCACATGGTGGATCAGATAAATCGTTTCTATAAAACGCAAAGGAAGCTTACCCAAAAACTAGGGAAAGAACCGACAGTGAAAGAGATAGCGAAAGAGATGTTGGTCACGACAGATGAAATAGAGAATCTCATGAAAATTTCCCAACAGCCAAAATCGCTTTCCACTCCTGTGGGAGACGACAAGGAAGCAACGCTTGAACAGTTTGTAAGCGACCAATCACAACCAACCCTTTATGACAAGGTTTCCAAAGAACTTCTCAAGGAAGCTATGAATAAGGTGTTGGAAACGCTTTCCCCTCGAGAAAAGAAAGTTCTCATCATGCGGTTTGGTCTTGATGACGGAAAACCAAAGACGCTTGAGGAAGTAGGAAAAGAATTCAAAGTAACGAGAGAACGTATTCGACAGATCGAGGCAAAGGCAATTCGAAAATTGAAACATCCAACTCGTGCACGTAAACTAAAAGACTTCCTTGATTGATGGCATTCATAATGCCATACCGCTAAGACGTTTTTTTTGGCTTCATAACAATCTAACTATGCCCTTTTGCGGCTTATAAGCCGCTGTGTTTTAACTCATACTTATATATCCTTCATCATGGACGACATGAAAGGAAATTTTTTGTACGCAAAAATCGGAAATAGGATCGCCAAAATTCGCAAGAGAAACAAATATTCTCAAGATCATCTTGCATTCCTTGCAGACATGGATCGCACCTATCTTATGCGTTTGGAAAAGGGACGCGCAAATCCTTCGATTCGCACTCTTCATAAAATTGCCCGAAAGCTCAAAGTGAAAGTTTCATCTTTCCTGCGGGATATTTGATACGATTTCTAACTAGATTTTTATTTTGATAAATGGTATGCTGATACCATATGAAAACATCTGGATTTATGCATTCAATAAATGCATCAGAAACCAATAAAAACCTTCCCCTTCCTGTTGTAGTAGTTCTGTGTGCTGTGGTTGTGGTGCTTGGAGGAGTTGGTGGATTCTTGATGGTAAAAAAATCGCCTGCAGTCGTAAACTCGGAAAAAGGGACCTCAATCCAAACGGATAAAGCCTCTGGGGTCGCAGACAAAAAGACATTCAAGGACAGTGCCGAAGGAATCATGCGTGAAGGAGGTAAGGAAGGTGAAGGGAATTTTCATCTTGAACGTCCTGGAGGAGTTTCGCAGGATGCATACCTCACTTCCAGTACGGTCGATCTTGGCAAATACATAGGGAAAAAAGTAAAGGTCTGGGGCCAAACATTTCAAGCACAAAAAGCAGGTTGGTTAATGGACGTGGGGTTAGTCGAGATTCAATAATAATTCATGATTCAATTTGAAGGCGTCACAAAGCTGTATCCGTTGGGTGTTGCCGCACTGGACAACGTGTCATTCGCTATAGAGCGAAATGAGTTTACGTTTCTGGTCGGGACTTCAGGAGCCGGAAAAACCACTATCCTCAATCTTATTTTGGGTGACCTCTATCCAAATACCGGGACAGTTATCGTAGACGATATTGATATATCGAACAGAAAGTGCAAAAAAATCGAAGAATTACGGAAGCATATCGGAGTGGTGTTCCAGGACTTCAAGATCCTTCAAGATAAGGATGTCTTCGAAAACATAGCTCTCGGGCTCTATATCCAAAAACTTTCCATTAGGAAAATAAAGGAGGAAGTGCGGGAAGTGCTTTCCCTTGTGGGACTTGAAGGAAGGGAAAGATATTTCCCTGTCCAGCTTTCGGCTGGAGAATTGCAACGTGTCGCGATTGCACGTGCCCTCTGTGGCGATAGACACATAATCCTCGCCGATGAGCCAACCGGAAATCTCGATCCCAAAACGACATGGGATATCATGAAGATATTCAAGAAAGTGGAATCCCATAAAACAATCATCATCGCTACCCACAATACCGACGTAGTGAACAGCATGAAAAAAAGAGTGATAGTCTTGAAAAAAGGCAAACTGATCAAAGATATGCAAAAAGGAGGGTACGAATTATGAAGGAATTACTTACTTCTCTTCGAAGGACACCCTATCAATCCCTTGCGGTATTTTTTTCGCTCTTCCTTACCCTTTTCCTTTCGCTTCTCCTAGTATTTTGTCTGAACTTCCTCTATGGCCTCCTTGGCTATGTGGAATCAAGACCCCAAGTGACAATCTACTTCCAGAATGAAGCATCTGAGGCAAATATATTGAAGGTGAAAGATGATCTCGAAAAATCAGGAAAAGTAGAATCGGTAAAGTATATGTCCAAAAATGATGCATATAATCTCTATAAACAACTCAATAAGGACAATCCCCTTCTTCTGGAGATGGTAACGCCGGATATACTTCCCGCATCTTTGGAGATATTTGCGAAGAAACCGACCTATTTGCCGGAAATCGCAAATTATCTCAATACCGTGACGGGGAAAGATGAAGTGAATTTCCAGAAAAATGTCGTCGACAAACTTCTTTCGCTCACCTCGATTGTCCGGACTATGTCGCTTGCATTTTTCATTTTCCTCATGGGAACGACCATCATCATCCTCATGACCATTACGCATTTCAAGGTGGCGCTGAGGAAAGATGAGATCGAGCTTCTCCGCCTTATGGGAGCATCTGTCGGATACGTAAGAAAGCCATTCATGGACCAGGCGTTATTCTTGGGATTCATCTCAGCGACGATAGTCTATTCGCTCTTTGCGGGTATTCTCTTCCTCCTTTATCCATCGATGCAGGGATACTTAAGCGGCATCCAATCATTATTCGTAGAAATAGGCCCTTATCAACTTACCGTATGGCCCATTTCTCTTGAATATGCAGCTGGCCTCTATATACTTCTTGCCGGTTTCGGGATGGGAATAGCCGCTCTCGCTACTTATTTCGCTACCCATAAATATCTTGCAATCCAAAGGAGTTGAGAAGGAAATAAATGTATAATGAGCTATGTCATTTTTCAAAAAATATTTCTTGGTTTTAGTTGTCGCAATCGGGATTCTATTTGTAGGATTAAATGTACATGCACAGGAAAATATCGAAAATAAGATAAAAGAATATCAACAGAAACTTGTCGATATCCGCCAACAAAAAAATACCCTCTCCCAACAAATCCAGCAGATGGATACCCAGATAGCCCTTGCAGAACTTCAAGTACAACGCTCGGAACAGAAGATCATCGCGACGCAAAATGAAATAGATAAATTGGGATCCCGGATCGATAATCTTGACTCTTCCCTCAATACCCTCTCCAAACTTCTCTTGAGACAAATCGCAAAAGGCTACAAAACCCGGTCCGTTTCGCTTGTGGAACTGCTCTTTGAGACGAAGGATATGAATGAGCTTGCGAACAAAATAAAATATCTCCACGCCTCACAGAATAACAATCAAAAACTCCTGATACAGGTGCAGGAAGCGAAATCGAGCTACGAGGAGCAGAAAGTGATTCGGGAACAGAAGAAAAAAGAGTTGGACCAGTTGATTGCAAGCCTGAATAATCAAAAAAATGAACTCAAAAGTCAACAAGTCCAAAAACAGAAGTTGCTGGCGGACACGAATAATGACGAAACAACTTATCAATCCCTTCTCACCCAAGCACAAGCGCAGTTGAAGGGATTTAAGTCATTTGTCCAAAGTTCGGGCGCGAGTTCTGTTATAGCTGCGAATGAATTTGGTAATGGGTCTGATGGGGCTTATTTCTCTCAACGCGATGCACGCTGGGCTCATCAGGCGATTGGATATTCTTCAGAAAGCGTCCTTGATGTCGGATGTTTGCTTACGTCAATTTCAATGTTCGGAAAAAAATATGGACAGGATATCACCCCTTCAAGTCTTGCCGCCGATGCGTCACGGTTTTGGGCAAATACTGCATGGATGAACTATCCTTGGCCTGGAGTGGCTGGAAAGACATATAGAAGTCTTTCGACGTCTGATATAGAAGGGGAATTGAATGGAGGGAATTATGTCATTGTTGGTATAAGCTATTCGGGTAGTTGTTGGGGGAAATCGGGAGGCGACCATTATGTTCTTCTCACAAAAAAAGATGGAGACACCTACACAATGCATGACCCCATACAAGGACCAGACAAAAAATTTAACTCCTACTATTCCACAATCTGTTCAGCCGCTACATTCAAATAGTAAAACCGATATCGTATTTTGTTTCCCTTCCCACCAATCTAGAACGTAATAAATGCGGCTTATAAGCCGTTGTGTTTTATTCTTTCATATTTTTCAATAAAATAATGAGATTTTTTATTTCATTATTAGTTTTTATATTGGTTTGTATATTTGTTTCAATATTTTCTTCCTATTCTAGGGTAAATGCCTCTGTGGTATTGAATGAAGTCGCAATCCAGCCAAACCAGGTCGTTGAACTCTACAATACCGCTTCAACAAGTGCTGATGTATCAGCATGGTATATTGACGATGCAGGCGGGTCGACCTACTTTATCATCCCCTCCCAAACGATACTTTCGCCTCAGTCTTGCGCTGTTTTCAGTTCTGATTTTAATTTCAATAAAGCATCGGCTGATACAGTCCGCTTATTCGACAACACAAGTCCCCCGACCTCCTCGTCAGCAAAGTTGGTTGAACAGTATTTATATCCTAAAGCTCCCGATATAAATTTTTCCTTTAGTAAAAAAATGGATGGAGGAACGGAATGGCAAACGACATCATCCTCATTGGGACTGTTCAACGAATTTCTTACTTCATGCATCCCTACCCTAACTCCAACACCCTCACCAACAGAAATACCTATCCCCACTTCAACCACTGCACCATCTCCCCTTATTGAACCAACCCTCGCTCCCTCTCCAACTTCACTCCCAGATTACCTAAATATTTTTATTTCGGAAGTTTATCCCTATCCTCAGACAGGTGAATATGAATGGGTCGAATTATATAACGGTAATAGCATGCAGGTGAATTTGGACCATTGGTACATCGATGATGGGGAAAATACGGGATCTGCCCCGAAGTCGTTTTCCCGTATTATTGAGGCTAATTCGTATGGTTTTATTGATATTTCCTCCTCCCTTTTCAATAATTCAGGCGACGTCGTAAGACTTCTTGATAGCGATAAAAATGAAAAAGACGGCATGGAATTTACAAAGATGAAACAAGGAAAAAGCATGGGACGCATTTCCTTTGATGAAGATTCATATTGTGAACAGGAACCTTCAAAGAATAGTGAGAATTCTTCCTGCATATCGATACAGACACCATCACCGACATCGACACCTGTACGAGATGTGTTTTTAACATCGTCAAAAAAAATACCCGTCGCTAAACCCTTAGCAAGTCAACAACCAAAAAAAACAGGTACTTCCATAAACGTATCGCTTATTACTCCATCACCTCAAAAAGAAGAGGTTCTTGGGGCTCAGGTTCAAAACAGTGTGCAGACTTCCCCGGCTCCCTATCTATCCTTCGTTTCATTCTCATATAGTCTTTTGACTATTGTTTCGCTCTTCATTAAAATGAAATATGCGTAAAGTCATGAACGTTGTCTTCTATTGGCTTCCTCCTTTCCTTTGGATGGGGATGATTTTTTATATGTCTTCCCAAAGAAGCATTTCGATAACGAAAAATGTCATATCGGATTTTGTGACTTTCAAGACACTCCATATGATAGAGTATGCATTCTTATTTTTTCTGTTCTATCGCGCCTTCCAATCATTTCGATATATCCGGAAAGAGGTCTGTGGAGTGCTTGCGTTTTTAATTGCGATTTCTTATTCCGTTTCCGATGAGATCCACCAACTTTCCATCCCCACCCGACAAGGGCGAGTTCGCGACATACTATTTGATATTGTAGGTATGGTTATCATGTATGTTATTATTAGGAAAGTACGACATATACAGAAATTATTATGAACTCACTACTCAATAAAATCCGCCATTTCTTCATTCCTCATGAAGAAAATAGCTATCATGCACACTCACTTCATACAAATATGCTTTCTACCTATCTCCTTGTCGCCATCATGCTTGTCTTCATAAGTAAAAATGTTCCTCAACTTTCGAATGTCCTTGGAATCGCAACTGACATCACTATTTCGAAATTATATTCCCTCACCAATGAAGAACGGGCAAAACAAGGCTTCCCTGCTTTACAGGAAAATCCTCGTCTTGCCATTGCCGCGGAAAATAAGGCGGCGGATATGTTCAAGAAGGATTATTGGTCCCATTTCGCGCCAGATGGAGGAAGCCCCTGGGACTTCATAAAAAGATCTGGTTATCAATATGAGTTTGCGGGGGAAAATCTAGCAAAGAATTTTCTTTATTCTAAGAATGTAGTGGATGCATGGATGAACTCCCCTACACACAAAGAAAACCTATTGAAGAAAGATTACACCGAAGTGGGGTATGCAGTAGTGAATGGGATATTGGGAGGAGAGGAGACGACCCTTGTCGTACAGATGTTTGGGACACCTCTTATGAATACAGCGGACATATCACAACCACAAGGAATTGATGTAAAGGAAGCTCCTGTCATTCCAGAAGCCCAAAAACCGGTCATCTTGGGCGAATCTCAAAAACAAGGATTGGCGGTCAATGGTAAAGGAATGGCATTGAATCTCAATATTCTTTTCATCGCGTTTATTGCGGGCGCACTTATACTCGATTTCGCATTCGCCTCAAAACTCAATATCCTTCACTTGAGAGGGAAACACATCGCCCATTTGTTATTTCTTGGATTCATCGGATTAGGAATTTTGTTTATTCTCAAACAGGGAGCTATACTGTAACTATATATGCACCATATCATCCATTCCGCACATAAAGAGATAAAAAGACACTTGTTCGATTATCTACTTCTCTGTACTGGGGGCGTGGTATTCCTTCTTTTCTTACGATTATTCCAGGGATATCGCACGTATAGTTTCATCATTATCTGCTTATTCGTCGGATTCTACGTGTTCTGGGGGCAGTATCACCACACAAAAACACAGCAAGTTCGCTTGACTCATATAGTAGAATATATCCTTATTGGATTTACTGTTTTATTTTTGCTCCTATTATTCATTCAACCGTAACTACAATATACTATGAAAGGAATTATATTAGCCGGAGGTTTGGGAAGTAGGCTTTACCCATTGACATACGCTACAAATAAACATCTTCTTCCTATCTATGATAGGCCAATGATTTTCTATCCCATTCAAACATTGGTAAAAGCAGGGGTTACGGAAATACTCATCATCGTTTCAGGCCCGCATTCAGGACACTTCATCCCTGCACTCAAGAACGGAAAGGAGTTCGGCGTGGAACACATGGAGTTCGCCTATCAAGAAAAGCCCAATGGGGGAATCGCAGATGCACTTTCCATCGCCCGTTCATTCGCGGAAGGAGATTCGGTTACGGTAATATTGGGAGATAACACGACCGATGCCGATATTACGGAGCCAGTACGGAGTTTTAAAGGCGGCGCTTCAATATTCCTGAAACGCGTTCCAGATCCGAATAAGTACGGAGTGCCACGCTTTGACGAAAAAGACAAAGAAAAGATTCTCGAAATCATAGAGAAGCCAAAAGTGCCACCTTCGGATTATGCTGTTACAGGGCTATATATCTACGACAAGGATGTATTCGAAATTATCAAGACATGCAAACCTTCAGCCCGAGGTGAACTGGAGATTACCGATGTGAACAATGCATACTTAAAATTAGGAAGGCTTACTTGGGCTGAGCTCAGTGGATTTTGGCTTGACGCCGGTAGTTTCGACACGTTATACTTAGCGAATAAATACTGGACAGAGAAAAAAAATCCGTCCATTAATAGTATTTCAATCAAATAATTATGGACACCATGCAGATCCTGCTCATCATAACCCTCGGTACCACGACCGTTTTTTCCGTGATAATCGGGATTCAGCTCATCTTAGTGCTCAAAGAGCTTAAAAAGACGCTCAATACGATCAACAAGATTACCAATGGCTTCGAATCGATTGGTGTAGGGCTTGAAAAGGGATTTGAGGAAATTTCAGGATTTATGAATGGATTTAAAGCACTTTTTAAATTGTTTGAGCTCATATCTCCCAAAAAAAATGACAAGAAATGAACCTGGGGTGAAGAATTTTTGGAATGGGTTCTTGGCAGGAGGTGCTGTTGCTGGGCTCGTTTTATATGCTTTTGGCACAAAAACAGGCAGGAATGGGCTTCGCACTCTTCTCTCGTTTTCCGAGGATTTAGATACAAATATTCATAAGGTTTTGGCACATTCTCAGCCTTCAAATTCAAAAAAAACAACGAAAACGAAAGGGTCACTACTTGAGACAGTAACGACCGTCCTGGATAAAATACAATATGCATCAAAACACGCTTGACTTTTCCTTGTATATAATGTATAAATAG
>CAZKKK010000007.1:0-2027 GCA_964553365.1 uncultured Gammaproteobacteria bacterium
AAATCGCAAGCGAAAGAGGGATGAACGTTGTAGCAGTGTCCGATTCCAAGGGAGGGATTGTAGGGGCGGACCCTTGTGGTCGCCCGAATGTAGGGGTAGGGCGTGACCTGCCCGCATTAGACATCGAAAAAATATTGCAGTGCAAAAAGGAAAAAGGGGAAGTAGCAGGATGTTATTGTGTAGGAGGCGTCTGCGACATAAAACAAGGAAGAAAAATAACGAACGAAGAATTATTGGAACTACCTGTCGATATCCTCGTTCCAGCCGCATTGGAAAATGTGATCAATAAAGAAAATATGCATAAGATTCAGGCAAAAATAATTATTGAAATGGCAAATGGACCAATAAGTGAAGAAGCGTACGATTATCTTACGGAAAACGGAGTCCTCATTGTTCCCGATGTCTTGGCGAATAGTGGAGGAGTGGCAGTATCCTATCTCGAATGGTATCAAAACATGAAAGGAGAAACATGGAGTGAAGAGAAGGTGAATAAAAAGCTTCACAGCATGATGAATGAGGCTTTTGAAGAAATTTGGCAGACGTATAAAAAACGAAAAATCAGCCTCAAACAAGCTGCGTTTGAAACGGCGATCGGGAGAATGATACAGTAAATT
The DNA here is from genome assembly GCA_964553365.1 of uncultured Gammaproteobacteria bacterium. Taxonomy (GTDB): domain Bacteria; phylum Patescibacteriota; class Microgenomatia; order UBA1406; family GWC2-37-13; genus JAKBEU01. The sequence goes on from CAZKKK010000007.1 coordinate 615, forward strand.
CAAATTCCAAGAATTAAGTGCCGTAGGGGCGACCCTTGTGGTCGTCCGATTATCATAGGCCGTCGCCAAATCATTATGGGCGGGCACAAGACCCGCCCGTACGGAATTCGATTTAATGATGATTATCCCATGTATATGATTCGGCATTATTTGGAATTCATCCAAATCAACATGAAATTTATATGGTATTTTATTCCACCATTTTTCAATCATTTTTCCACATTCATTCAAAATCATGGATGAAACGGGTACCCGTTTATCACGGGCGGGTATGGGTTGGGCGACCACAAGGGTCGCCCCTACAATATCACCAAATATTCACTCCCTATTTTGGGTACAAATTGTTATGAAACCTGCCTGCCGGCAGGCAGGTAATCGTAATTTTTTAATCTGATTGAATGGCGATGGGGAAGGGTACCCATTTTATCATGGTATGGAGAATAAAAAGGGACACAACGGTTTATAAGCCGCAAAAGAAGAACCTTGGCCTATTAAGACAAGGAAAAAAGAGTGTTATTGGTTCCCAAATTTGTCATTTTTGATTAGTAATTGATTTGACATTTGTGATTTGTAATTTTCTGTGATTTTCTTGGATTCTCTATTGACTTCTCATTTTTATTCCCCTATATTTAATCCAATGCTCTCTTTTTTGAGGAAAATGCTGCTGCTTGTTTGTTTCACTCTTCTTGTTGGTATAGCAGTGATTACTGCTAAATATGGGAAAATTCCTTCAGTATTTGCGGTGCCTGGAGTACTCAACTACGGGACAGCTGCATCGAATGTCGTGAGTTATATAAATAACATAACGACCTATACAAAAGCCGTTAATTTCAATGACAGTCTTATTTTTGGCAACAACACCGGAATTCTTCAGATTGATGGAAGAGTCGGGATTGGGACGACAGTACCAGGTGAACAGTTATTTGTTTACGAGGGTTCTGACGCTTCAGATTGGCAAGGAAGAGGCGTCTTCTCTGGTTTAACCAATGCAGCTATTATTGGCGCTTATGGAGGTCAAGCAGTGGTTGGTGCCCATAACAAAGCTCTAACTGCTTGGGCGGATTTATATATCAATCAAGTTGTTGGACAAACACAAGGAATGGTGGTAAAAACATCCGGCAACGTCGGCATCGGGACGACGAGCCCAAGTCAAAAACTTACCGTAAACGGAAACATCAATAGCTCTGGCGGCTATATTTTATCTGATGCATGGGGAGCTGACATCTTAACAGTCAAAAAAAATGCGTGGGACGGATCTTCGAATAATAATTATGGTGGTATTACAGGAGGTCATGGATATTTTTTTAATGGTCTGCAAAGTGGAGGTGGAGGGGGATATGAAGCGGGAGACGGACAATTATATGTAGCGGGGACTGGCTATTTCGGTGGCACCGTCACCGCCCCGACTTTTTC
>CAZKKK010000007.1:2127-20906 GCA_964553365.1 uncultured Gammaproteobacteria bacterium
TATATGTAGCGGGGACTGGCTATTTCGGTGGCACCGTCACCGCCCCGACTTTTTCGGGTGCTTTATCTGGAAGTGCAACAAATGTCACTGCACTAGCGGGAACGTGGTGGGGAACAAACTATTTTGGATCAAATAAAGGAGCGGCTTCCTATGTAGGAGCAAATACTACGTATGGCCTTGAAGCTTATTCAACTGACGGTGGTGCCGCAGGTATGTCTTTTCACCGAAGTGGTGCCTACGCAGTCAACATGGGACTTGACCCTGACAATGTCCTTCGAATCGGAGGTTGGTCTGCCGCCGCAAATCGCTGGCAACTTGATATGAGCGGTAATGAAACACTGGCAGGGGCGTTAAAATTTCTAAGCTCTGGTAGCGGTATTCGAGGAAATACAAGCAATTATCTTGCGTTGTACGGCCCGACTGCCTATGGAGACGTCGGCGGGATGTTCTTTTGTGCCGATATAGCCACCGACTGCAGTACTCTTTCGTCAGCTGATACGAGGAGACTCATGTTTTTAGGCTCAACCGGTGCCATGATAATTCGTGCAGGTCTTACCCAGAATGGAAGCCCTGATGTCGCAGAAAACATAAAAGTCGATGATCAAACGATTATAGCGGGAGATATCGTAAGGTCGGTGAGCCCCAATACTACATCTGCCGATATGTATGCCCATGCGAAAGCAGCCAAGTCGGAAACATCCTATGAGGGAACGGTCATTGGGGTTATTTCATCTGAGCCAGGAATATTGTTGAATAGCGGGGGAGCGGTCGGCCCTGAAAAAGCACTACTCAAAGACCAGCGTCCTCTTACCCTCGTCGGACGTGTCCCCACAAAAGTATCCACGGAAAATGGCCCTATCTATGCAGGAGACCCCATCACCTCAAGCTCCATCCCTGGAGTGGGTATGAAAGCCACCAAGGCAGGACAGATCGTGGGAAAAGCATTAGACTCCTATACCAACTCCAATCCACAAGCAGTGGGGAAGGTCATGACACTCGTGAATATCTCCTGGTATGACCCGGATGCAACCCGCACCACCACCCTTGACCTCAAGATCGCAGGAGACAACAATAATTACACCCTCACCGGAAAGGACAATGTCCTCATCACAAAAATCGGTGCATTCGCAGAACTGGTCGTCGCTCATATACAGGCTGGATATATCGAAACGAAGAAGTTGGTGGTGGATGGGGTGGATATTCTCAAGAAAGTTGAGGAGTTGTCCACTAAATCAGATGAACAACAAAAAACCATCGAAGCACAACAGAAGCAGATTGAGGAGATGAAGAAAACAGTTGAAGAATTGAAGAAATAAACAAATGATATATCGGGCGACCACAAGGGTCGCCCCTACAACAAAATGACCCCTACGATAAAATATTTTTTGGCCTTCGCACAAGGCTACGGACTGGCACGGCGCTAAAGTGTCTAGATTCTTCGACTCCATAACTTTCCAAATAATTTTTAATTTCAAATTTAAAATTTTTAATACTTCGGCTTTGCTCAGTATTAATCCTGAGCTTGTCGAATGGATCAATTTTTAAATTGAATTCAAATTTAAAATTATAAATTACAAATTTATCTTTATATTGGTCTTGCTATTTTTTTCCAATCCCTCTATATTGAAAGGATGAATAAAGTTCTTGGTTCGTTGGAAAAACTGAAGTTTTATATAGTGCTTTTCCTTGTTTTCATCACTCCCTTTTATTTCTTTCCCTTGTTCCAAAATCTTGTCCAAATAAATATCGTGTATGTGCTTGCTTTTAGCGCTCTTCTTCTCCTTCTCATCTCTTTTTTGCAGCTCCTTATCTCAAAGAAATTCACTTTCCACAAAGGCGTGCTTGATGGAGCTGTCCTATTGTTTTTAAGTGCCTTTTTCCTTTCTTTTGTCATATCCTCCACAAACAGGATACAGGCATTGTTGGATCCTTCTTTTGGATTATCGATGATGGTTTCCTTGGCGGTTCTATATTATTATCTTTCCCGTTTAAATGTACGGGCGAGTCATGCCTCGCCCCTACGGGCGTTGTCTCTTTCCGGTTTCATCATTTCTGCCCTTATCATCCTCCTTTCCCTCGAACCAACGAAGGGGGTAGGGGTGATTCCACTTGATCTTATCATCTTTATCGGTTTTACCTTCATGCTGAGCTTAGGATCTCTCGTCCGTTCATTTTCATCTCATGAGGAAACACCAAAAGTGGTGCAGATCTGCATGCTTCTTGTCATTTCCCTTGCGCTTATCGTCAGTTTTGTCGCATTTTCAAAACAAGGAGTGCTTTTTCCTTCGTTTTCCTTATCTTTTGCGGCCCTGTTCCAAATAATGAAAAATCCCCTCGCTTTTTTCTTTGGCGTTGGGATGGATAATTATGCTGCGGTCTTTAACCGCGTAAAAGATGTAGCGTATAACCAATCAGAGTTATGGCAATTTTCTGTACAACAGGATAGATCGGCCCTATTTCACATTGCGACAACGGTAGGCATAGCGGGGCTCATCTCGTTTCTTTACCTCGCTTTTTCCGTAGCGAAAAAAACAAAGAAGGATTCTTCGCTCATGTTGGGTCTTGTCTATTTATTATGTGTATTGGTTTTTTTCCCTCCCTCCCTCTTTGTTTTTTTCCTCCTTTTCTTCTTCGCTTCACAGAGCGGGATACAGAAAAAAGAATATGTGCTTGATTTCACATCTTCTTTTTCCCTGTATAGCTATCTTATCCTTATCGTGACCGCTTGCGTACTCTTCGGGGGGGTATCTCGTTTCCTCAGTACACTCTTTCTTGCAAGTTATTTTTCCACACAATCATACATAAGCATGAAAGCAAACGACTTAAAGAAGACGTATGAAAATCAGCAAAAAGCCCTTACTTATAATCCGTATATGGAACAGTATCACAGCGACTATTTGAAAACCCATTTGATGATTGCAAGCAACATCATGGAGAAAGCCGCCTCAGGATCTGCGGATAGAGCCGCACAGTCAGGAGCCGCAAAACCCCTTGTCTTTACGAAAGAAAGTAGGCAAGCGCTTATCGAAACAATCCAAGTGGCTATCAATGAGGGTCAAACAGCGATAGATCTCAATCCAAAAAAAGCAGAGTCATGGGCACAGTTGGCACGGGTATATACAATCATCCCCAAAGAATTACAGGCGCCAAACGAAAAAGAAGAAAACACTCCTCAAGCCGCAGCCATAATGTATTATAAGAAGGCAAGCGAGCTTGATCCGAAAAACCCCTCATACTTTTTTGGGATAAGCCAGATACTTTTTGCCCAAAAGAAAACGGATGAAGGGTTAACTTTTACGAAAAAAGCGGCTGAAATGAAACCAAACTGGGCCAATGCGCATTACCAACTCGGCATGATTTACGCTCAAAAACAGGACATGAAAAACGCAACGAAAGAACTGGAGCTGACGCTCGCCAATCTGGACGCAGTGAAGAACAAGAGTGAATATGATATGGTGCAACAGACACTCGACAAGATGAAAGCCCCCGCGCAACAACAACAACAACCCCAACAACCTCCAGGAGGCGGAGAAACGACACCAATTCTATGAGATGTGATAGAAGCTAGAAGATGGACATTGACAATCTATTTTTTAAATATTATCATGATTATATGAACCAGAAAAAAGCAGTCTTTATTGGCCTTGTTGCTCTTGCGATCCTTGTTTTCTTTATGATCGCTGACTATAAGAATAAAGGTGGATTGGGTGGGGGAGTTGTGTCCCAGAATATTCTGTATATCACTCAACCGGTGATGAGTTTTTCCGGTATTGTCGAAAAAATCGAGGGAAATAAAATTACGGTGAGCCAAAAACAAATGCTTATGCAGACGGGAACTGCGGCTCAGATGCCTCCAGTCGCAATAACGGGAGTTCCTTCTCCCTATCCTACCCCAAAAATGGTCACCATCACTTATCAAACCACGCTCTCAGACAGGACACAGATATCCCAACCCGCGCCCTATATTTCCTACCTCTTCAAGACTGGTGCCCCTGGCGCTCAAGAAAAATTAACGATAAAGGACATAAAAGTCGGTCAAAATATCACGGTAAATAGCCAGAGTGACCTGCGCACGCTTTCAGGGAATGTATTTGAGGCTGTAATGATCAATTTACCTCAAAAAACGAACACGTTAAATGGGAGAATCAGTGGGGTAGAGGGGAATTCACTCACCATAAAAGCATTTCCTCCCCTCGCTATGGGCGCTTATACGAGGTCCAGCGCGATGGGAACGGCACAAAATATCCCAAAAGAAAAAGAATATACCATAACTATCACGAAAGATACCGAAATATCGCGCATGATTTATAGTACAGCTATGATGACTCCGGGAGAACCACCCACTCCTCCTAAGACTGAAAAGCTCGCCCCCTCTGATCTGAAAAAAGATATGCAGGCCACCGTCTATACCGATGCTGATGTTACTCAGGGGAGCTCCTTTATCGCACTCCGGATAGAACCGATGATTGTAGCTATAACGCCTACAACGCCATTGATGAATACTCCACCTCCGGCTATAAGCACTACTCCTGCCTCGGGGGCGGCACAGATGATAGCACCGACTCCATAATTGGTCTTGTTATTTGTTTTTTCTGTCTGTACACTGTACTTTAGTAGGTGTAGATTTTTTTTAAAATTCAAGTTCTGCTAAGCAGGGTTTGATATTAAAAAAAGACATCCGTTTCCAACTAAGTTGTGAGGGATGTGTTATTAAGTTTTATTTTTTTCCTATGTCTTTTAATACTGTTCGGTCTTACGTCCTCTCTGTCTTTGCGCTCGTAGTTATCATTTTTTTTCTTCCTTTCACACAAGATTTTTTCACCACATCCAAGTGGTATCTTGTGGGCTTTTTTGCCCTCTTACTTCTTCTTTCTTCAGTGGCGGAGTTCCTTTTTTCAAAGAAGATCACTTGGAAAAAAAAGGAATTCGATACCCCTTTGACGCTTTTCCTGATTGCCGGGGCCCTTTCCATACTGTTCGGCTCGACAAACAAGGTTCAGGCACTTTTGAGTCCTCATTTTGGATTGCTCACGTTCGTATTCCTTTTTGTCATTTATTATTACATTTCCCGTTCAAACAAGAAGCTCCCCCATGGAGATGTCATTTTGTCGGTCTTTTCAGTGCTTTTCAGCATAACGGTGCTTGCTGAAACAGTGCCATTCATCACCTCTCGATTGCCAAGTGTTTTGCGACAATTCCAGAATATCACACTTGCCGGGACGCTTATCGACGCACTGGTGATATTAGGGTTTGCATCTGTCGTATCACTGAGCAACCTCCTTAAAAAGGATAGAAACATCCTAAAAAATGCATCCGCATTTGTGGGATTCGTGTTTACGACCCTTACTGCAGTCGTATTATTATTCACGTTGATAAAAAATAGTTCAACGTTAGCCCTTCCTTCGTTCGCCCATTCATGGTATGCGGCGGTGGAAGTGCTCAAACTTCCCATGACAGCGCTTTTCGGCGTGGGAATAGACAATTTTCAATCGATATTCGTCAAGATGAAGGATTTGAGCTACAACAGTTCCGCCTTATGGCAGATTTCTGCCTTTTCCTTATCTCGAACAGCGGTATTTCACACAATGACTGAAATGGGCTTGCTCGGAGTGGGGGCGTTATTCCTCATCTTTTCGCTTCTGGTAAAAAGAGCCTTTTCCGTTGAGGGATCAATCCTGTCAAAGCTTGTCGTTCTCTATTTCATCGCCGTATTTGTCCTTGCCCCTCCATCATTCTTGTTATTTTTCCTATTGTTCGTATGGATTGGAATGGAGCAATCTCAGCATAAAGGCAAGGAACTGTCTTTGGATTTTTCAGAGATAATACCTGCGTATGCGGTAGCAGTGTTGGTTGCCATGGTAGGAATCGGAGCTGGATGTTTCATGTTGGGGAGACTCTACATGTCCGAATATATGTTCCAAAAATCACTCACGACCAATAATTTGAAGGATGTTTATGAGAAGATGAGAGTGGCTGTATCATACAATCCATATAACGAACGTATGAGAACCAACTTCGCACAGGTGCATTTGCTTATCGCAAACACAGTCGCCAGCAAAGCGACAAAAGATGCACAAGGACAGCCAAAATTGTCAGAAACAGATCGACAGACAGTGAGCCAGGCTATCCAAGCGGCAATCGATGAGGCAAAAGCCGTGGTTTCGCTTAATCCAGGAAAAGCAACAAATTGGGAACTTCTTGCGACCGTGTACAGAAGCATCGTGGGAGTGGTGCAGGGAGCGGACACATGGACGGTCTCGGCATACCAGCGAGCGATCGTGCTTGATCCACAGAATCCTTCTTACCGAGTGGCATTAGGAGGAGTTCTTTATGGATTCAAACAGTATGATGATGCATCCAGACTTTTTGAACAGGCGGTTTCCTTGAAGCCAGATTGGCCAAACGCGCAGTATAACTATGCTTGGAGCGCGTATCAAAAGGGAGAGTTCGCAAAAGCGGCTACTGCAATGCAAGCGACCGTTTCACTCTTGAATCCTAAAAAAGATGCCGCAGACTATAAAAAAGCAACAGCAGACCTGGAAGAATTCAAGAAAAAAGTGCCTGCAGAAGCGCAGACCACGGGAGCCACTGATGCGGGAACGACTCAGCAGAAGGAAACACTATCTTTGCCTCCAACGGGAGTGCCACAGGTTGAGCCAAAGATAAGCCTTCCAAAGACAGCTTCTCCTGAAGCTAAATAAGTCAATAAAAAGAAAAAGGGTGAGGAGTGATCCTCACCCTTTTTTGTTTCTCCTACAAACTCTAAATCATAAACTCTAAATCCTAAGCAAATAGATACAAAACCCTAAACCATAAATACTAAATGGGATAATTTTTAATTTAAGATTTAGGGTTTGTTTAGAATTTAGTGTTTAGGGTTTAGGATTTCAATCTAGTATAATATACCCATGCCAGACGTCTTGTTATTCCTTGTATTCCTGAGGGGATATGCCATACAAAAAACGCTTATCTTTAGCCAACAGTTTGAGGCTATAAAGGATATCATAGTGTCGTTTCTCATTGCCAAGCGCGGAAAGTATTCGTCCTCATTCCTCAACAGCTCTCTCATCATCCTCGTGGCAATCGCAGTGGTTGCCGGGCCCATAATCGCGGAAAATAACCCCTTTTCTTTCACTCAGGAATACAATCAACAAAATCAGGCAAGCGTCGTGAGCTATAATCCGTATGAAACAGCGCTTTCAACCGTAATTTCTTCAAAACCAAGAGATAAGGTTGAGAATTACTCGGTAAAATCGGGAGACACCCTTGCATCAATCGGAAAAAAATTTGATATTTCTGTGGACACGATTAAGTGGGCAAATGATTTGAAGACAGACACGATTAAGCCTGGACAGACGTTAAAAATAGCCCCAGTTACTGGCGTTGTCCATACGGTCGTTTCCGGAGAAACGGTTTATTCTATCGCGAAAAAATACAACACCACTGCTCAGAACATCGTCAATTTCATCTTCAATGATTTTGCGGATATCGATACCTTTGCGCTTCGCGCAGGGCAAGTTCTTTATGTTCCAGGCGGTGTAATCGAGCCAGAACAACCAAAATATGCCGCACAAGCGCCACAGTATGCGAATGCAATTGCGGGCGTGCGCGGTTCGACCACCTTTATCTGGCCCACCACCGGAATCATCACTCAATATCCTATGTGGTACCATATGGCGTTTGATATCGCGAGTAATGGAGGACCTGCTGTTCTCGCCGCTGACACAGGAACAGTGACGTATGCCGGGTGTATTGATTGGGGTTATGGATGTCATGTGGTAGTGGATCACGGAAACGGCTATTCAACATTGTATGGTCACATGTCGGTGATTTCCGTTTCAGCGGGACAAGCGGTGAACCAGGGACAGCAATTGGGAGTCATGGGCTCCACAGGCCGTTCTACCGGACCCCATTTGCATTTCGAAATCCGTCTCAATGGAGAACTTCAAAATCCACAGAATTATCTGAAGTAAAAAGCTATAATGGTATAAGAAAGGAAGAAATATATGATAAAAAAAGCGTTTACCCTCATGGAACTCCTTATCGTTGTTTCCGTTCTCACAGTCATGTTCATTGGATTGATCGCGGCCATAAATCCGATGGCTATGATTAATAGAGCATATGATGGGGCCCGAAAAAAAGACCTGGATGATGCAAAAAAAATGCTCGAACAATATATGGCCGATACAGGGTGTTATCCGCAACCAACTCAGGTCTGCATAGAAGGAAACAATAATTCGGATTGCTCGTTATGTACAAAGAAACAATCTACAAAATTCTCCTATTTTACGAAAGACCTATGTGATCCAAAAACACCGTCTACGGAATACATGTATCAACCAGAAACGGTCTTGAATCCGGGGATAGGATATGAAGTGCCGTCGTGCCCTTTGTGGTTCAGGATATATTCGGTGTTGGATAGCGCATACAATGCACAAGAAGATGTGTGGGGATGCAAAAAAGGAGGATGTGGAGTCTCACCATCCTATGGATATAGTTATTTGGTGACAAGCCCGGGAGCCCCCTTGGACAACATAGTTTCGAACAATTGGTATTGTTATTTAAGCCAATTCAACAGGTGCGCTCAATGTACTCCTTATGAAAACTGTACGACCTTAGGCAATGCCTGTTATGGGAAAACTCTTTACCCTATCCGTTCAACCTGCTGCTCAGAAAATGGCCTTCCCCCATGTGGTTGATTCACTTTAAGAAAGATAATAATGCCAGCAGAGCACACGAAAACACCGCCCAAAATAACCTTTAGGATAAGCGAATTCTTCTTTTCTTCTTCAAGACTGCCCGTGAGTTTGCTGTTCTCCCTTTCAAGATCCGATTTTTGTAATTGGCATGCTTTTAAGAGGGAATTACATGTATTGAGCGGTTCATCGTCACACATACATGTGGCGGTAGGAGGGGCAAATAGATCGTTATTGAGCTGGCCAGGGATAGCAAAGACGGGAGGAATGGAGAAATAAACAAATAAGCAAATAAACCCATAAACAAATAGTTTTTTCATATAGGTTTATTGTAGCAGAATGTAATAATTGTGTTGCCATATAACAAGAGAGGGTCGGCCACGCCGCGCCCCTACGGGATATTTATATTAAATCCGTATTTGTTTTGGGTTTGATGAATCAAACCCCTACAGCATATGTAATATGTCGGATGTGTATGGAATATATTATAGTGTAGGGGCGTGATTTATCACGCCCGTATAATGATTGGGGATGGATGCATTTTTTATGGCGTTCCCGTTATCGGGGCAAATTGTATTGCCGCGCCGCTATTATAGAGGGTTTTGATTTGCACGGGCGTAAGAGCGTAATTGTAGACGCGCACGTCATCAATCTGGCCGTCAAACCAGCAATTAGAACTACAGTAATCTTTTCCGAAGTAGAAAAATTTTTCATTCGCGGTTGTCCAAACAAAACTGGTTACGCTCTGGGTACCTTTATTAACTCCGTCAACGTAAAGCGTAGCCAAATCGGTAGTACGGTTGACGGAAACTGAAATATGATGCCACGTATTGTCTGTTGGCCGGGCTCCAGTCCAGGTAGCAACATATGTGCCGCTGGGGCCGAACGTAATATTGGAATTTGAAAGTCTTAATCCACCAGAATTCTGATTAGTGCCGACAATCACTTGAGTTGCTTTAACGTCGGCATTGATCCATGATGAAATAGAAAAATCGCCAGCGGGTGCATACGTATTTGTTAACGTTACAAAATCATCCACCCCATCAAAATTCAAACTTGCATTGTATTTTCCCGTCTTTCCATTATTCCATGCGGACGTTGAAAGTCCGTCCGTACACGTGCCTGCAGAAGACTGGGGGACGGTGGTGCCGATAGTAATGGCACCAGCGTTGTTATTCCCTGAAGAATCATTGGCAGTGATGCCTTGGCATTCATCAAACTTCCACTGTCCCACTGGCGCGCCACGATTATAGTCATAGGCCACTTGAGCGGGAGTACGGGCGTAGTTGAATATTTTAACATTATCAACAGAGCCGTTAAAATATCTTGGACTCGCATCACTTCCTATTTTTAAAGCAGCAGTTGTACTAAGGTTTGTTACCGCGTATGTTCCGGAGGTCGCGACACCATCGGAGTAGATAGAATACGTTGTGCCAGACCTTGTGACAGCCACATGATGCCATCCATTTGAGAATGTAGCGCTCGTAATATTTGCATTCCATGAACCACCAGCATCAATAGAATCTTGAAACACCACACTGTTTGTATTAGTACTATTTCTTATTAATCCCCATGTGTTTGCAGGGGCGCTCGTAGTATAACCTTTTGTAAGAATTCCTTCCCATGAGGAACTTCCAGATATGGGAAATTTTACCCAACTTTCTACAGTAAAATTATTAGTGCCAAATCGATAATTCGCATTATCTGGAACATTCACAAAATCATCACTTCCATTAAAGCCCCCAGCCTTGCCACTCTTACCAGTTGTCCAATGGTTAACTCCGGTACCATTCCAACTTCCAAGATTACCAGTGCCACTTGTATCATTTACATTTCCACCTGTTCCTTCCTCGAATTTCCACTCGCCAACAGGCTCGGTATTAATGTTAAATTTATAAGCATGAGCATTGTAATCTTGGGTAATTTCATCTGCTGAAAGTACGCGATTGTAGACTTCTACAATCGATAGACCCATTGGTTGGGCGGCACTACCAAAAACAATGTTTGAGTTAACAGCAGGGGCGGGGTCAGCAAGAGTTACTTGACCCTTTTGAACTAAATTATCATAAACCGTACGGACGCTGCCGTTTTTAGTAATTACAATTTGGTGGGGAACACTTTCAGTTACATCCCAAATAGTTCGTTGACCACTACCATTATCCCAAGTATTAATATATGCGCTGGAATTTCCAGAATATGACATATAAGTATGAACATCTTGCGGTGTAACCAACCAGACAGAACCACTTCCAGTTTCCGGATACACCCATAAAATTGTAGTGTTAGTTGCTACGCTTGGATATATTGAAGTGCCTAAACCTGTCAATGTTGCCGCTGTATTTGTGAATTTAAGGCCATTCCAAGCAGGTGAAGAAAGAGTGGCGTTATAATTATTACCACTTAGGTCATACCAGTTAGTTCCTGAACCCGGATAACTATTTTTATTGGTTGCATCTAGATAAAGCGTTTGACTGCTTGTCACTCTATCGCGATTTTCCACCCTCTCTCCCATCACCATCCCCGAGCCATGGTTGTAATCGAGTTTTACTTCGTTTGCGGTGAGAGCGGAGGTATAGATTTTAATTTCATCTATCAGACCATCAAAATATTCTTTGCCCCCGATGGCTGCGGCAACATTGACAGTATTGGTGTTTGAAACGATAGTTGCGGTGGTATCTGTCGCTTCTAATTGACCATTGAGAAACATCGAGGCAGAAGTGCCGTCATACGCAACAACCATGTGATACCAGCTGTTAGCATTAATTGTTGTCGTTGAGGTGAGATTGGTAGTACCACCGCTTTCTGATGACCAAAACTCTAGCTTACCAGTTGAATTAATTCCACATCGAAAACCACTTACTGTCCATGTTTCATTAGAAATAATAGATTTTACTGTGGCAGTAGTAACAGTTCTGGGGTTAAACCATAATGAGAGAGTAAAAGCGGCATTGCTGGCTGGCAAAATGCGATTACTCGTATTAGCAATACTGAGAGATTGACTGGAGGCTGCAGTAAATAGGACAGCTTTTCCGAACTTACCATTATTAGACCAGGTAGGGGAGTTAACTAAGGAAGCATTAAATTGGTTAAAACTTGAATCATAAATAGTGGCGCCATTGCCCTCATCTAATTTATGGTAAACTACCTGGCTTCCCACAGGTGAGCCCCCGACGGGATGACCTGCATTCATATCCTCGACGACTTGTTTTGAAGTACGGGCGTAGTTGTAGATTTTAACTTCGTCGATTTTTCCATTAAACCAGCCAGGAGAATCAAACTGACAACAGTCACTTCTATATCTTCCAATACCTATTTCATTTGCCCCTCCACTTGCAGAATAAGCACCACTGTTTGATACTACCAAGACGCCATTTTTATAAAGCTTATTATTTCCCGCAGCATCTCGAGTTAGAGAAACATATGTCCATGAATTGGTTGGTGTAGCTCCTGTTTCGGCAACAAAACCGAGTGCGTGCACATAAAAACCAAGTTTTCCTCCAGTAAATCCAACTAAGCCAGTACTCCAACCAGATGAGGGATAATAATTATGAAAAATTGTTCCAGCTGTTACCCGTGGATTTATCCACCCTGAAACAGTAAATTCAGAAGTGGCGCTTCCCATAAAGCTTTGTCCTGGAGGAAGAACATAGTCATCTGTACCATCAAAATCTAGGGCTTTTCCATATTTTCCAGGAGTCCAATCTGAAGCAGTCATTGTCCCATTCATCGATCCAGTGTTATTATTTCCTGATTTGTCATAAACGGTTGTAGTGCCGCTTCCTTCCTCGAAATTATAGTAGACCATGGGGCCGGGTGCCCAATTATAAAGAGCGGAAACTTCACTGCCGGAAAGCGCGCGGTTGTAAATACGAAGTTCATCAATTGTTCCAAATTGTTGACCGCTTGAATGATTTCCTAACCATGTAATATTACTACTGGATTTATAGCTTGCAGTTCCAACATAATTGCCATCAATGTAAAATTTAGTTGCTCCTGCATCACCAACGGCCGTTACATAATGCCAACCATTGGATAGAGTTCTTGTATCAAATCCACTACTATGAAAGGCAGTGCCACCGACATTGTCATAAGTTCCTAAAAGATAACCGCCGCAATCAACAATAACTTGATGATCACCTGCTGCACCCCGAGCCAAAGTATTACAACCTGCGACGGGAAAAGGATATGTAAACCAAGATGTAATTGTCCATGAATTAGGAATAGGTATTGATGTAATGGTTGCCACATCGGCACTGTTGGCAAAATTACGACCGTTTCCATATTTTCCTGCAACAACAGCCGGCGAGCCGCTAATAACACCTGTATTCCCATTTCCGCTAGAATCAATAGCGTTTCCTGAGGCTTCATCCATCTTCCAATACCCAACCAATCCATTTGAAAACGCATCATTATTTTTTACGTTCGTACCCATTTGCACAGACGTGCCTTTTACTGATCCACTTCCTTTTGAGGCATAATCGGATTTGATTTGTGCCGCCGTGCGGGCATAGTTATAGATTTTTGGTTCGTCGATTGAACCATTGAAAGCAAAGTAACCACCAGCATAAGTTTCTCGTCCGATTGTTGTATTTGTGGCGTTACTAATTAAGTTTCCGGTAGTCCCGGTATAAGGAGAGCCGACCTGTTTTCCGTTTGCATAAGCGGTGATTGTAGTGCTTGATCGTGTAATACAAACATATGTCCACTGGCTTAGTGGAAAAGTGTAGTTCCACCCAGGGGAGTTAACCCCATCTGCTTTTCGTGTTTGAATCGTTGCGTTGTTTTGACTTATTCCAAAAGCCCAATGGGTATTATTCCAATCTCCTGATGACATGATTGTTCCTGTATAGTTTTTGTGGTTACCTTTTGGATTCACCCAGGAACACATGGTGTAGTCAGTTAATGAAGTAAAATTCTGATTGGCAATACTCACACCATCATCAATATTGTCGAAAGCGAGACATTTGCCAGAGACACATTGATCTTCTGTTTTCCAAACGGGAGCGCTTAAAAATGACCCTATATTTCCTTTTCCAGAAGAGTCTCCTAGGGTGGATCCATACCCCTCATCAAACCTCCAATATGCCACTGGGGCGGGGGATTTTTCTTCGTTGGTGGGGGCAGCAACTGTGGGAGTTTGAGTTATAGTAACAGTAGCTTCACGGATACCGGCCAGAATATCACCCGTCTTGAATTGTGCAGGGTCGGGACATTGATTAGTGCCTCCCGGACTAGAACCCCAGTTCCACTTCCATGAATCATAATGGCATCCTCTCATATCTCCACCCGAAAGGCCAAAGCCATACCCGGTATGAGTGCACCACCCGCCCGGGGGATATTCCCTTAATACTAATCCATAGCCTCCGTTTGGCGTATATCCGCTACAGGCATTTGAATAAACCGGACTTCCACCTGATAATGAAATTGCTGCAGTAGAAGTATACGTAAAACTGCTCCCGCCGGCATCTGTATAAGTAATATCTACGGGAGCGCTCCATCCGTTTACACCTTTAGTTGCAAATGCATAGAAATTTGTATTATATAAGGGTCTATAAATCATTTGATTATAATTAATCTGACTACTTTTGCTCCAAATTGAAAATTGCCCCGTAGTAGAAACAGAACCATAGTCAGCAAGTGGATTTTGAGTGGTACCTTGGGCGGGATGTTTGATTAACATTGTCCAACCGCCGCCTGAAGTATTTAGATCACAATAGGCTTGATAAGCATCTGAAATACTCTGCCCATTTGGGTCAATATAATATACTCCGTCCGTGGATCCACCACTTAGTTTAATTGCCTTACAAGAAATACCAGGAAAATCTTGTGTTCCTACTACAGATTTTCCTGGGGATGCTGAGGGATTGCCATAATAAAAATACACTACTGTACCAGAGGCAGGGATTGATGGTATCAAGATCCAAACATCAACACTGTTATTTGTGCCATCTTCTATCCAATATTTTAATCGTTTGCCATTTGTATCTATAAAACGAATGTCATCAAGATCTGCTTGTAATTTCCCAGCGCTTACAAGTGCACTTAAATCAGTATTTGCGAATATTTTAATCTGCGAGTTTGTCTGGGCTGCCCCCGCATTGGCAATTGCTATTGTTTGGCGATATCCCCATGCATCATCCATCCACGCCGCCTCAACATTTGTTTTATTGTTAAAAACAATGAGGGCGGGGAGAATAATAAGCAGGGAGATAAGGGAAAATAGGAGGATTTTGCGTTTTTTGAAATTTGCAAAAAATATTCGTGAAATAGAACGAACGTTTAATTTCTCTCTGCTGTGGCGGTGGTAGGATTTGATCATGATATTTTTGGGTTTGTGGTACGGGCGCGATAAATCACGCCCCTACGATTGGGTTTGATAAATCAAACCCTACATTATTTTCATCTGTATCGTACATTGTCGGATTTAATTGAATGTATTCTTTGATTTTTAAATACTCCTCTTCATCTCTTATAATTCTCTCATAATAATTGCGTTGAAATACGTCATTATTGAATCCATTTTTATGTATTATATACGTGCATTTTGATTTGAAATATCGAATCATTAATCCCAATGTAGGGGTTTGATTTATCAAACCCGTACCATGATTTGATTTTATTATGATTATCCCATGAATATGATTTGGCATGACCACAAATTCATCCAATCGTATGTTAAATTTGTCAATCAATTTTTTCCAATTTTCATGGACCAATAATCCGTGATGATTTAATATCATTTGTCCATTGATTATTTCCCCAAAAATATTCTTCATTTTTTCCGTACATATCGTCACAAAATACCACCCTGTTTGGGAGTAGTCATATCCTGGCAGGCGGATTGATTGACGGTTCGGTTTTGTTTCGGACATGTGTTTTTGCGGGCGTGATAAATCACGCCCCTACGATTGGGTTTGATAAATCAAACCCCTACAATTAATATATCAATTAATTATCAACCAATTAAACGACGATGCGGAATGGATTGTGTTGTTTGAGGAAACGACGAAATACGGGGAACATCCCGTAGGGGTTTGATTTATCAAACCCGCACCAGGACATGTAGATTTTTTTGTCACGGATAATTGCCCCTGTATATTTTCGGCTGTAGGCGTCAGATAAATAAGTGAATTCGCTGTGACATTGTCATTATAAATGATAAGTTCTTTCGTGTCTTGAGGAAGAGAGCCAGTTCCGGCCACTTCTGTATTTGTTTTTATTGCGGGGATTGCGATATTCTGTGCATTGTTTATTCCGGAATCCGCAATAAATGCTCCTTGTGTCGCAATTTGCTCAAGCGTGAATTTCTTTGCAATTACCTCGTTGAACCGAGCTGATCCGGATGCATCGATAGATGCCACAGTCTTTCCTTCGATATTTTTTATCGCAAGAGAAGAGACCGTTGCAGAGCCCTTAATCGCAATATCTCCATTTTTCGCAATCACCACCGCGTCATCAAACAGTCGGATAGTACCGAGGGAGGAAATGCGTAGGTCGCTTGAGAGAGCGAGAATAGACGTGGGTTCGATAAGCAAGGTGCCTACCATGAGGGAGTCTGCAATGCGAGCCTTATAGATATTGGCTGTATCGGTTACGAGAAGTCCGCTATAGGTCGCATCGATATTTTGATAGTAGGCAGGATTGGGAAGGGGAAGGTTTTTGATGGCGGCGAGTTCTTGTTGAACTGCATTTATGTCTGTTGCGAATTGTGAATTGCTCGATGCAAGAGTAGAACTGATTGAGGCCACATTTGACTCGATTGCGTTGATATTTTCAGACTGTATATTTTTTGCGACAAGAGTCCCCGCTATGGAAGCGGTTTCCGTGGTGAGGCTTTGTGAGGCAAGATTCCCTGAGAATGTCGCATTTCCTTCAGTATCGATCGATACGACAGGTTTATTGCTTAACCCTTTTATCACGAGGGCTGCCAATTGTCCCGATTTTGTACCGATCTGTATCTCATTTGTCGAGAATGAAGGAGCTTCTATTGATTGTGTTGCGGTGAGTGTATGTGTCTCTATTATGGGTGATGTTATTTTATCACTGACGTTCAGAACTCCTACTTCAGCAAGAGGTGACACGATTTTTTGCGCTTGGATGAGGCCTGCAATGATATGAGCAGACATCGTTTTTGCCTGCAATACCGTTTCCTCAACCACATTTCCCATCTCATCCACTATCTGATACCCGCTTTCGCTACCGCCATTTGCGACTAATTGCCCCGTGATATTGCCATTTCCATCTATCTGGATGTCATTCAAGGATGCGACATCCGGGTCATTGAGAATGAATCCGCCAGATCCATTAGGAGTAACATTGCCCCACTTCGCATCATCAAAACGGGGAGCAGTGAGTCGATAGGAAATAGTGGTTGGTCGAGTAGAATAGAGAGTCAACAAATTACGGGTTGGATCGATCTTATACCACGTACGTGCATTATCGCTTGGAGACATAAGGACAGACATACGATTGAGTCGATTGCGAAGGGATGTGATTTTTGAGAAGAGCCATAAATCGGAGCCATCTGCTTGCGCGTTAAAATCGATGACATATTCATAGCCATTGAGCGTTTTTGATTTAGAGGTAACAGCCACTTGACCTGTTGTTTCTTCCTTCACGCCCGTCATGGAAGCCATATAGGTGGCATATCGCTTGCCATTGATGGTGTAAGGAGGATCGATGGTCCCCGCATCGATTTTTCCATCACATTGTGAAAGGGTGGGGTTTCCTACACAGAGCGTCGTTGTTCCGGTTCCACCGATATTGACGGTACCGGCTGTTGTGGCACTGATACTTGCAACCATAACATCACTCCCGTTCAAAAAAGAAATACGAGTATCTGACGCTGAATCAAATTTGAAGTCTCCTGAAAGCCGTCCCCCATTTGCTGGAGAAAAATAAAATGAGGCAGGGGATATGTTATCTTCATACATTGCAGCCCGTATATTGTTGTTTAACGTAAGATCGGCACCTGCGGTCACGGTCGTGCCAATACCCACACCACCAGTAATGATCATTTTACCTGCTCCAGGATCTGTGCCGACATATGCATTTCCAATTGACAAACCACCGGTTGTGCTTAATCTCATGCGCTCAGTACCTGCAGTCATGGAATCAAAGGTCCCCCCCGTGAAGAAAGAGATGGGATTAGTGCTATTGGCAACAAGTTCAAATTGGGAAGCTTGACTTAAAATAGAACCATTGACCAGAGCGAGACCTGACGCAACACCATCCGTTCCCAATAATACTCGTTGATTTGAGGAAAGGGAAACTTCAAGTTTATGTGTCGGTGATGTTGTTCCAATGCCAACGTAGCCAGTACCATCTTGAATCGTTATCGCAGGATTCCATGTATTTGCTGCTGATTTATAATTCAATGTAAGTGGACCGTATGTGGATTGTATTTGGTTGACTGTACCATTACCAAGTGTGAGAATGCCTGATACGGATGCCGTTCCATTTACATCAAGTGTTGCAAGAGGACTCGTGGTACCAATGCCCACATTGCCGCTTGGTTTAAACGTAACTTTTTCTCCATTTGTACCAAACATAAATCGTATATCTCCTGCTGGTGTATTATTAATCCACATACTTTCACTACCTAACGATCCACTCATACCAATACCCGCATCATTATTTATTCCGCCGTTATCTGAAAACTTTAATCTAAAGCCAGTTTCTGATGTTGGTTCTGAATACCCATTTACTATATTCACAATTCCAGATGCAACGTCTAATTTATAGTTTGGCCCTGTCGTCCCAATCCCGACATTACCGCCACTTGGATTTAAAGCAAGCATATCGTATGAGGCTGAATTGGTAATTGCTTGAATAAAACCATAATTCGTGGTGGTATTGTATCCTATCGCCAATCGTTTAGCGGAGTTAGTAAAACCAGTTACTTCCAGTTGTGAATATATTCCCGTATCTGCGCCGTTTGCGTTATCAGCGGATATTTGTAATTTTCCTAAGGGCGTTGTTGTTCCCACTCCCACATTTCCAGTTCCCAAAGTAAACCATGCATTTTGGTTATTGGTTCCCGGTAAATGAACGAGTGTTGCGCTCGTGGTTGCGAGTGAGCCA
>CAZKKK010000008.1:0-20224 GCA_964553365.1 uncultured Gammaproteobacteria bacterium
AATTGCTTTTCTTTTGAGACATTGACTTCGATATCATCCATCTTGTTTGCCGCACCAACCACCATACCTTCGTATACGACGTCCCCATGTCCAACAAAAAGAGTTCCTCGTGCTTGTACTTTTCCAATGGCATAATTTGCCGCTTCTCCCCCTTTTACCGATACCAAGCTCCCATTTCGTGTGTCGTCCATTCGAAGACCTTTTGGAAAGTATCCAAGGAAAAAAGAATGCAATATTGCGGTGCCTCGTGTTTTTGTAAGGAGTGAATTTCGGATACCTAACAGATTTTGGCTCGCAATTCGATAAACGATGCGATTTTGATTGCCGCCTTCTTTTTTCATATCAAGCATACTTGCCTTTCGTTTACCCATTTCTTCAGTGATAATACCAAAATATTGCTCTTCTACTTCAATCGTCACTTCTTCAAATGGTTCACAGACTTCTCCGTTGATCGTTTTGTAAATAACCTGTGGTTTGCTCACTTCCATTTCGTACCCACCGCGTCTCATCTCTTCCAAGAGAACTGCTAAATGCAATTCTCCACGACCGGAAACAATAAATCCAACACCTTCTGTATCATCTTGTACACGAAGACCGAGATTTGTTTCAACTTCTTTATACAGACGTTCACGAAGTTGACGTGACGTGCTGAACTTCCCTTCTTTTCCTCCAAAAGGACTCGTGTTTGGTCCGATGCTTATCTTAATTGTTGGATCTTCTACTGCAATGTGAGGCATGCTTTGTGGGAATGCGGGGTCACACACTGTCTGTCCGATGGTGAGGATGGGGATTCCGGCAATTGTCGCAATATCTCCCGCAACTGCTTGTTCAACCTCTACTCGATTGAGTCCAGAAGTGGTAAATAGTTTTGCGACCCTATTGGTTCCGATTACCTTATCGTTTTCTCCTACAACGGCAATATTTTGATCTTTCTTTAATGTCCCTTGGGTGATTTTTCCAATACATAATTTACCGACGTAATTATCATAGTCAAGGGTGGAAATCTGCATTTGAAGAGGTTTATCTTCGTTCATTGCCACATTAGGAAATTCTTTCATGATTGTGTCAAATAAGGGAGATAAATCTCCGGGAGTTTCTGCAGAATACTTTTCTGGGAGACTATAAAATGCTTTTCCATCGCGTCCAACGGCGAATAATGTGACGAATTCAAGGGAAGAATCATCCTGTGCCAAATCAAGGAACAATGTTTCGATTTCGGCGATAATTTCCAGGGGGCGCGCATCTCGTTTGTCGATTTTATTGATAACGAGTACGATTTTGAGTCCGGCTTCCAAGGCTTTCTTAAGCACGAATTTTGTCTGTGGAAGAGGACCTTCAGCTGCATCCACGAGTAAAATGGCGCCGGAAGCCATGGTGATTGTTCGTTCCACCTCTCCACCAAAGTCTGCATGTCCGGGAGTGTCGATGATGTTGATTTTTGTGTCTTTATAGAAAACTGAGGTGTTTTTGGCAAGAATCGTGATTCCACGCTCACGTTCAAGGTCATTGGAGTCCATGATAAGTTCCTGAGACATTTCCTTCTGGTTGTCTCGAAATGAGTGGGTTTGCTTCAAAAGAGCATCAACGAGGGTTGTTTTTCCGTGATCGACGTGGGCGATAATAACGATATTACGAATCTCCATAGGTGTGAATTGGGTGGAAGTCGAAAGAAATCCAAATTATGAACAAACTATTATACACCTTTTTAGGTGGATTTTGGGGGGAAAAGAGAGAAATATGGCCAATAACGACCGATAAGAGGTTAGTTGTGTGTCAATGACACGCTCATCTATGATAAAATAGAGTTTGCGTGCCCGATCGTCTAATGGTAGGACATCAGACTCTGAATCTGATTATCCTGGTTCGAGTCCAGGTTGGGCAACACAGTTAGCCTCACATCACCACGAAGTTGCAGATCTTCCCTCTTACGTAAATAAGCCTGTATTTTTTTCCAAGAATGTGCTTTGAGATACCCTCATCTTTAAGCGCTGCCGCTTCTACCTGTTTTTCTTCAAGTGAATCTGAGGGCAGCATAAGGACTCCCCTGAATTTACCCTGAACCTGTATGGGTAGTTTCACGACCGTATTCTCAACAGATACTTTTGTTTGAGTGGGCCAAGACGAAAGATGGATTGAAGCTTTTTCATGGAAAACATCCCTCCATATTTTTTCTGTAATGAAAGGCGCGAATGGCGCGATTATCTGAATGAATTTCTTCGCTTCTTCACTGGATAATTTTGGATTCGCTTCATATACATTAAGGAATTCCATCAAGGCTGCAATTGCCGTATTGAACTTCGTCTGTGAGATGTCCTCCCCTACTTTCTGTATCGTCTTATTCAATTTATTCACTAACTCAGAATCTGATTCTGACGTAAACTTTGAGTTTACATTTTCATACAGTGCCCAAACCCTCTTGAGGAATCGATGTCCTCCCTGTAATGCGGCTGTGGACCATGCGATTTCCATGTTGAATGGCGCCATGAACATTTCGTACATACGTAATGTATCCGCTCCATACTGGGCAACGACATCATCGGGATTGATGGTGTTTCCCCAGCTTTTGCTCATCTTTCTATGATCCTCTGCAAGCACCATCCCTACATTCCGTAGTCTCAAGAATGGCTCAGGATAATTGAGAAGTCCTAAATCCTTCAGTGCCTTGACCCAAAATCGGGCATAGAGAAGGTGAAGCACTGCATGTTCCGCCCCGCCCAGATACCAATCAACCGGTGCCCATGGCGAGTTTGCCATTGTCTCCATCCACTGATCTTTCATCATCCCTTTTTCGTTTCCGCTCTGCATCGCAAAACGAATGAAATACCAACAGCTGCCTGCCCAATTCGGCATGGTATCTGTTTCTCTTGTGGCGCTCCCTCCACAGACGGGACAAATGGTTTCCTTAAATCCATCTATTGCTGATAATGGGGATTCGCCCGTATCTGTTGGCTCGTATGAAGAAGTATAAGGTAATTTAAGGGGAAGGTTTTTTTCGTCTATCATCGTCCATCCGCCTACCATTCGACTTTCGATAAACCGCAAAAGCTCAAACTGTTCCGGGATATCCTTCGTACCAGAACTAAAGTGTGCTTTTCCTTGTAAAGTATGAATATTTTCCTTTCCGAATATCTTTTCCGCAAATGGCTTCATCTCTTTGGGAAGATATGGATCGTTTTCTCCAAAGACGACGGTAATCTTTCGTGTGTTCTTCTTTATCTTTTCCCAATCGATACTATGGTTATTATATAGAGTGTCAAGTGCCTCCGCTGTTTTTTCATCAAATGCCTTTGCTAAAACAATTTTATATGCTTCGTCAACATACAGAACAGGAGCGACTAATATTAATTGGTCTATTTTATGTTCTTGTGCAATGTGAAGTGCTGTTCCAACCCCACTTGAGTGTCCAATTATTATAGATGACGGACGTGTAAACTTTGAATATTTCTCATCAATGATTTTTTTCCTTACTTCATATGTGGGAAGTTTCGCATCAGGTAAGGTGGGCGCAACCGCATCAACTCCACTTTGCTTAAAGTGATTCACCAGCCATGGAAACCAATTTCCTTCTCCGCTCCCCCATGTGCCATGAATGATCAATGCGTTCGTGTCATTTCCCTCTTTAGCACAGGCATCACAATGGACCATTGGAATAGGTTCTCCCCAATATCTTTGGCGGGAAAATATCCAATCACGGAGATGGTATGTGGTCATACGCTTTCCCCACTTCTTTTCCTCCAAATAGTCCATGATCTTCGTAGTAGCAGCATGAATATCCATTCCATCTAAAAATGAAGAGTTCACCATCGTCCCTTCTTCTTCCTGTACTTGTTCTTTTTTCACTATGGGGAACATATCGCCATTTTTTCCCTTTACAACGCGAATTATTTCAATTCCATACGTTTGTGCGAATTCAAAATCTCGCATATCATGGGCTGGAACACCTACAACCGCACCTGTCCCAAATCCCATAAGTACAAAGTCTGATACCCACACAGGGAGTTTCTTTCCGTTCAGATTATTAATCGCATAAAGACCGGTAAATGCTCCTGTTTTCTTTTTCCCTTCCGACTCACGTTCCATTTCACTTTTAGCTATGGAAGTATCATGGTATTCCTGTAGTTCTTTTATATGTTTTTCTGCTTTTTTTATTTTTCCATCAAGTATTTTTTGTACTAATGGATGTTCTGGTGCGATGACAATGAAAGTCGCTCCAAAGTTGGTATCAGGTCGAGTCGTAAAACATACAAGCGACTCATCAATTCCTTCTATAGAATAGGTTATGTTTATGCCTGTCTTTTTCCCAATCCAGTTCCGTTGCATCTCCAAAATCCCCTTTGGCCAGTCGAGAAGTTTCAAATCTTCCAATAATTGTTCAGCATATGCGGTAATGCGGAAAATCCATTGAGGTAATATTTTCTTTTCTATCGCGTTTCCGCACCGCTCATGCGTGCCGTTTGCCAACACTTCCTCTTCCGCAAGACCTGTTTTGCATTTGGGACACCAATGGATGGGAGTATTTTTCTTGTATAACAGGCCCATCTTGAAAAATTGGATAAAGAGCCATTGTGTCCATTTGTAGTAGGAGGGATCCGTTGTCGAAAACTCTTTATTCCAATCATATGACAGTCCGAGCATGTTCATCTGGCTCTTAAAGTTGGCTATATTACCGGGCACCATATCTATGGGATTTTTTTTCGCTTTGATTGCCGCATTTTCTGCCGGTAATCCAAACGCATCCCATCCCATTGGATGAAGGACATCCTTTCCGCTCATTTTGAAGTAGCGAGCCATCACATCCGTGCCCGTATAAATACGAACGTGCCCAACATGAAGTCCTGTTCCAGATGGATAAGGGAACATGGATAAACAATATGCCTTATTATTTTCAGTTCTTGCCTTGATATTTTTGGACGTGGAATAGACCTTTTCCTTTTTCCACAAATCCAATATTTTGGATTCAAAATCTTTCGGATTATATTTTACTTTGTCTTCCATATTTTTTGATTTATTACGAGCCGTTAAACTGCTTCAACAGATTATATACTATCTGTTTCTTTTTTTCTGTTACATGCACATCCACCGCCCCCATTCCTTGCTGGCCATACCAAACATGTGCACCAAGAGGCGCAAGAAGTACCGCAACAAGAGTAAGAAGATCCTCTTCTCCATGAATAAAAAGCTGCTTTATGGCACCTTTATGCCCCACAGTAAATAGCTTTTCCATCTCTAAACAGGCACTTTTCTGAATCGTGCCCTTCTCATTTATAGCCTCAGAACGGTCTTTCTCTAAAAGTGATTCCATAATAGTGCTGTTTAGGGCTTTTCGACGTGTTTTACCATCCACTATAGAAATAAAGGGGGAAATCCCTCTTTTTTTTAGCCTCAATGACACTACGTCACCAACGGCACAGTGATAATAATATCCATTTTTCACGATAGTATCCTTCATTCTCTCGATTTGTCTCTTTGGTAGATAAGAATGTAATGAGATTATGCGGCCTAAGGGTTTCCTTAATGCTCCTCTTAATGATTTTGGCAGAATATGTTTTTCTTTGCTAAAAAGATACTTATAATAATGTATTCCTTCCTTATCTATTGCTCCTTGCCGTATTCTCTCTGATGATATTTTCTCGTTATTTTCATCGTAGACAAAGGGGACTAATAGTATAGAAAGTGGCCTCATACCAATCTGATTACGTTTCTTATTTATCATTTTTGCCCCTGGTAACGTCTCCTCTGTGACACAAATTGCATCTATGGATACATCTGTAAGCGTAGGACCATATATATCGGAAAGTTTATAAAGAGACAATGATGGATTGAATTGAGAGACGTTTTTGACCCGTTTCCTATATGATTCAAGGGAAAAACTGTATGCTTTGTGCCTTATCATAGCCCCAGTCGTGATACCGACCGTCACTCGATTTCCTTGACGCAAGCATTCCTCAATGAGTTTTTTATGCCCTAAATGGAGATGATCGAATGTTCCCCCACAAACGACGTGATTATACTTCATAGTGATATGATAGCAGATAGAGAATGTCCTTCTCATGCATATCTTTGTCATTCTAGCGAAAGAGACGATGACATATACGATATCCTATCGTGTCACAGAAAAGCCCTTCACGGTCTCAAGAAGTTTCCTTGCTTCCTGGTTTTTCTCAAAATGATTCCGCACTGGTTGCAATAATTGATCGAGCAACTTTACGACCGTTACTTTTAAATCTTGTGGATGGAGCTGTTTCTGCGCAAATGCGGTTTCAAGCTCCGCATATGTCTTGAACTTCAATGTTCCTCCCCATTTTTCGGGTCGTTCAACTACAAATTCAGAAACATTGAGACGTTCAAAAGATTCAAAAATAATGTATTTACAATATTCAAGTACGGGGTTTTCTTTCACGTCTCCTTCGAGGCAATACGCTTTGTTTATTTTTCTCTGGATATCCTCTGTGGTATCGGTCATGAATACTGCGGTGTCTGGCTTGGATTTGGACATTTTGAGTTCTATCGTTCGCTGCAGGGCATCCGTTTCATTGGAAACTGGTTTTCCCAGTCCTCGAAGCATGTGGTGGCTTACCACGATCGGTTTCCAATACCCAAGAAGGGGGCCGATTTCCCGCGCCAACATATTCACTTTTCTTTGGTCCATACCGAGTTGTGTTATCTTTGCACCAAGCATGAAAATATCCGCGACCTGCATACATGAGTAAATAATATGTGCGCCCGTAAGTTTTTCAAGTGATTCTTCACGCCCCATCATCTCGGCAGTGCGAATGAATCGTTTTAGCGCATTCGATTTCCCGACCTGGACAACGAGTTTCCAATACTCGGGATTTTTTGCCATGTCGCTTGCCCACATGAATTCGACATTGTCCAAATCCATTCCGCTTGCGCGCCAAACTTCAATGAAGTATTTTCCCACGGTCTTTATTTTTTCCAAATCTCCCCCCATTTTGTTGTTTGCCATCGCGTGCCAATCCGCAACCCACATCTTAAATTTCACGCCGGCTTTGATCATTTTATTCACGTTAATCGCACGAAGGAGACCTTGTGCAATATGAATTTGCCCGGACGGTTCGAATCCATCGTATGCGATAAGCTGTTCCCCACTCTCCAGAAGCGTCTTTAATTCTTCTCCACCGATTATTTCTTCCCCAACTTGGCCGATGAGATTTAATTTGCCTTGTGTGTTCATTGTGTTCATAGTGTCATTATACAGATAATTATACCAATCGTTTTTGTATCATCTTTTTTTTTGGATGAGCATTGTCTGTTACTAACTCATCTTGTGGATGCTTGAATGCAAAGAGCCGTGTAAAAGCATCATAAAAAACTTCTCGATGGTCATGTGCTGAATAACTGGCAGAAAACGCAGAAGTTGCCAGAAATAACCTCATACTTGGTTCCTTGTGTGGTTCTAATTCCTCCGGTTGGAGAGCAACTTCAAATTCTGATTGTGCGGTTGCCCACGCAAATCCCCGTCCGGTCTTTGTTTCTACCTTAATCCAAGCTTGAGAATCACTTAATAATCCAATATCTTCTATTTGAAGTGCGCTGAATATAGGAACACCTCTTCCCAACTCCTTTTGTATTTTTTCACGCGCTCCCGTATAAAGTTTTTCGATGGGTGAAACTACTCCCACAAGGTGAATATCATACCCTTGTTCCTGAGCAAGCTGTATCAAAAGCGCCACTGCTTGCGTCATTACTCCAGAATCGATAATATCATCGCTCAGGACAACATTTTTTCTCCCTTCCCTTTTCATGTCTTCAAGTGCTGACTGTGCAAGGGAGATGATGTCGGTTTTTCCCTGCGTATATGAGTCCACTGCCACGGACATGGGAGACTTATTATGGCCATTTTTCTTGACAGAAACACAGTCAGCATCCTTCAAGAAGCTTGAATAAACCGTTGCCTGTTTTATGCCGGACAATTCAGGCGCAAGTACAGCATCAACAGAGTATCCTTCTAATCTTGCATGTTCTTCTGTCACTTCGGCTATCTCCCGTAAAGCTTCCTTCATCACTCCTCCTTTGTATGTGTCTTTATATATTTCGTTGTAGTTGATTCCCAGATCAAAGCCAGCCTCATTTCCGAACTTCGCGACACCGCCGGATTTCAAAAGCCCCGTAAGCAATAGCTTGGTACCTTTTGAAAGGCTAAGGGATGATTCTATCATCTGTGGAACTTCATCTTCCCTATACAATCCGTATCGATCCACTATCTCCGGAGTTTCCATTCCGGGCGGCCTCATGAATGTCCTTTTAATATGAGGGATTGTCCCATCGAACTTAGGAAGCGCTTCTGTTTTTATTCTATGTGCTTCTGGTCTCATAAAAAAAACGGCCGTATTGGCCGTTTAGCTGTCGAGGCAATTTGTATTGATAATCATTTTGCAATGATTATTTATAGCATATTGAAAATGATTTACAAGAGAATCATGCGCCCATCAACTATATGAATTCCCGATTCGGAAACAAGAGTAGGATTCAAATCGATTTCCTGTACCTGCGAGTATGTATTCATGAGTATCCCCACGTTGTTGAGCAGCTCAAAAAGCACCTCTTCATCAACAGGGGCGCTCCCTCGGAATCCTTCCACGATTTTTTGCATCTTGGATGAACGGATTTTCTTTATCATATATTCGAATGAGAAAGGATAGACAAAACTCACGACAGTCTTCAGTAATTCCGCATAAATACCGCCCAATCCGAGGAGAATGATGATGCCGAATTGGCGATCCCGTTTTGCGCCGATGATAAGTTCATGTCCCTTCATCATTTTTTGGATATATACGCTCGTTTCATTTGTCACCTCACAAAGATCATGATATTCCGTCAATGCCTCTTTTTCACTTTGTATATTCACACGCACGCCTTTTACCTCTGTCTTGTGCGTTATCTTTTCCGATGCCGTCTTCATCACAAGCGGAAATCCCACTTCGTGCGTGATTGTCGAGACTTCCAACACCGAACTTGCCTTAAAGAGGGAAACCGCCTGTATCCCGGCAGTTGCGAGGACCTGGTTCGTCTCAAAAGGAGTCAATATCTTCTTTTTAGGTATCGTTATACGTTTTGAAGGTTCAATCTCTTTTTTTTCATCCACTGTCTTATGTTGGATATGGTCTTGGTAGTGGGTGATTTTAGCGAGGGCGGAAGGCAAAAAATCATAGGTGAAGAAACTCGCCATTTTAGCTTTTTCGAATAGAGAGTGGCTTTGCCCTACCGATTTTTCACCCATGAATATAGGGAAAATAGGCTTGGAAAAAGCAGATTGCGCCTCAGTGAGGGCTTTTGCTGTCTCTTCCACTTCGGTATTTGCCTGAGGGGTAAGCATCACAATAACGCCCCCAATGTGTTTCTGCTGAATTGTTGCCGCGATGGCTTGACGATATTGAAAGGCGCTTGCATCTCCCAATAGGTCGATGGGGTTATGAATCGTGACTTTATCCCCACCCATATTCTTCTTTATGGTTTCCTTTACGTCCTCAGGTACCGTGACAAGTTCCAATTTATTCTTAATAAGCTCATCGGTGAGTAACACCCCGATTCCGCCTGCATTAGAGAGGATAAGGATGTCTTTTGATGTAGGTGCGCGCCCATAACTAAATATCTTGAGCATCGACATGAATTCGAAAAACTGGCCCGCACGTATTGCCCCATATTGCTCAAAAACCGCAGAATACACCATGTCATCCCCTACCATGCTCCCTGTGTGGGACCCTGCAGCTTTTGATCCCTCGATTGTCGATCCCGATTTGAGGATGACGACGGGTTTTATTTTCGTTGTCTCTTCCACTATCCGTTTGAACTCCTCTCCTCTTTTTACGTCCTCCAAATACATGGCGATCACCTTTGTGTCTGGATCATCCTTCAAAAAAAGGAGCAGATCGCATTCATCAATCACCGCCTTGTTCCCTAGGCTCATAAAATAGGAAAATCCGAAATTCTCGTGTCCGACCAAATAATCGACCATAAGGCTTCCGAGAGCCCCCGATTGAGATATAAAACCTACATTGCCTTTGGGTGCTGGGTGTTTTAGAAAAGTAACGTTCGCTTGAGATATGGTGCTTACATAGCCGATGCAGTTAGGGCCAAGGATGGTCATGCCATATTGTTTTGCCTTTTCCACCAGATTAAGCTCCTTTTGAGCTCCTTCTACGCCCGCCTCCTTAAATCCAGCGGCATAGAGAACGATATTTTTTATACCGATTGTTTTTAAGTCATCCAGAAGATGCATGGCGGCGTCGGCCGGCACCGCAAGCACGACTAAATCGATTGGTTTCCCTATTTCCTTTATGTCTTTATATACTAGTCTGTCAAATAATGTGTCGAACTTCGGATTGATGAAATATATCTCTCCTTTGTACCCTTGGCGAATAAGATTTTGAGCTACCAGATATCCCACCTTTTTTGGATTCTCGGATACACCGATTATCGCTATCGAAGATGGATTGAAAAACGTATGAAGATCCATATTCCATTATACGCAGATAAGAATGCAATTAGGAAGCGATTCTCATCCTAATTCGGACACAAGAGCTTTCCGCAATTCACTATATGCGGTATCATCCTTGAACTCTCCCTTATCAGAATATTCTATTAATTTACCTATGCGCGCCAATTTTCGCTGCCCCCTTAACGCAAGGGCATATAATTCAATTTTTGAGAGCGATTGATACTCTCTTTTTTTCAATTCATCGATATTTATCTTCATCATTTGCGCGATAAACTGATCGTTTTCACCCTTACCTCGCTGTATGTCTTTCACTAATGTGTGGTCATACGATTCCTCAGAGGCATTCTCAAGTTTATTCAATATTTGATGAGAAGCCAGACCATTACCCTCTTCTTTCTCAAGATCGAGGAATGCATGGCCCAAGGGAACTTCATAATCTGCATCCTTACCAAACGGCAATGTTACGATACGATTCAAATGTGCCTGACATTCATCGCTCAGAGTGCTTCCCTTCCTCACCCCAACATAAATCGTCCCTGCAAAACGGGAAACGATGATTTTATTCCGCTCATTGTCGGGGATGGCCTCTTTGATCCTACTCCACAACATCTTGATGTTATTATCCGCATCTGCATACGTCATGGCGGTATTCATCTCTTTCAGAAATTTAAAATCGAAGACCTGTAAAGTCTTCAGTTCTTTTTTATCCATATGTTCCATAAAGTGAGACCGTGAATAAATCATCTCACCCAAGAGCTTGTCGAATATGGAATTTTCGACCAGATTAAGAAGTGTTTCTTGTCTTTTCATATGGGAAGCATCAGTTTGATCCTCAGCATCATAGAGGCGGGCTAAGCTGAAATAGAAAGAAAGTTCAGGATGTCTTTCCGATATATAGGCGATTTTATCTACTGCATTCGTAATGGAGCCTGGATAGGATAAAACACTTGACCCCTCGGGATTGTCTTTTCTGTAGGATGCGAAATTGAATTCGTCATCTACTGTGTATTTTTCTTTTCTCTGTCAAAATCTTCCTTATTGAGAATGAGTCCCTTATCCAAATATTCACGATACATCACTTTTTCACCATGCTCTTCTGTTGGGAAGTATATCCATTCGACACCTCTTTCCGCTCCCGGTTCTTTTTTCAATAGAATAGGCATGACTTCAACCCATTGTGTATCCCCTATACGATAATATCCTTCCTTTGTGCTTAGTTTTTTCACTACCAATTCCATAACCTTTTCTTTTTCTGCCTGAGCCGCCTTACCCATAAATGCGACAATAAGCTCATCTCCCCCATATCTTCCGACTTCATAAAAGTCAGAGTTATAATCCATCTTTTTTTCCAGCCAATATTCCCTTAATACGTCTCGTATCGTTCGAGCTGTTATATTTATTATCGTGTCTGCAGGCCGCACTCCCTGGGTATTTTTCATATTTGAAAAATCCGCATCACGGAATCGCTGGAGATCCACTCTTCCCAATGAAATAGTACCGCTTTCAACCTGCTCCTTATTTGACAATACCTGGGAAATGAATGACGAACGGTTAAGCATCGGGACTGCTTTTTCCCGCATCGTAACGACTTCGCCTGCATGGATAACCTTACACTCCTGATCCATCATGCTTCCCCTATCGAAAACCTCCTTCAAGAGAGGGAGAAAAAGACTCGTTGCAGCTGCATCATGATTCGGTTCTTGCAATATATCAAGCTGAGATCCAAAAACACGTTTCAACGCTCGTGCTTTTTCTCCGGCTCCCAATATCTGAACTTCCTTGACCTGCCGTTTGACGGCTTCCTTTGTAAGATCGGGAATTCCCAATTGTTTGGCTAGGGTATGGATGGGAATGTGACTTCGACGGACAGAGTTTTCCATTTTTTTAATTTATATTTTAAAATCCAATATGTTAAACTGACAATATGCAAAATGATTTACTTTCTCTCGCCAAACGGATCCGTCATGGTATTATTACTTCCACAACCGAAGCTGGATCGGGACACCCATCATCTTCTCTTTCTGCAGTTGAACTCACGACCGTTCTGTTTTTTGGTGGATTCTTCAAACAAGACACCGGGCATTGTACAGACCTTCGCAATGATAAATTCATCTTATCAAAAGGACATGCTGCCCCGTTATTATACAGTATATATGAGGCTGCAGGGACTATAAACAATGAAGAGTTATTATCTTTACGTAAATTTAACTCACACCTACAAGGTCATCCTACTCCTGAGGTTCCCTTCGTAGATGTTACAACCGGTAGTTTAGGTCAGGGACTGTCTGTGGGGGTGGGTATGGCGTTGGGATTACAAAAGAAATTTAAAATATTAAATCTTAAAGTCCAAACTCCTCGTGTATATGTTTTATTAGGAGACTCGGAATTTGCGGAAGGACAAAATTATGAAGCTCTCCAACTCGCATCCTTCTACAAACTGAGTAATTTAGTGGCGATACTGGACGTGAATCGCCTTGGCCAAAGAGGAGAAACACAACTAGGATGGAACACTGAAACATATAAAAAACGAGTCGAGGCGTTTGGGTGGAAGGTGATAATGATTGAAAATGGAAATGATATTCAGGAAGTGCAAAAAGCATTTAGCCAACTGTTAACGACCGACGACCCCACTTCGCCAAGGCTTCGCGGGGCGATCCAGCAACCTTTGATGATAATGGCTCGGACTAAAAAAGGGGCGGGCGTATCTTTTATGGAAGATGCAGATAACTGGCATGGAAAAGCGATTCCCAAAGCTCAACTTGCACAAGCTTTGAAAGAAATTGGAGAGGTGGATTTTTCTGCAAAAGGCACTATTGCGAAACCAGATTCTGTCTCGGCTCATTTCCCCGCCAGTGCTCCCTCGCAAAATAACGAGAGTCCGCGCGTGTCGGGGATACCCCTGGATCCGAGCCACCTGGTTTCACCTACTTCCACAAGAGAAGCATATGGTTTTGCCTTAGCGGATTTAGCAAAGCAAAATGGAAATATCATAGCTTTGGACGCTGAAACTTCAAATTCTACCTATGCTGAATTTGTCAAAAAAGCAACGCCCGAACAATTCGTTGAATGTTTCATTGCTGAGCAAAACATGATAAGCATGGCTCTTGGTCTTTCAAAAGTGGGATTCATTCCCTTTGCATCTAGTTTTGCTGCATTTTTGTCCCGTGCATTTGACCAAATCAGAATGGCGCAATATTCAATGTGCTGTACGGGCGCGATTAATCGCGCCCCTACCATTTTGAATATTGTCGGTTCCCACGCAGGATGTTCCATTGGTGTTGATGGCGCTTCACAAATGGCGCTTGAAGATATCTCGATGATGAGGAGTGTGAGAGAAAGCACTGTATTGTATCCGTCAGATGCAGTATCCGCATACAAGCTCACTCAGACGATGGCAACACATCCAGGAATTAATTATCTGAGGACTACCCGCGAAAAGACTCCTATTTTATATGATATAAAGGAACAGTTTCCCATTGGAGGCCTAAAAGTGCATTATGGAAGTACAAATAAATCATCTTTTAATGCCCTTATCATCACTGCAGGAATCACACTTCATGAGGCACTTAAGGCTAAAAGCATCCTTGAAAAGAAGCAAATTCACACGGTCGTGGTAGATTTGTACTCCGTAAAACCTCTTGATTCCAAGACGCTCCAAGAGTTAGCCAAAAATACAAAACATGTCGTAATCGTCGAAGATCATTATGAAACAGGAGGTATCGGAGAAGCGGTTCTTTCTGCTTTTTCTACTAACCACCATCCACTAACCACAAACCACTCTTTCACCCATCTTTGCGTCCGCAAGCTCCCTCGCTCCGGCACACCGGAAGAACTGTTGCGGTATGAAGAAATTGATGCAGAGGCAATCGTGAAGTCTCTTATATGATCACTTCCTGTCCCTTGATTTTCTGATGCTTCGCCATGTGTCCGCTGGAACAAAAGATCCAATATTTACGCCTGGTTGAGGGTTTTTATTTGGCTCATATCCCACAAGTCCTCTTTCCATGGATATATCCTATCTTGGATTGCGTTCGGACCAAGATCTATCACACGAAGAGAGCGATGCCGCGGAAATCCCTAAACCTCCTAGTCCGTCAGAGATATTCCCAGTGAGGAGCAGTCCAGAACCGTCATCAGCTGGCCGTATTTGATCAAGATTCACTAAAGGCAAGTTTCCCCATCATACTGCCCAAAGACGACGATTGAAACAGGCGCAGAACACTTATTTGGATATGCCGCAAGACAATCTACCGCCGTAATCTCAACCTGCCATTGACCGTCTGAGGTTGGACCTTACGTGCAATTGATAGGGAATGTCTGCTTCATATCGATATGTATTTTTTGGATCGAGCTTGATTGAGTATGCTATATTAGCAATTTATTCCGTTTTTATATATTTGCTATAAGTAGTTATATATGGATGAGCTTTTTAACTCCTTTTATTCCCACAAGAACAAGGGCGCTGAAGAAGATAAATATACCAAACTGCAGATAAGAAGCCGGAGAGATACTGAATACTTTGGCGATAACAGGTATCCGCACGATGACAAGCTGCGTAACGAACGGAAAGAGGAATGCAGCAAAAAACATGGGGGAAAGGAGGGTTTTGTAATGGGTATGAAGCGGTTGATGGCTTAGCCATAAATCGACATAGATGAATGACTGGATGAGGGTCAGTACCGAGAATACGGCAGCTCTGGCTATCCCCACGGATGTGCCTAGGAAAAACCAATAGGAAAAGAGGGTAATTATACTGGTAAGCAAACCAACGAGCAAAATATAGAGTTTCTCCTTATTTTGTAATAATTCAAGCTCTTTTTGGGGCTTTTCACTCATGAGATGAGGTGCACGGGGAGAAAATGCGAGAGAAAGAGCGGGCACCCCATCCGTGACTAAGTTGATGTACAAAAGCTGAATCGGAAACAAAATGTGATTGAATCCCAAAAGCATCCCTGCAATAAGGGTGATAGCCTCGGAAATATTGCATGCTAATAGATACTGAATGGCATTTTTTAGGTTTTTGATGATATTCCTTCCCTCCTCCACTGCGGTTACGATGGACGCGAAGTTATCATCGGTAATCACCATATCTGCAGTTTCTCGAGCGACATCGGTGCCAACTAATCCCATCGCAATACCCACGTCCGCTTTTTTAAGAGCGATCGCATCATTCACCCCATCCCCCGTAACAGCTACTATTTCTCCCAATTTCTGATAGAGCGATACGATTCTGTGCTTATGGAATGGGGTCGTACGGGCAAAAATGGCCGTGTGGGGAAGTAATTTCATAAGCTCCTCATCTGAGAATTCCTCGAGTTGTTTCCCCGTAATGATATCGTCCCCTTCCTTCATAATCCCTGCTGCGACGCCTATTGCCTCCGCGGTACGTTCATTGTCACCTGTTACCATGACGACCCGAATGCCGGCTTCCTGAGCGCGTTTTACGGCATCTTTTACCTCAGGTCGAGGCGCATCATGGATGGCGACCATTCCAAGGAATATCGAGTTGGATATGTTCGTGATGGATGTCGAATCAGGTTGATAAGAAAATGCAAGAACTCGTAGTCCCTTACGAGCCCACTGATCCATTTGTGCCTCAATTTTCTTCCGTTCCTCATCTGTTAAATCTGTTACGTCCGCTCCTTTTTGAATTGAAGAACAGATTTCAAGAATGGCTTCCGGCGCTCCCTTTGTATAAATAACATGCTGTACGGGCAGAGCGCGCTCTGCCCCTACCACAACTGACATCCTCTTCGTCACGCTGTCAAACGCTTGCTCTTCGATAATGGGATTGTTCTTTCGCACCTCTTCAATATTCAATCCCATCTCCTGCGCCATATAAAGGAGCGCTCCTTCTGTGGGGTCTCCTAAAACATCATGTGTCCCATGGTCATGTTTGAATACCAGGGAGGCCGTTGAACAGACCACCCCGTTGATTACTAAATGATCGAATGCATCAAGAGATTTTGTTTCGTTTTGTAATTTGTGATTTGAAATTGATTTGCTTTGCCCTTCCGTAGCTTTATGCGAAGGAGGGTTATTTGTTATTTGTAATGTGTCATTAACAAATATTTCTTTCACCTTCATCTTATTTGTCGTCAGTGTTCCCGTTTTGTCGGTCGCTATAAGCGTGATACTGCCTAATGCTTCAATTGCGGACAATTTTCGCACGATCGACTTTTTTCTGCTCATTTCATTTACGCCAATTGCTAGCGTGATAGTCATGACCGCCGGCAAACCCTCGGGAACTACCGCCACAGCCAGCGATATCGCCAGAAGAAACGTAGGGAAATAGGCATCCCCTCGGAGAATGGATATGATGAATACGACTACCGCTGATACAATTCCCACAATTCCAATTATTCTCGTCAGTCGTTTAAGCTTAATCTGCAAAGGTGTCTCGACATCTTCGATAGTGCTCAGTTGATGGGCGATATGTCCAAACTTTGTTTCCATTGCGGTATGGACGACTTGAAATACTCCTCTTCCTTTAGAGACAATAGTACCAGAAAACACCTCATCCCCTTTTTGTTTCGGTACAGGGAGTGATTCCCCAGTGAGAGCTGACTCATTTAATTCGATATTCCTACTTTCAAGAAGCAGTCCGTCCGCCGAAATTTTTACCCCCTCCTCAATGATGCAAATGTCTCCCGGGACCAATAAGTTACTGTTGATCTCTTGTTCAACACCATCCCGTATAACCCGCGCTTTTGCGACAGACATCTTCTTCAAAGCTGCTATCGACTCCTCTGCTTTTGCCTCTTGATAAATGCCAAAAAGTGCATTCAAAACAACGATTGCGACTATCAATCCTCCATCTACTGGCTCACCTATAATAAATGAAAGACCCGCAGCCCCAAGAAGTAAAAGGGTGAGAAAGTTATTAAATTGTTCAACAAATTTTGCAAAAAATGTCTTTTTCTTTCCTTCTAACAACACATTTTCACCATATTGGATAAGAAGTTGGGTTGATTGTTTTGTTGTTAATCCTTGCATGACTTATATTAGTTAATACTGAGAGCTTTTAATCTATGCATCACTTTCATCCGACCGAGAGCTGCATACGCCACTTCCATGGTTTCCAATAGATTTCCCACTGTCCTATTCGCTTCATCGAAAGTAACCGCCCGAACATTGTGGGGGAAGTAATGGAAAATTTCGTTTCGACCGAGTTTCCATGTTTTCCAAATAGTCTCTGCCAATTCCCTCGAACCGTTTATCCGTATTTTTTCATAGAGTGATTTGTCCCCAAGTCTGGTGATAAGGTAGGGGGAAAGAAGTTTCCCCAGCCGAAGATGGTCGGAGATGTAGTCGAGATGTGAAATGAATCCCACATCCTTGAAGAGCTGTTTCAAAAATCCTTCATATGCCTTGGCGAAGGGGAAAATAAGAAACGAATAGTCCTTGAAACGATATGCATGGTCCTGGATGACTTCATTCATGAGATACTGACCTTCATCGATGAGATCTCTTTGCGTCTGTGAAAGATACTCCCAGAGCAGTCCGCGAGTCGTAATGTTTGATGACTGAAGTTGCATCTGCATGTATTAAATATACTATAAATAAGGTGACTAGTGGTTAGCTTGTTTGACGTTGACATTGATTAGTTCCGGGTCTACAATTGCAAGTGTCTATGAAGAGAATATTTGAACTCATAAATAGAAACTTAGAAGGAACGGCGCTCCATAGGATATATACAAATAAACACGGTCACCCTCCCATTATAACCATCTCCCGAGAACAAGGATCCGGAGGTCGCCCCATCGCATATCTCATCGCAAAAAAACTAAAAAGCCCCTGGCGTGTATATCACAAGGATATCGTTGACGAAATTTCCAATGAAACGACTCTCGATCCCGAACTTGTCGAACAACTTGATGAACACCAGTCGAGCGCGATAAAGGAGTTGCTGAACACCATATTTGGTAAAAAATTTCTCTCCATGAACTCCTATTATAAGCACCTTCTCCATATTTTAGCTTCAATTGGCACCCGTGGAAATGCAATAATCATAGGGCGAGGAGCGAACTTCCTCTTTCCTGATGCGCTCAAGATACGAATCGTTTCCTCGATGGAAGACCGTATCCAGGCAATGATGAAATACGAACATATTTCAGCCCGGGAAGCAAAAAAGCAGATTGCAGCGTCGGATCTGGAACGGAACAAATTCGCACAGGAATTATTCCAGCATGACCCGCGAAAGTCGCATCATTATGACCTTGTCATACGGACGGGAAAGAATATCGATGTAGAGGCTGCTGCCGATATGATTGTCGCTCTCGCGAAAAAGAAGTTCAAATCATGAAATGGTGAGCTTGCCGAACCATAAAAAAAGAGCCACAAAGTGGCTCTTTTTCTTTAAGTTTCTTGGGGCTTATTCTTCCTTTTCTATCTCAATTTCTAGAGAAGGTCCCATTGAAGAAGCAATGAACATGCTCTTGATTTGGGCTTTTCCTACTGCATTGATGAAAGCTTGCGCATTCTCGGTAAGGTTCTTAGAATCGTAACTGAGTTTGCCGATAAGTTGATGAATGAGAGGGAATTTTGGTTCGGTTTTCCATCTTAAGGTCCCCTTCATGAATTTTTTAGCTACTTCTTCAGGATTTGCAGATACTGTGCCTGCTTTTGGATTGGGCATAAGTCCTTTTGGACCAAGAACCTTTGCAAAACGAGCAAGCTTTGACATGAATGAAGGATGGGCGATGAGGACATCAAACTCGATTTTTCCGTTAGCGAGCTGTTCAAGAACCGCATCGTTCACAATGGCCACTCGTACCGTCTTTCCGGTGGAATGAGGAAGTTCAACCTCTCCGCGGAGGCCCATCTTCTCTACATTCATGTGAAGATCGACTGATTCGTCAAAAGAAACATATTTCGCTTTTTTGAGAAGTTCTACCGCTTCCGCAAGTTTCATTTTTTTTACATCTCCCAGTTTCTTCTTTGCTTCCAGATATTTTTTTCCGCGAACTTTCTTTGAGACGTTCGTTTTTGCTGTTTTAGCTTCATTTTTCTTCGCTTCGACTGCTTTTACTTCTTTAGCGTCTGCTTTTGCAGACTTTTCTTCAGCGTGTGTTTTGTGTTCTTCTTTTTGTGGTTTATCAATATCGGCAAGTCCGAGTATTTGTGTACGAATTTTTCCCATGGATTTTTAAATAAATATAATTTTTATAATTCTGTGTCAATTCCCATACTTCGTGCAGTTCCTGCAACGATCTTTTTTGCGGCTTCGATATCATTTGCGTTCATATCCAACATCTTGTCCTTTGCGATCTGTTCCAATTGAGCGGAAGTCAGCTTACCGACTTTTTCTGTGTTTGGTTTTCCGGATGCAACCGCAAGACCCAATGTTTTCTTGATCATTGCCGCAACAGGAGGAAGTTTCGTGATAAAAGTAAATGTTCTGTCTTTGTAGACCGTAATGACGGCTGGAATGATGTTTCCCTTTAATTTTGCCGTTCGTGCATTATATTCTTTAATAAATTCCATGATCGGTACACCATGTTGACCGAGTGCTGGTCCCACTGGTGGCGCCGGGGTGGCCTCGCCTGCTGCCAAGTTTAATTTAAGCTGTGCCTTTATTTCTTTTGCCATACGATATAAAACGAATAATTATAATTTTGCCACCTGTAAGAAGTCGAGTTCCACAGGAGTTTCTCGGTCAAAGATCGACACAAGGACACGAACCTTGCCCCGTTCGTCGTCAACCGCCTCAATCGTTCCAAGGAAATCGGCGAATGGACCTTCTGTAATCTTGACTGCTTCTCC
>CAZKKK010000009.1:0-20196 GCA_964553365.1 uncultured Gammaproteobacteria bacterium
TGCAGGAAAATCACCAGTGCCCACAGCAACAATGTCTGAATACAGAGATATACGAACTGGATAGACATATGTTCATGCTACCATGTTTCACACGTATAATAAACGACCAAACCAAACTCAAGAAATCACCCAAGTTAAATAATGATAAAAAGAGTAAAATTAGGAATATGTCAAAACAAGTATCGGCAGATGTGGTGCATGCAGCATTGGGGAATAAAGACATATCGATAATCGATGTCCGTACTCCTGGAGAATTTGCAAAAGGTTCCATTTCGGGAAGTATTAATATTCCCGTTAATGAGATTGGCGAGAAAATCGGATCCATTATTACGGATAAAAATAAGACTATCTATTTATATTGCCTTAGTGGATCAAGGAGTGAAACCGCTACGTATATCCTCGAAGGGCAAGGATACCTCAATGCATTCAGCATGACCAACGGACTTCTTATGTGGAGAGCCAAGAAATATGAAGTTATTTCGCCTTAGCCTTCTTATTTTTTTTGGAACTATCTTTCCTGCTTTGGAGTCGTTTTTCGCTTTCTCTCTTCAATGCAGCACTTCTTTCCTGTTGTTTTTTGTTTATTTTTTCAACCTCAAGTTGACATTCTTTATCGGGACATGCAGTCTCGGTATTTGTGATAATGGAGCTGTCGACCTTTTCTTTCCAGGTACGAACTATGATTCTTTCTTTGCCACAACGTGAGCATGGGTTGCCAAATGTTTTTTTCATATTTTGTGAC
This sequence comes from uncultured Gammaproteobacteria bacterium, assembly GCA_964553365.1. Lineage (GTDB taxonomy): Bacteria > Patescibacteriota > Microgenomatia > UBA1406 > GWC2-37-13 > JAKBEU01. Next base: position 743 of record CAZKKK010000009.1, read on the forward strand.
CTTCATTATACCAGAAATGTTGGTAAAATTCAAAGTATATGCTTATAGCTGTCGGGTCTATGAATCCTACCAAAGTCTCCCCAGTTCGTGAAGTATTCTTGAAACACTTTCCTCAAGCCATAATAAAGGGCGTTTCCGTGCCTTCAGGCGTGCAAGACCAACCTATGGATATTGACGAAATGTACAAAGGTGCCTTAAATCGAGCCCAAAATGCCATAAAGAAGGTAAAGGGAGCAGAGTATGGAGTAGGCATCGAAGGCGGGCTCCACAAACACAGTTTCGGATGGTTTGAGCACTCAATCGTGGTAATCGTGAACAAAAAAAGCCAAATTGGTATCGGAGCTTCAGGAGGATTAGTGCTCCCTGAGATCATTATGGACTCCATCCATAAAGGCAAAAACCTGGAAGAAGCGATAGACGCCCACTTCAAGACGAAAAAGATCGGTGAAGGGATCGGGATGTTCGGCATCATGACAAAGGGGGTAGTGACTCGATCGCTAGGCGTACAACATGGAGTCGCTTTTGCCCTGGCACGATTTCTTCATGAAGATGTTTATAACAGCAGCTCATCCAAGTAAAGGAAGAGGGTAATTTTTTTTGTGATACTCTTTGTATCTCTCAATGCACTCACCATGGTCGAATGCTATTTTTTCCGGGGGGGGAAGTTTGTCAAGAGGGAACCACACGAGCTCCGTAACTTCTTCATCTACTTTTTGCGTTTGTCTTACGAGATGGGCAATGAAAATAATGTCGACATTTTGTCTATCCTCTTTGGGCCTATAAGGACTGTCATTCACTCGAAAAAGGGTGAGATTGTCTATCTCACATCCACTTTCTTCAAGGGCTTCTCTTTTGAGTGCTTGAATAAGAGTCTCATCACGACCCAAATAACCGCCTATCAATCCCCACAGACCAAACTCAGACATTTTCTTGCCTTTGACACTCCCCCGTTTTCCCAGGAGAATTTTACCTTCGTGGATAATAAGAGCATTGACAGTGACATGGCGCAATCCTCCTTGGGCCTTATTGTTGTTCTCGAAATAACAGGTGATCATTTATTATAGATATTATAGAGCATATGAAGAACGCCAATATGCTATGATGAAATAATTGGCTTATTCTGGAAATATCTGTGCTATTATTACATATTAAATATATATAAAAAAATAACCATGAAAGCGCTTTTTGGAATGTCCCTTGCTGCCCTCGGCGTTGTGTACGGCGATATCGGCACTTCCCCTCTCTACGCAGCGAATGAGATTTTTTTTGGCCGAGCAAGAGATTTTATAGTTAAAGGCGATATATTGGGAGTAGTGAGTATTATTTTTTGGATTTTAACATTAATTATTACTGTAAAATACATCTCTATTGTATTGAATGCAGACAGCGAGGGAGAGGGAGGAGTGTTTTCATTATATAGTCTTATAAAAAATAGCAAAGTAAACAACACTTATACAAAACTTCTCCTCGTATTTTTTATTATTGCTTCAGGACTTCTATTGGGAGACGGAATTATCACTCCAGCTATCAGCGTGGTGTCTGCAGTTGAAGGATTAAAGGTGATAACATCAAATTTTAATGCTTATATCGTTCCTATAACTATAGTAATCCTCACAGGACTCTTTTTAATTCAGTCATCGGGAACTCATAAAATTGGAGGTCTCTTTGGTCCTATTATCATAGTTTGGTTTTCGGCAATAGGACTTATTGGTCTAAATCAAATAGTAGCCTATCCTGCTATTTTGCAGGCTATTAATCCCATTTATGCTGTTCGTTTTTTCTTGAGTCATGATATTAAAACATTATTTATAGTGTTAGGATCTGTGATGCTTGTTATCACTGGAGGTGAAGCTATGTATGCCGATATGGGCCACTTTGGGAAAAAGCCAATTCGACTCAGCTGGTTTGCGCTTGTATACCCTGCGCTTCTTTTGAATTACTTCGGTCAGGGTGCCTATATGCTTTCAGGCAAAGCGGTAATAGCAGATAATATCTTTTATAGTATGGTTCCAAAGTTTGCCCTTATCCCAATGGTCATTCTGGCAACACTTGCGACAATCATCGCTTCCCAGGCCCTTATTTCCGGAGCATTCTCTCTCATCTCACAGGGGATTTCGCTTGGACTTCTTCCCTTTATGAAAGTTGTACAAACCCACGAGCATCACAAAGGACAAATATATATTCCAACGGTAAACTGGGCACTTTATATTGGATGTGTGAGCCTTGTATTAATTTTTCAATCAAGTAGTAAACTTGCATCTATTTATGGTTTAGCCGTGAGTGGAGATATGTTTATCACCTCATTAGCTATGATAGCCGTTGCACATTATCTATGGAAATGGAATTGGGTTAAGTCACTTCTTGTATTCGTCCCATTTGCCTTCATAGATTTCTCATTTTTAAGTGCAAACTCATTAAAACTATTTGAAGGCGGATATATACCTGTCGGAATAAGTTTAGTAGTTCTTCTTGTTATTCAGTCTTGGCAATGGGGTCGATCACACATTCAGAAAGAGTATGACTCCTATCCGCGTGGCTCAATCCAAGATCTCTTAGAAATGAAGCAAAAAAATACGTACCCAGAAATAAATAAGGCTTATATTTTTATGACACCAAAAAAAACAACAATCGATGAAACTATGCCCACAATAATGCAACTCTTTATTGATCGTTATGGAGCTCTCCCAAAACATATTATTTTTCTTACAGTGCAAATAGAAAAGTTGCCCACTATTGGAAAAGAACACAGATATAAAATAATCAATTTTGGAAAGGTAGGATTCAGACAGGACACTATTGCTTCGGTAGTTGTGCGATTTGGTTTTATGGAAGAACCGAACGTGGAAAAAGTCCTGCAAAACCTTGCTGACCATCATGAAATCCAGATAGATACCGACAAACATAAATGGCTCATAGAAGTTATGCATGAACGGGTCTATAAGGATGAGGTAAAGGGTTTTGACAAAATAAAATCCATGATTTTCCAGCTTCTCTCACGATTTGCCGATACGGCAGACCATTATTTCAAGCTGGGCGATAGCGAGCCACTCGCGATTGAGGTAGTGCCGGTAAAGCTGAAGTGATATAATTTATAGGTATGTTTGATATTTCCGCCATTGTCACGTATTTAAAGAAGAAATTCACCTTCAAGGACTGCCTTCTCTTAGGATTCGTAAAGATTCTCTTTCTCATTACCCGACTCTATAATATCAAGCTCCTTCCTATCTTTACCGATGAGGGTATTTATATCCGTTGGGCGAAGGTTGCATGGCATGACGCAAGTTGGAGGTTTATCTCCCTCACCGATGGGAAGCAGCCATTGCAAACATGGGGCACAATCCCTTTTTTGAAACTGTTTCCAACAGACTCTCTGCTCGCAGGGCGCCTCTTTTCGGTGGCTACTGGCATGATCGCATTATTGGGACTCTTTTTCCTCCTTACGTATCTTTTCGGGAAAAGGACAGCTTTCATCGGAGCATTTCTCTATGTCTTTTCCCCTTATTTCCTTTTTTATGATCGTATGGCGCTTGTTGACTCCGGAGTAAACGCGGCATTTATCTGGATTGTCCTTTTTACCCTGATTTTGGTGAATACTATTCGGCTTGATGTGGCTCTTCTTTTTGGCATTGCTGCGGGCATAGCGCTTCTTAGTAAATCATCCGCACAAATGTTCTTAGGAGTCTCGTTCCTTGCTTCTTTCTTCGTGTTTGATTACAAGAAAAAAAAGATTAATGGATTGGTAGGATATCTGTTCCTTTGGGGTGTCGTCTTCCTGCTTTCCCAGATCATATACAACGTGCAGCGACTCTCTCCTTACATGCATTATGTTGCGCAAAAAAATACCACATTTGTCATGACCTTCAGCGACTGGCTTGCACACCCTTTTGAAGTACTTTTTTCTAATCTCCGGACGATCCCGCATTATGTATTCAGCGAATCCGGATGGATAATCATTCCCTTTGCGTTTGTCGGTTTATTTTTACTATTCCGAAAAAACATTCGATTGTTCCTCTTTTTTTCATTTCTCCTTTTCGTTCCCTATTTTGGAATTGCGGCAATGACTCGTGTTTTGTTCCCCCGCTATATCATTTTTTTCTGTTCGATCTTCACCATTCTCACAGCTTACTTGTTAGGGACGATTAAAGATCGTAAGCTATTTACATCTCTTATTAGCTTAATTATTGGAATTCTTATTGTATTCCAGTATCCCATGTGGACTGACTACACAAAAATCATCTTTCCTGATACCGATAAAGGGCAATATATCATCGGCGCTACAGTAGGACTGGGAATGGACGAAATCATAGCCTTCGCAAGGGAAAAGTCAAAGGAAAAACCTGTTCGCATCATTGCAGAAGGAGATTTTGGACTGACGGGTGATATGTTGACTGTCTTCGTAAATCAAGGAGAGCAAGTATATATCCAAGGAGTTTGGCCGTTCAATTTGGAAGCGCTTAAGAAATATCAGGCCAATATAGGAAAAGAGTATGTTTACGTCGTAACCGCTCATGAATTGTCTTATCCATCGGATTGGCCCATGAAGAAACTCAAATCATATTACAAAGCAGGCAGCAACACTGCTATCCAATTATTTGAACTAACGAAGTGAAAAAGAAATTTATTTTTTGCATTACTCTGATTGCGGTATTTTTCTTTTTGGGAAGAGAGCTCAATCCCCTTGACACCCATCTATTTTCCTTTCATGACAACACGCAGGGTGCACGCATGCAGGAATTTGCGCTCAACCTGAAAAATGGGATCATTCCTCCCCGCCTTGCCCCCAACTTTTCTTTCCAACATGGATTCCCCGTATTCAATTTTTATGCACCATTCACTTACTGGGTGGGTGGGGTCCTGCAACTTGTCGGCTTGACGTCTGCACTTTCTTTGAAGATAGTCTTATTTCTCGGCTTACTAGTATCGTTTATTGGCTTCTTTCTATTTGCTTCTTTATTTTTTGGCTTCTGGGGAGGACTGCTTGGCGCAAGCGTCTATTCTTCCTCACTCTGGATGGCAGTGGAGATATTTGTCAGAGGAAACGTGGGGGAAATTTGGTTCATGGCTCTCTTTCCTTTAGCTCTCTATCTTCTCAAGAAAAGCGATATCGAGAAAAAAAGTTCGTTCTTTTTTATTTCTACAATCGTGCTTTCTTTTTTGTTCACCGTCCATAATGTCCTATCTCTTGTATCGGTTGTCTGTGTCATTCTTTTCGCGCTCGTATTGCAGAACAAAAAAAAGGCTTTCCTTTCTATCGGCTTAGGACTCCTCTTGGCATCATACTTCCTCGTACCGGCCCTGCTTGAAAGCAAGCTCACCTATGCGAACGAAATCGCCTCACGAACGAAATATAGTGATCATTTCTTATGTATGTGGCAGCTCTGGAGAGCTGAAAATTGGAGTTTTGGCGGGAGCGGTACCGGGTGTCTAAATGATGACATGTCTTTTCAGATCGGGAAAATCCATCTTCTCCTCGCATCATTTGGAGTCGGGATATTCCTTGCTCAATTTATGAAGGAAAAAAAGAAGAGAGGATTCTATTTGCCACTAGGGGTTCTTTGTCTTATGTTATTTTTCACATTCCTTACGATTTATCCGTCGCAGCCATTTTGGGATTTGTTTGCCCCCATCATGTCGGTATTTCAGTTCCCGTGGAGATTCCTCCCCTTTGTCGTATTCGGAACGGCATATTTCGCATCTTATGTAGTTCGTTTGCTAAAGAACGAAAGGATCAATGGATTGCTCGCAATTGTCCTTTTGCTGGCTGTACTTTACACATCCAGTAAATTCTTTTTCCGCCCATGGAAATATACGTTCAATGAATATGCGTCCATGTTTCTTTCGGGAAAATATATTCAGCAAAAAGCAGCATATCAGATCCCTGAATATTTCCCCAGATCTGGCAATTACGATGCCTGGAGGACCTACGATACATCAGAGGTTGGATTTTATTTGAATCCTCTGAAATATAAGGTAAATGGCCCTTTTTATAAAGAGATACTCGCCGATCAGGGACAAATAACGATTCCTGTGCATTATTTCCCTTTTTGGGAGATCAGGATTAACGGGATAAGGAAGACTCCTACCAAGTTTGATACGTTAGGCAGGCCTATTTTATCCAACCTACCTCCTCAATCGACGATTGTAGTGAGGTATAATGAGACTCTTGTGGAGAAGGTCGGAAATGGCATAACCGTGTTATTTTTTATTGTCCTTATCTATCTTTGTGTGAATAAAAGAATATGGAAAAAACTGAACAATACGCAGCGATAAAAAGAAGCAGCATCGTAAGCACGTTAAGTCTCTTTTTTCAGAGTGGTTATTCTGCCATGCTCGGGCTAGTCGCCAACCTCGTGGTCACCATCCTTCTTTCCCCAGCGATATTCGGAATGTATATTACCGTTATGTCACTCATCTCTGTCCTAAATTATTTTTCCGATATCGGGCTTGCAGCTTCCCTCGTTCAAAAAAAAGAGGCTTCAGAAAAAGACTTTGTAACCACGTTCACCATTCAACAAATCCTCGTCATTACCATTGTCGGGATTGGTTTTCTGGGAACGGAGTTTGTTCGTTCATTTTATAAACTTCCTCCAGAGGCAGTCTATCTCTATTGGGCTCTTCTCGTCAGTTTCTTTACTTCCTCCCTCAAAACCATTCCCTCCATTTTGCTTGAGCGAAGAATCGCATTCCAAAAAATCGTTCTCGTCCAAATCACGGAAAGCACTGTTTTCTATATAGCCATCATCGTGTTGGCAATCCTTAAGTTCGGATTGATGAGTTTCACCATCGCCGTTCTGTTACGATCAATCACTGGGCTCATACTTATCTACATAGTATCCCCATGGAAACCTTCATTGAACATTTCAAGGTCAAGTTTGAAAGAATTACTTTCATTCGGCGTCCCCTTTCAGGCAAGCTCATTCCTCGCCCTTTTTAAGGACGATCTGATAACACTGTTCTTGGGAAAAGTAATTGGATTTGAAGGAGTAGGATATATCGGATGGGCAAAAAAATGGGCTGAAGCCCCGATACGCATCATCATGGATAATATCACCAAGGTATTGTTCCCCGTTCTCTCCCGACTTCAACACGACAAGGAAAAGGTGAAGCAGACGATAGAGAAAATCATGTTTTATCAGACATCACTTCTCACTCCTGCAATTTTAGCTTTGGGCTTATCGATGGATGACGTAATCCACATTATCCCAAAATATGCGAAGTGGGCTCCTGCGCTTCCGCTCCTCTATATTTTCTGCGTCTCAGCATTCTTTGCATCTTTTTCTTCCCCGCTCATCAACTTGATAAATTCGCTCGGAAAAGCGAGGATTCCCTTCATGTTCATGCTTTTTTGGACGATTATCACCTGGATATTCACCCCTATATTGACCCACTATTTTGGTTACTACGGATTTCCCATCACGGTGATGATCATTTCGATCTCATCGGTCTTAGTGATAAGAAAGGCACAGGAATTCGTGCCATTCCGGATTTTTGCCTCCATATATAAGCCATTTTTCTCCTCAATCGCAATGGGGCTCGTCATGGTGATTGTGAAGCAAATAGCGCCTCACACCCTCCAAGGACTGATCCTCACCAGCCTCTCTGGAGCCTCCACTTATCTTATTGTTCTTTTATTTGTCTTTAAAATTAATATAATGAATGAAGCGGCCCAACTATTCAAAAGATAAACACCTATGAAAATAACAGGAATAACCGTAATCAAAGGAAGACCAGATCACGTGTATGCATGCCTATCCTCCCTTGAGCATTTAGCGGATGAAATACTGGTCGCCGATATCGGCATGGAAAAATCCCTCCGAGAAGAAGTGGAGAAGATGAAGAATGTGACTGTTATCGATATGGGCGAAGTGGCGTATGTGGAACTCATCAGGGAAACATTGAAAGAAAAGGCAAAATATGACCATGTCTTATTCCTTGACGCAGATGAGGAGCTCCCTAAGGACTTGATTGAGGAGCTGAAAAAGATATATACGAAATATGACGCGATAAAAATCCCCCGTAAGAACATGGTTTTTGGGTCATGGGTACAACATAGCCGTTGGTGGCCAGACTACCAGGTTCGCCTCTTCAAGAAAACTGCAGTAACGTGGCCAACAAAAATCCACCGTCCACCTGAAGTTGAGGGAACTGAGTTCGAACTCCTTCCTGAAGAAAAAAGTGCCATTCTGCACCACAACTATGAATCAGTCGATGATTATATCGTACGTATGATGAGATATGCGAAAATAGAAGCTGGAGAAAAGATCGAACAAAAAAAAGAGTTTCATCTGAAAGAAGCGACGCAAAATGCGATCTCCGAATTCGTAAGCAGATACTTTGCGGGAGAGGGCTATAAAGATGGCATGTTGGGATTCACTCTCGGAATCTTGCAATTATTCTATTCATTCCTTGTGTACTTCTACTATTGGGAAAAGAGGAAATATAGTGCCGACATAGAAGAGCCTGCAATAAATATGAAACGATTCTTCGCACATGGCCTTGCGGAAACGATTTTCTACAATCCAAAACGCGTGGCAGACAAGATATTAGGCGCGATGCTTCGAAGGATGATCAAATAACTTCTTACGAAAGATTATCAATACCCCAAGGATTCCTATCGAGAACAGGCTTATTACATTGCTCAGTAGACGGATTTTAGTATCGGTGAATTTCACCAAAATGGTATGTTTTCCTTGCGGGATCCGGTACGTGATGACTCCCCGATAGTTCATATCCTGAAATTCGATAGGTACTTCCTTTTTATCGACATAAACTTTCCACCCAGGAAAATAAAATGTATAATCTGCCAATCTAAGGTCGGTGCTTGCGTCAACTACATACTCTCGCCATGAGTTGTGTTCATCCCTATTTGTTATCGTTCCTTTTCCTTCAATAATTTCTCCCTTAACGCTTTTGACCGGATAATCTTCTGTTTTGCCAGTCCAGAGGGTGTTATAAACTGTTGCGTAGAGATTTATCTTATTAAAATAATATGTCCCATTATTCTCCATTACGTAATTCTTTCCATACAACTGAGGAAATCGAATAATAAGAAGTAGTATGATTGTAAAATAAACCGCTATTCTCCGTAATTTATCCTTTAATAGCGATATGAGAAATGCACCTAATATTGGTGGAATGATTATGAGGCCACTTAACATGCGCCATTGATGCTGGATATTGCCAAGTAACTTAATTTTTGTATATAAAAATACCGAGAAGGGACTCATGAGATAGGCAAAAATACAAAACATAATAAATGATGCCATGGGTAGTGATATTTTTTTAAGATGGGTCTTTCCTTTAAAAAAGAAATAAAGGATAAATATAACGATAGCAATCATCTCTATACTACCTATAAACAGAAAGTGTCCCCTTGTCAGGATATCGCCTTTATAGAAATAAAACCAATTTGGTGAAAAATAGCTTGCCAGAGTAAGATATTGGTTCGGCAAAAAAATTTCACTTTGCTGACCATAATAAAAATATTTAAATTCAAGCAAAAGCGGAAATATATAATATGCTGAGATACCAACTGTTCCTAATAATCCACACACAAAGAACCCAATCTTTTTGAGATCTAACCCCTTCAAAACGAAAAGGAAGTAAGGAACGATGAACATAAATTGAATCATCGCCGCAATCGGATGTGCTTGGATAAGGAGACTTGTAAGTACTATGAAGGATAAGAATCCCTTTATATCGCTTTCCTCCACCCATTTCTTCAACGAGAGGAGTATGAACGGAAAGAAAAGCGTCGCAAAAAATTCTGGAGCAGCCCCTCTTATATAAATATTAATTATTCTATACGGAGCGAAGGTAAAAAGAAAGGTTCCGAATATTGCCGAATACGTATCATAATAGGAGCGCAAAAAAAGATACATTCCGATCGCACTTATAAATGCACCAAAAAAAATAACGATGTTATAACTCAAAAGCGGGCTCTTTGTTATGAAGGTGAATGCTGCTCCAATATATGAAGTGATCTGATGGCCAAAAAGTGGGATGGGCATGCCATAATTCGCAAATCCATCTTGCCATCGGACGGGGAAATCTCCATCTTTCATCGCTTTATAGTATTGGGCAATGTTTGTAACATGGGTAAGACCATCAAATGAGGCAGGTCTACCATTCCCTATAAATAAATCTAGGCAAAGAAATAGAGATATCAAGAAAAGAAAAATATAGATATACCAATTCACCTTTTTAAACATACTGATTATTGTAACATGAATATCTTTCGACACTTTTTTCGCCAAAATATAAGTATCCCAAAGATAAATATCGACACTATTGAGACGACATTGCTAAGAAGCCTTATTTTTGTATTTCCAAATCTTACTAGCACGGTATGTTTACCTGGAGGTACTCTGTATGTTATCACTCCACGATAGTTCATATCTTGAAACTGTACTTCAGTTTCTGTTTTGTCAACATAGACTTTCCATCCTGGAAAATAAAAAGTATGATCAATCATTCGCAACTCTGTTTGAGCATCTAACTCATACTGCCTCCAAGAATTATGTTCTTGTCTCGCTATGATGGCTCCCTGCCCCTCAATAATCGCACCCTTTTCCTTTTTTACAGGATAGCTTTGGGTAGGTCCGGTCCAAATCGTATTCATTACCTGACCATACAGATTGTCCTCAGACGAATAATAAAGAGAGTTGGGGACCTTTTGAAAATTTTTCCCGTAAAGTTGGGGGAATCTCAGAACAACTATAAAAAATATAACAAGCAAACCAAGTATGAGTTGATACTTCTTATGAACCGTATTCAAAAGAATCGCACAAATAATTGGCGGGATAAACTGTATACCTGATAACAAACGCCACTGATGTTGAACGTTACCCAAAGGCTTGATTATGTTAAAAATTGGGGTCCCTATCTTTGTTACGAAAATAATATATAACCCAAGGGCCACAGCATTAACAAAAAGTAGGGTTGAAACTGCTTTTTTCTTGATATATCCATAAAGTAGAGAAGATATGCCTAAAATCAGAATGAATAACTCAATATTCCCAAGATGAAGATAATTGCCTCTTCGAGTTACATCAGTCTCAAAAAAATAATACCATCGGGGACTAATTATATTACTTAGCCCTAAATAACTATTCTGCAAAAAGACTGAACTGCTAAGCCCATAATAGAGATACTTAAATTCTTTCAATAATGGAATAAGGTAGAAAGAATCAATTCCTAATGCAAGAGCACCTCCAAAGACCGTAAATAAAATTGTTTTTATCTTATTTTTTTTAGTCCAAAGCGAATAAAGATAGTAACAGGAGATAATGATTGAAAAACTTATGATCGAAATGGGATGGGTCAAAAAAAGAAGAGATAAACTTACGATAAACAAATAATAATAACTAAATTTCCTATCAATGATCCACTTCTTTATTGCTAACAAAATTAGCGGCAAGAAAGTGTTCGCCATAAATTCTGGAGCTGCTCCCCTTATATATACATTAATTATTCTATAGGGAGCAAAACAGAATAGTATTGCACCGATTAATGCACTCCATTTATCAACGTATTCTCTCAAAAAGAGGTATATGGCTATGCAGCTAAAATAGGAACTTAAGACTAAAATGAGGTTGTATGATAGCAAGACGTTGTTAGTGATGAACATAAAGATCGCCCCAAGATATGCCACAGTTTGCTGGGAAAATAGTGCCATGGGCATCCCGTAATTCGCCATTGCTCCGAGCCACCGAACAGGGAAATCTCCGTCCTTTAGGGCAGAGTAATACTGAGCAATATTAGACATGTGGATTAATCCATCGAATGAGCTCGGCTTCCCTCTTGTTATGAAAAGATCAAGGCATAACAGAAGTGATATAATGAACAAAATGAAGAAAATAAAGGAATCTTCTCTGCGACGCATGGTGATTATTGTATCATTTTTTACGCTCATATTTTCCTACTGTCTACTTCAACCGAGAATATCAAACATGCTCCCATTTATTAGGGAATATCGACTTTCAACATTTATATCAAATACCATAAAAAATGGCCATATTTCAGCCCAGGAATTTTGGCAACTGAGGGAATTTTACTCTCCAGGAAGCATCCTGTTTCAAAGACCCAATCTTACTTTCACTTCAAATAGGGTCCTGTCTCACGAAACCCTTATTGATACGAATATTGGACTACAAGACCTACTACCTAAAAATTTGCAATGGAAAGTTATATACAAGAATAGAAATGAATTGATTGCGCAAAATAATAACGAAACATATGTCTACTTTATAAAACCTATATCAGAAATGGTTCAGGCTAATGGATTTTTTGATAATGTCGATAAAGACAAGAAACTTCTTGAAAATAAAAATTGGTATGTAGTTTCAATATTTAAAAGGTGATTATGATCAAGCGAACCACGGTAGTTATATTCTTCCTCAGTGTGTTCCTGTTTATTCTTTCATTTGCGATACGAATATATAAAGTTGACACGATTCCCTCAGGCGTACTAGTTGATGAGGCGAGTTTTGGCTATAATGCGTATTCGATTTTAAAAACGGGGAAAGACGAATATGGTATTTCATTCCCTCTTTTATTCAAGGCATTCGGTGACCAGAAACTTCCCCTATATACATATATAACCGTCCCCTTCGTCAAATATCTTGACTTATCGCTTTTGGCGATTCGTCTTCCTTCCGTTCTCGCCGGATCTCTTCTCCCTATTGTTATTTTTATTCTTTTGATGGAATTGGGCTTCAAGAAAAAAGTGAGTTTATTTGGTGGATTGATAACTGCCATTAGTCCCTGGTCAATAATACTTAGCCGATTTGGATATGAATCCAATGTTGGATTATTACTTTTTACCATGGGGATTCTCTTTTCCTATATCTCTTTACGGAAGAAAAACATACTTATCGCTCTATTGGGAGGTATGTGTTTCGGGCTTACTCTCTACGGTTACGTTGCCTATCGAGTAATCACTCCCTTAGTATTGCTAAGTATTATATTGATTAAAATCAATAAGAATGATATTTTTGAAAGAGCAAAAATTGTCCTCATTGTCTCTTTCATTTTTACCATCCTTCCACTTATTCCTGTCTTATTCACAACCCAATCAACAGCTCGCTTCAGCCAAGCAAGCTTAACCTATTCTTCTGGACTTAAGATGGAGATTGACGAAAATAGGAGTTATTGTGGTGAAAAACTCCCAAAACTTCTTTGTTATGCAGCTTCTAATAAAATGCTGTTTATGGCCCGGACGTACCTCTATCGCTATATCGATGTCTTTTCCCCTGGGTATCTTTTTTTGAAAGGCGACATGAATGATCCCACTCTCAATGTCGATCATTTTGGACAGTTCTACGTATGGCTACTTCCCTTTTATATTTTAGGAATCCTTTCATTGCTTCATCGGATATATACAAGACGCTCAACCTCAATTGATGTATTTGTGGTAATCGGCCTCTTCGTCTCTGTCACTCCGTCTATTTTGGTCGGAAATCCACATATTTTGCGCCTCTCTGCCCTCTTTCCTTTCGTGATCATTGTTATTTCATCTGGGGTTTCTCTTTTTGAGACATATATTAAAAGAAGCTTCATGAAAAAAGTTGCTTATGTGGCGCTTTACCTCATATCTTCCTGTTCCGTTATATTTTTTCTTATTCTTTTCTTGACAGTGCATGTCCAAAAATATGAAATAGCTTATCGGACTTTCGTTCCGAAATTAATGAAATATCTGGGGCAGTACGGATCTGAGAAACAAATATATATCAACTCCATCACAGAGGGAGTGATGTACTATTCTTTTGTCAACAAAGTTGATCCTTCCTTCTATCAAAAAAAGGTAATAAGAAGAAAACCAGACTCTATTGGCTTTATCCATTCATCCGACCTCTCGAATATCCACATAACTGACAAGGACTTTTTTATAGTAGGGTGCCTATTAAAGAAAAAGGCTATAAATTCGCTTTATGTTTCACACGAGAACTTGAAGGAAATTTCTTCTTCAGCAAAGAAGATAATCTATTCAGAAAATGGCGTCGATAGCCTTGCAGTGATCTATGATATAAACAAAATCACTTATAAGGAATTGCGATGTAGTGAGGAATAGATGGAATATCCATCATGGGAATATACTGGGTCAAACGAATTGCTTTTTAAGATGCAGGTTCGAATAAATGTATCGACCGCGTTTTTATTGAAATATACATAAGTAATATCCTTACTGATAGTACAATCTCCCGCCTTCATCCGATCTCTCCTCACTTCATGCTTGATATTGAGCAATACAAGTTGCACAAAATTTGCATAATACATCTGTTTTCCTGTATAGGCTGGGATATATGAAGAATCGACATGGTTTGAAATCGAGATGATTCCGTTCTTGTCCAAGAGAGGATTGGGATTATAAAGTGGTGCATACACGACTCCATCAGGAAGCGTTTTTAAAAAGCCAAGGGCCCTTTTTTCTGAGTCGGTTACCGAAATAACTCCCGGATAGGTTATATATCCCATCAACGCGTCCACCGTATAGGGAATAGAAATAACGATGATGATTAAGACCAAAATGTTCCTCACTATTTTAGTGTTGCAGCTCGAAATGTATTCAGCCGTATATATATTGAGCAAAATAAATATGAGAAAGAAGAACTGAACGGTATTCCACCACATTCCCCGCTGAACAAAAAAAAGAGGAAAAGCTAGAGAGAGTAGAATACCTATGAGTATAGCTATGTCTAATTGGGTTGCTTTTCTGGAAATGCCCTTTTTTATGAGAAAAATAAATCCGATTATGCGGGGACCCAAGTTTAAAATAACATAAGCGAGTATCAATCCACCCATCAATAGCAATAGTCGAGGACTCACCTTCGATGAAGCGATAAGCGTGTATTTGGCATTGGACCAATATTCGGAATAGAACATGCTTGGATCCTCAATAAGTGGCCATACTAGTGCAAGCGGACTAAATGTAAACGGCAGACCTCCTCCTGCCTTATTACCGAAGGGATTGTAATTTACAATAATCGATATGAGTGAACTGAAGAATATAGACAAGGTAAAGAAAAAGTACCTTACATTTTTTTCTTTCATAAGACGCAAGACAAATACCGATCCAACAATCACCGTTGACGTGAATCCGGCATAGAATTTCAACCCCCATTGTATGAAGATGTAAAGGAACAGAAGTGCGGCCTGTTTTTTTGATATTTTCTTTTCGTAAAGAATGGCAAGGATCAAAAATAGGAACACATAGGAAAAGGCGAGTTGAACGTTTGTGAGGGTTAAGATGGATTGCATGGCAAGGAAAGATGATGTCCCAAGGAAAGTCTTTGCCTTGATGAGTGGAATTATGAAGCTGAAAGATGCACCGAAATAGGACAAGAACAAAAACATGAATGTAAATATCTTTTTTTTGCTGATTTTAGCCCCCAAGTGAATGGCTCCATAGGTAAATGATGCAAACCATACTAATGGCAATATTTTGAAATACATAAAGAAGGGCGTTATACGAAGAAGAGAAAATATATATAAGATGAAATCGAGTAACGAGTTGTAACCAGACAATGCTGCCCCTGCAAATATGGGATTTCTAGGTGGGACGGTCTTGAATGCCGACTGTGCAACGGCTATGTGCCACATCCCATCATGTTCATTCACCCCCCAAAAGAAATCACCACAGTTTCCGTTGAAACAATAATGCGATCCGCTTGGAAAGATGGTAACCATATGCAGTATAGCTGCAATGACGATTAATCCCGTAGTATAGGGATTACGTTTTATGGTCACGAATAATTTGTTCAGTATTTTCTTCATTTCAACTCTATATATCCCTTATCGATTAATCGTAAAAGCAGTATATCTTGCTCTGATTTCAAAATGTAAACATCGGTCCTCATATTGAAAGTCTCAGGACTTTTTAGTGCGACAAGCCCCTTTATATGTTCAAGCGAAATGTACTTTTTATCCATCCAATCAGTAAAGAATTTGCCAAACTCCAAGGATGGAGTTCCAAATATGGAGGCTTCGTGTTTGTATATAATTAATTTGGGACTATTTGTTTCAAATTGCCTAATAAATTCGTTACTAAAGTACTCGCTCTCTTTGAATTGTGGTAAAAGCGTTGGAAACTTTCCAGGCAGTTTTGCATTTATTACAAAAAACTCTTCGTTTGGTTCATATGGACCTATCCAGTAATAGTCTCCCTTATTTAGTATTTCATTAAGAAAGTAGGCAGTTGGAGCATGATCATAGATACTTGGCATCTTTTGTGTATGACGCATATAGAACTTGTTGTAGGTATTTTGCACCAAAAATAGTCCGGCAAATACTCCGTAGAGAACAACCATAGCAACAAGAAACTTACGGACAATCTCTAAGGGCTCAAATGAGAATTTGATATATTTATATCTCCATAACAAAAGAAAGAAAGAGATTGTACCAAGTGCAATGAAGAGACCCGACTGGTAATCTGTCTCCCCCATTTTCATAAGGTTGCTTCGCGGAGCAGAGAAAGATAGGACAAAGAAATAAACAATGCCAATAACAGGTAATTCCACTACCAAAAAGACAAATAACAAAAATGTTGAAAGCGCCAGCACGAGATCAACTGGGAAATAAAGATTGAATTCTTTTATCCGAACAAGAAGTTGGATATAGGTATCATAAAAATTGTAGATGACGGTGAGCGCAAATTTAATGGGGTTAAAAAATCTACCTGGCGTATAGTTTGGAACCCTCATATAAAGAGTGGTGTTGTATACGACATTTGAGATATAGAACTCCTTCCATGAGTTCGTAATGAATAGATATAGTGCAAAAAGAATATAGGGTACCGCATTTGCCCCAATAAGAGTCAAATAGTCCTTAATCCTCGGCTTCATGCGCAGGAATAGGATGAAAATCCATGCATAGAATATGAGCGCTATATAGATATAACTAAGTGACGTGAAAACAAATGCTACATTACACAGGGATAAAAGGAGAATGGTACGAAGGGTGTGTGTTTTTTCATAACTTTCCGTGAACAGCATCCAGAAAATCGCACTGAAAAAAAGGAACGCGATACCATCGGCAATGAACAGATGTGTCCAATAATACATTGTGATTATTGGGTAGAGCAGGAAAAATCCAAGATAAAAGGGAAAGAGCTCTTTATTCCGTTTCTTGATAAATCGGCCGACGAAAAAAAGCACGAGAAATTGGACAATTCCCCATAAGAAACGAAATTTGATGAAGGAACCAAAAGAAAAAAGTAATAACGAAGCGGAAAGGATCCATGCTCCGGGAAGATGATGATCGAAAAAGTCGCGATAGGGCACCTTTCCTTCCAGGATGAATTTTCCACCGAGGATATTTACGAATTCATCCGGATACGCTACGTATTGGGAATTCACTAAAAAAATGGTTCCTATTAGTATCAACAAGTAGTGAATTGGTTTTATTTTTTTCACGAGCTTGTTGATATAATGAAACATATGGAAAAACTTGCAATTATAACGGTCGTCTTCAAGAATTATATCATTTTGGACGATTTCTTTGCCACGCTTGCCAAACAAACTGATACCAACTTCCATGTCTATGTTCTCGATCTCACTCCAGAACCACAAAAATATAGTTATCCACCCTATGTCACATATTTACATGACAAAAATGGCGGATACGCCTACGGAATCAATCAGGGAATAAAAAAAGCAATTACAGATGGATATAAGGTTTTCTGCCCCATGAACTCCGACGTAACAGTAAAGGAGAATTTTGTGGAAAGAATAAAAAAAAGCTTAGTGAATAACCCATCTTCAATAGTCGGAGGGAAGATTTATTACTCTCCCGGATTCGAATATCATAAAAACAGATATGACAAGACTGAACTCGGAAAAGTATTGTGGTATGCGGGTGGCATAACCGACTGGGCCAATGTTCATACGACCCATCGGGGAGTGGATGAAGTGGATAAGGGCCAATACGACAAACTTGAGAAAACCACATTCATTACTGGCTGTTTAATGGCATTCGATAAATCGGTGGTTGAAAAAATCGGGTATTGGAACGAGGAATATTTCCTTTTTTACGAAGATGCAGATTATTGCGCTCGCGCCATGAATTCAAAAATTCCCCTCATATACGACCCCTCTATCATCATATGGCACAAAAGCGGACAATCGACAAGCGGTGCGGCTTCAGATTTTCAGCAAAAATATCTAGAGAAGAATAGGATGAAGTTCGGCCTCCGTTTTGCCCCGTGGAAGACCAAATTTCATTTGGTGAAAAATTATTTTTTTCGAAACCATCCATAAAGCTTATGAATCCTATTCATAATAAGATTTGGAAATATTTACAATCACGAAAATATATCCTCATATTTTCGCTGGTGTATTTTTTAGTCAAATTAATCCGACTAGATACTTATTTTCTCTTAAGGGATGAAAGAGATCTTCTTCTGACTGCCTTATCGCTCGCTCAAACAGGAAAAGACCTGTATGGTCATTCGTTTCCTCTTGTCTTTTCTCGTATCTCGCCTCAGGCTCCAATCCTTGGTATGTATTGGGCTGTTCCCTTTATTTCCCTACTTCACTTAACGGCCCCCCACCTGGTAAAGATACTGTATATCCTCCCCACTCTCTTTTTCCCCCTTCTTGTCTTTGAATTGATATTGTCAATAACTAAAAACTGGAAACTTAGCCTTATTACCGTGTTTGTCGTTTCTTGTTCACCGTGGTATTTTCATATAAGTCGCCTCGCGATTGAGGCCCACCTTGCATATTTTTTCTGTTTATTGGGACTCATCTTATATATAAAAAAGGCAAAAATACTAGGACTCACACTCCTTATTTTGAGTTTTTTTTCATATTTTGGAATCCGTCCTTTTCTGCTTATTTCAGTCCCACTCCTCGAGTCATGGAATTATGTATCCGATAAAAATAGGTCTCTGAAAAATCTAATCGTACCGATTGTGATCTTTATATTGCTTTTTGGGAGCGCATACATATTGAGTACGAAGATAGAGCTTACTGCATCCCGAACTGCTGCTGAAGTTATATTTCTCAATAAAGATAAGCTTGCTCAAGAGACAGATTTCTTCCGTGCGATTTCTGAAGCGCCCCATTTTATCAGGAGCATATTTGATAACAAAGTCTCTATTGTCCTCAATACGGTTTTTTACAACTTCTTCAAGGGTTTGGATTTCTCGTATCTCTTCTTTAGAGGTGATTATGTGGCAATCTACTCAAATCAAGTGACTGGGCAGTTCTTTCCTTTCTTTATTGTTTTCTTCATTTTGGGCATATGTGCACTTGCAGCTAAACGAAAAAGTGAATATTATTTTGTCGCAAGTCTTTCAATATTCGGTCTCGTGTCATCTCTCATAAATTCATATTCCCTCACTTTTTCTATTCGATCCGTTTTTTCCCTTATTGGAATCGGATTTATAAGCAGTCTTGGATTTTTGTATTCCTTTGAATTGATAAGGGACAAAAGAATGAAATCAATATTTTCTA
>CAZKKK010000010.1:0-19345 GCA_964553365.1 uncultured Gammaproteobacteria bacterium
CCAACCGTTGTAATCCCTACACGTTTTGTCCCAACCGCAACTCCCCCCATATCAGGAGGTGGGATGTCGACATTCCTTTTTGGAGCGCTTTTTTGCATCGTTGTCGGATCGGGTTTGGTTATTGCGTTTTGAGACCTGTTCCTGATAGAATGAAACTATGGATGGATTAATCGAGTTCGTTGTTTCTATAAATAAAATAGCGCTTCTTGCTTTTTTTGCCGTCTTTTGCTTTCTCATCTACGAAGTAAAAAAAATAACGGACGACATCAGAAAAAAACAAAAACCAGTCGTGCCCGTATTCAATAATACTGCACAAATACAGTCACCAGTAGCCGCGCATAGCACTCCGCTTCCACCACTGAAGCCAGTAGTAAAGAACGAGAAGGATGGGAGCCCATTCCTCATGATTATCATTGCAGTTATGGCGCTTATCGGAGTATCGGTGCTCATTTTCGTTTCGTACACTGTCAATAAACAAAAACAGAAGGTTGCAGCAACCTCAGTTCCCATCATCAGGGAGGTTTCTTCAGCAGGATTGAAAGTCTATGATAATAAATGGGGTGAGATTGGGAGCGATAAAAAAAATTCGGCGAAGCCAGGAGAAAAAATATATATCGGGATCCAGACGATTGTTGAGGCCGATATTGACAGGGCCCGCATTCGGGTCAACACAAAGGATTGGCAGATTGCGGACATCACGACACTGTTTAATCCGCAATTGAAGGTGTATTATAAAGAGTATCTTGTTGCGACAGGAACGGCACAGTTAAAAATTGACGCTCAGCTCCATTCGGCGAGTGATGGGTGGTTAGGCGATTAGCATGAAAAAAAACAGAACCGCTATCTCGATAGTACTCGTTGTCATGACAGTCCTTTTGCTGGGATCGACGGTTTTCATTAGTGGCCTCCTTTCTTCTCCGGTATCACCAACTCAGATTCAGAAAACAAAAGCCGCTGCTAAAACATATACAAGAACAGTCGTCATCCCGGATTTTTCGGCGAATCCCACAGCGGAGCCTTCAGTTGCGGTAAGCCCAACAACCGCACCACTCCTTACCAATACGCCAATCCCGACTCTATCGAAAGCGCCAACGTCAACACCTGCACTTCTTGCACAGGCACCCACATTAACGCCCACGAGCATTCCTACAAAAGCTCCATTACCTACACCCACAACCGTCCCGACACATGCCCAAGAACCATTGCTGTCAGTGACTCCAAAACCGACACTTCAACCACTCCTTGCATATAAAAGTACCTCTATTTCCCCCACCCTGATTCCCATCACGAATACGGGGGGCATGACAGATCCTACGAAGGCACCCGCTTCACCCGCTCCTACGAAGAAAGCGCAGCCCACGGGAGTCCAGCAACTGCCGGAGACGGGGTGGATACAAACATCCTCAATCCTCTTCATCGTAGCCGCGTCGACAATCCTTTTTTCCCTTCTGTTTTAATATATGAAAAAGTATGTAATCCTTTTCTTTCTGGTAATCTCTGGAGTAATCTATCTTAATTGGTCATTATTTGGGCCAGTCGGAGGGGGGAAAGAGAGTATCTTCATCGTTCCAAAAAACCAGGAAGGATTCGATGTGGTCAAAGAACTAGAAACGGGGAAATTCATCAAAAGCAGCGGCGTTTTTGACCTGTTCAGAAAGACGCTCCTGCTCCATATAACGATTGAGCCCGGAGGATATACTATGAACGGGAACATGTGGGCTTGGGACATTCTTACAAAGATAAACGGAAAACCGGATTTCGTATGGGTTTCATTCGGGGGATGTCTTCGCAAGGAACAAATAGGGGAAATAGTGGGAGATGCCTTAGGATGGAATGAAGAAGAACTGAAGAAATGGAATACCATATATACAGATTCCAAACCAGAATATTTCGAAGGGGTATATTATCCTGACACCTATCTCATCCCCATCCATGAATCAGGCGATAAAATCGCCCAGAGACTTATCAGTCGATTTAACGAAAAATTTGCACCCCTTGCAGACAAATATATCGCAGCCAATATACGGTGGGTCACGGGACTTAAAATTGCCTCCCTGATTGCCCGAGAAGCAGCTGGAAAGCAAGATATGCATCTCATATCGGGTATCATCTGGAACAGGCTCAATGTGGGCATGCCTCTCCAGATCGATGCGACTATGCAATATACCTTGGGAAAAAACAGTCAGGGCAAATGGTGGGGGTCGATTGACATAAAACAAAAACAAAACGACTCCCCCTATAATTCCTATTTATACAAAGGATTACCGCCAACCCCTATCTGTAGCCCTAATAGCGATTATATAGAGGCGGCGTTGAATCCTGAGGAAACGGACTGTATATTCTACCTGCATGACCGTACCCAACAAATCCATTGCGCAAAAACGTATGAAGAACATTTGGAAAATATAAAGCTCTATTTGGATTAACCCTTCTTAATTCTCTCTTAATCTTGTGATTGTTATCATATATCTATGAGTAAAAAAGTAAAAATAATCTTCATTGCGCTTGTTGCCCTAAACATCTTGGTGTTTGTGGTCGTCTCCTATCTTTGGATTACATCTGATAATCAGGTGGAAGCAAGTAAAAGGATAGGTAATAGCCAAAATCTAAAAGTATTTACCCCCTCAGAATTGGCACGATACAACGGGGTAGATCCCCAGCTTCCCATCTACCTCGCTTTAGATGGGTTCGTGTACGATATTTCCAAAGGGAAGGAGTTTTATCAAGTGGGGGGGCCGTATCACGACCTCGCAGGAAAGGACTCCTCAAAAGAACTTCATTTTGCAGGGGGTGGAATCATCAAGCAGAAATATCCAATTGTGGGGAGATTTGAAACAAGCAAATGATAAACGTATGGCGGCTTGATATAATGGATTGATGCTAAACAGTATCCTGAAACTATCAAAAGGGCGCTATCATGCACTCAATAGAATTGAGGTTTCCGCTTCTGCCCTTTTGCACAACTACTCCTATCTGACGAGAAAAAATAAGTCTCCCATCTTTCCCGTCCTGAAGAGCGATGCCTATGGGCATGGAATTGTCCCTGTCGCGAAAATCATGGACAAGCTCAAAGCGCCATTTTTATGCGTCGACAGCATTTATGAGGCATATCAGCTTTTGAAAGTGAAAATAACGACATCTATCCTCATTATGGGATATGTACATCCTGAAAGTTTAAGTGTGAAGAAACTACCTTTTTCGTATGCGGTATATAGCAGGGAAATGCTTGAGGCAATTCACACCTATCAACCTCACGCGGGGGTGCACTTGTTTGTCGATACCGGCATGAATAGGGAAGGAATTCCTCTCCAGGAATTAAAAAAATTCATCCTAATATGCAAGGCATCACATATGAAAATCGAAGGATTGATGTCCCACTTGGCGATGTCCGATAAACCGAACGATAAAAGCACGAAAAACCAAGTCGACAACTTTAATACCGCACAGAAAATCATGGAAGAGGAAGGAGTGACCCCGCCTTGGATTCACTTGGGCGCTTCGTCATTTATCCTTAACCGTGAGGGATATCCTCAGCACGTAGGCAACGCGGCAAGAGCTGGAATCGCCCTCTATGGAATCGATCCAGAGAATAAAGACAGGAACCTTAAACCGTGCCTTAAGCTTGTTACCACGGTCGTCCAGATAAAACATCTCCAGAAAGGGGAAAAAGTAGGTTATGATTTCACCTACACCGCAAAGAGCAATAGAAAAATAGCGGTGCTTCCTCAGGGCTATAACGATGGGATAAATAGGAGACTCTCAAATAAAGGATCGGTACTCATTAAGGGAATTGCCTGCCCCATACTTGGGAGAGTGAGTATGAATATCAGCATCGTTGATATATCAGAAGTAAAAAACGTATCCGTCGGTGATGAAGTAGTAGTCTACTCGGATAATACAGGTGATATAAACTCGATAACAAACTCGGCAGAACTTTGTGCGACGATTCCCTATGAACTCCTTGTTTATTTGGCTTCTTCGACCAAAAGGGAAGTGGCCAAGTGAATTTAGGAACGAAGCTACACTTTTTTTTCTCAAGGGTTTATTGCGCGCGATAATTTAACTACAGAATACATGAAGGGTCAATTTACAAAATATATTAATTCTTGTAAATGCACGGATAAATACTATACAATAAAGACATTATTATTATTTAATTAAACTAATATGGTAGGAGCAGGAGAAGGTGCATCAAACGGACAAGGTGGGGAGACAGTTGATCCAAAAGTTGTCGAGAAGGCTAAGGAAGTTAACCCAACAATTACTCCAGCTGGAAAAATTGACGTTGCAGCTTTAAGGAAATCTTTAGGTAATTTTGCCGCAAAACCAGCAACAACCCCTCCAGCAAAATAACAGGATAACAATCCTATTATTATGATTGGGCTGCTCGTGCTATCGCAATGAATTGTACCGGGTCAAGGCATGCCTTGCCGATAAGGAACCCGTCGATTTCTCCTGTGGCAAAATAGTCGAATGCATTTTTCTCGTTCACTGAACCTCCATAGATGAAGACGACATCCTTGGGGAGATTCATCTTCTTTTTCATCGCGACTGTCTGTTCTGGTGGTTCGTTTTGTCCTGTGCCAATTGCGGCAACTGGCTCATATGCGACAAACTTCACTCCTGGAGGAATGGGGTCTTTTTCGTCTCGTACGCAGTACACGGGGATCATTTTATGCGCTAAAGCCTGTTTTACTTTTTCTGCCAATTGTTCATCTGTCTCCCCAAATATCTTTCTTCGTTCACTGTGGCCAATGATGGTATAGCTCGCAACCCCTTCAAGTGTCGTTGCGGTAACTTCTCCTGTATAACTTCCTTTTTCGAATGATGAAATTGTCTGGGCACCTACGAATACGTTTCTGCAATCCTTCAATTTCCCTTGGACATAAGAGATAAAAAGAAGAGGAGGAAAAACACCCAAAGTTACATTCTCATTCGCATGATATTCCCTTTGGAATGTATAAATCCACTGCTTCATCTCGGTGAAGTTTTTGTTTGCTTTCCAGTTTCCTAATATGTATTTCATAAGGTATAGTATAACGTATGCAGAAACTTGAGTTCAACTCGTTAAATCCGGAACAACTAAAGGCAGTATCCTATACTGCCGGCCCCTCCGTGGTTTTGGCGGGAGCTGGATCCGGAAAGACAAGGGTCCTGGTATATAAAGTGCTTTATCTCATAACGCAGGAAAAGATCCTTCCGAACGAAATCGTGATGATTACCTTCACGAATAAAGCCGCGGCAGAAATGAAGAAAAGGATTGAAAAGGCGGGGTATGGAAAACTGGGTTTTGTCGGTACCTTCCATTCCTTTTGCGCAAGCCTGCTGCGCCGCTATGCGGGGCGGCTGGGCTATGGCCCCGACTTCGTCATATTCGATGATGATGACCAGACCGCACTTTTGAAAACGATAATCAAAGAGAATGGGGCTGAACGAATGACGGCATCCTATCTGTCCCATCTCATTTCCGCCGCGAAAAACCAACTTATCCCTCCCGATAAATTCACGACCTTTTTTCCCCAGGAACGGGCAGAGGAAGTGGCGAAAATATACTCTATCTATCAGGCCCGATTGAAGAAAAATAATGCATTCGATTTTGATGATCTCATCATGAAAGTCGTCGAACTTTTCCGGAAAGATGAGGAAGTTCGTGCGCTTATCCATGAAAAATATACGCAGATACTCATCGATGAATTTCAGGATACTAATTATGCACAGTATTCCCTCGCGAGGCTTTTGTCCGAAGAGAGCATGGATATCACTGTCGTTGGCGATTTTTCCCAGAGTATCTATTCATGGCGGGGAGCGGATATCCGAAACCTGGAAAAGTTCCAGGAAGATTTTCCCGACGCAAAAGTATTTGAGCTGGAGCAAAATTATCGATCCACGCCACCCATACTCGACTTTGCCTATAACGTGATCTCAAAGAATAATGGCCATCCTATCCTGAAGTTGTTCACCGATAAGAATGGGGGAGAGGATATCGTAATCAAGCAACTGCAGAACGAGGAAGAGGAAGCTCTTTTCGTGGTAGCAGAAATCGAGCGGTTGCAGAATAAATATGAATACAAGGATTTTGCAGTGCTCTATCGCATAAATGCACAGTCGCGAGCTCTTGAAGAGGCACTTTTGCAGTATGGACTTCCCTACATGTTAATCGGCGGAATCCGTTTTTATGAGCGTAAGGAAATCAAAGATGTCCTCTCCTATATGCGTCTCATCATAAATCCCGATAATGAGATTGCACAAGATCGCATCATGAAACTCGGCAAGAGAAAGTGGGCGGAATTCGTGGAAAAAGCTGCAAGCATCCGCGAAGGAGTTGAAAAAAAAGATACGGAAGGGCTCATGGAAGAAATTTTTTCAGCCACCAATTATCTGGCCCTCTACAGTGAAAAAGATCCGGATGAATATTCACGGCTTGAAAACATCAAAGAACTAAAGAGTGTCGCGAACTCATTCCCTAACATAAACGATTTTCTGGAGCAGATTGCACTGGTCGAGTCCGAATATTCCGAAGGGGAGAAAAAAAGGAAAGGAGAAGATGGGGTGAGGCTGATGACCTTGCACCAAGCAAAGGGATTGGAATTCCCTGTGGTATTCATGGTCGGTGTGGAGGAGGGGATCCTGCCGCATTCGCGCAGTACCTTCGACCATTTCCAATTGGAAGAGGAGAGACGGCTTATGTATGTCGGGGTCACTCGTGCAAAAGAACGCCTGATAATCTCCCATGCAAGACGAAGGTTCTTGTTCGGAAGGCGAGTTGAGGGTGCTCCCTCTCGTTTCATTGCGGAAGAAAATGAAGAGTGGTAGAATGAATTATGGGTATCCGCATCATGCGCAGAATAACAACCGTCTTAAAGGAATTTCTTGTTATGGTCCTCCACTGTGTCGGCCATGTTCCCATTCATCATGCACGAAGGTTTTTTTACAGAATAGCCGGAATGCAGATAGGTGCAGGAACCTCAATCCATACAGGTCTCAAGCTCTATGATCCTTCAGGTATTATTATCGGAAAGGATACTATCATTGGCGAAGATGCCGTTTTGGATGGCCGTGGCGCTATCGTTATTGGTAATCATGTCGCATTCGCATCCGGAGTCATGGTCTACAATTCCCAGCATGATATCCGCGATCCCCAGTTCATTGCTATAACGAAACCAGTACATATCGACGATTATGTATTCGTTGGACCTCGCGCAATTATCCTTCCTGGTGTGCATATCGGAAAGGGTGCAGTAGTTGGAGCAGGTGCCGTCGTGACGAAAGACGTAGCCCCTGGAGTCGTGGTTGGAGGCGTTCCTGCAGCTCCAATTGGAGACAGACCATTACAGCACTATGCTTATAAACTCGGTCGCGCAGCATGGTTCAGATAAATGTAAGTCAATCGGCAGTCCCTACCAAAAACACCGCTCTCCATGGCTGATACCAGTTGTTGAAGTCTTTCTGAAACGTCACTTCGTTTCCTTTAGTCACTTTATATGAGAAGCGTGAGCGACCGCCTGATGCCGCAAAATCAATTTGTTTTGTAACCCCTTTTTTCAAGGTAGGATCATCCTGGAACTGGGCTTCTGGAGCTGCGGTGTAGTTTGAAAAGATAGGGGTAGAGAGCTCCACTTTTCGTTTGTCTTTCTTTCCATAGAACTTAAAAGAAAGCGTGAGATTTTCTTCGTCCGAAGAAGTTTGTATCAAAATACTAGCTGGAGTGTCATTGATAAATTTAAAGTCAACTGTGGGGCCATACACAGTTGCGTCCAACCCCGGCTTTGCATCGTTTTCATAATATCCCACTCGATAGGCATGAGAATGATATTCCGTAATGGGAAGACCAGCGTTGAGTACCGCTCGAAAAAGAGTTGTCGATACCTGACAAATCCCACCACCATCTCCCAGTACCGTTTTCCCCTCTTTGATAATATAGGCTGGTTGATATCCCGTAGTCGAAGAAATGTCTCCGACAGTGCTGTTAAAGGAAAAAGTCGCGCCTTTGGGGATAAGCACGCCATTGAATTTCGATGTACCTAAAAGAAGATTATGAATACGCTGTGGTATCGAATGGGTGTAGTCAGAAACTCCTTCCCCAATAAGCTCTTCAATGCCATAGGTATTTGTTTGAGCGAGGGTAATTTTTGGTTTGAGAATGGTTTTTTTCACATCAACAGTACTGGGGGACTGATTGGAGGTGCGATTTTTCATGCTTGAGTCAATCTGGGACAGTGCCTTATCCGTCTCAACTCGCAAACCATTTTCTTCTTTTTCGAATAGGGCAACTTTTCCGGATTCGAATTGAAACCTGGCGTTGACTGGCTCTTTCTCATAGATTTGCGCAAGATGGTCAAGCACATCTCGGGCAGGCTGTCTGTCATAGGAAATCGTCAAAGGAAACTCGAATTTATTCAGCCCGAATACCGTTGTAACTGCTTGGAAGATACGTGAGGGAAAATGGGGCGAACGACCTACGATATACGCCTTATCGAATGCTTCGTCAACATTCAAATGCATGTTCACTGTCTCGGCCGACAATGTCGCCACGGGATTATTTTCATACGATATGTAGAGGGTACTTTTCTGTATTTTTGTCTCAAGTGCTGAAAACGCAAGGAAGACTTCGGTTTTGTTCATCCTCCCTACCGCCTGTCCTTGGATAAAAACATTGGGAAATAGTCTGTTGGAAAGCTCCTTTTTAGTCATTTCAGAAAAATAGGAAAGATAAAAAACGACCCCTATGAAAAAAAGGATGCCAACACTCAATTGGAGCAGGAGTCTTCTTGTTTTTTTTGGTATCATGAATATATGGATGATAAGAAAAATATCGACAATTTGCAACAGCCATCTGAAGTGCCGCAGCCGATATATGAAACGGTACCTGTCGATACGACCCAACCTGAGGAAATAGCATCCAACGTATCAGCGACGGACCAAGTCGATTTCAGCCAAGTTCAACCTGAGATTGCGCCGCTTGAGGCCGAACCTCCTGTTGCGCATAAGGAACCGAGTAAGCTCCCCTTCATTCTCGGTGGAGCGGTTGTATTCATAATAGTCTTTATTCTCCTTTTTGTCCTGTTGAGTGCTGGAAACAAGAAAAAGGAACCCACAGCACCGCAGCCTATCTCTCTCACCTATTGGGGTTTATGGGAAGAGAAGGAGGTCATGGAGCCGCTCATTAAGGAATATCAAAAAACCCATCCAAATGTACAAATCACCTATGAAAAAAAATCCGAAAAGGATTATCGCAAGAAGTTGATAACTTGGATCCAAGACGGCCAAGGACCAGATATTTTCCGATTCCATAATACATGGATTCCAGAGATGACCCTGCCGGATCCAAACAATCCCGAATTAGCGCTTTCCGCACTTCCTGAGTCGGTCATGTCGGGGGCAGAATTCGAAAAAACATTTTATCCCATACAAGTCAGAGACCTGAAGATAGGGAAGAATATCTATGGAATCCCCTTGATGATTGATGGATTGGTACTCATGGTAAATGAAAGCTTATTGAAGCAAGCCGGAATATCCTCAGTTCCGACCAATTGGGATGATATGGTGACGGCAGCTTCCCAAGTGACCGTGAAAGGGAAAGACAATTTCCTCATCACTGCAGGGTTCGCATCAGGAACGGCGACTAACGTTTCTCATTTTTCTGATATATTCGGACTTATGCTGTTGCTTAACGGAGGAGATCTGGCTAAGTTGGATCAGCCAGAGGCGAGCGGGGCATTGGAGGCATATAGAAGGTTTGCGGAGGAGCCAAATAACGTATGGAGCGAATCGATGCCCAACTCCATTTCCGCTTTCACGCAAGGGAAGGTTGCCATGATCTTTGCCCCCTCATGGGAAATCCATACGATAAAAGCCACAGCCCCAGACCTGAAGGTTGCCGTAGTCCCCATCCCGAATCCTCCTGGAGGGAAGCAATTTTCCATCGCAACGTATTGGGTAGAAGGTGTCTCAAAAAAAAGCAAAAACCAAGAAGAGGCTTGGAAGTTCCTAGCCTATTTATCTTCGAAGGAAGGCGAGACTAAGATGTTTGAAATCCAAAGCACCTTACGGATGTTTGGGGCGCCCTACTCACGTATGGATCTTGCCGACATACTCATCCAGGATCCGTATTTCGGTGCCGTCATCAAACAAGCAGTAGAGGATCGTTATATCTCACTTCCTCTTGCATCAAGCACTTTCGACGACGGTCTAAATGATGGGGTCAGCCGGTACCTGGAGAACGCTGTTAATAGCGCTTCACAAGGAGTATCATATGGTGAGGCCATGCAAAGAGCAAAAGAAGGGATTGACCAGATTTTTTCGCAATATAAGATAAAATAATATCCAGACATGAAACTACCTTTTTTGAACGAAAATAAACCCTCAGGTGAAGTCTACTGCGGTATTTTATTGAAGGAGTCCCAGGGAATCTGTTATGTGTATGAAAAGAGTTCTCAATCGGTCCACCTTCTCAAGCAAAAGGAGTTTCAATATACCGATGGATGGGAACATATCGTTGATGATATTGACGAGGCCCTTTCTCTCATCGAGCAAGAAATGGGAAAACAGACGACCATTTCCCAATGCGTATTTTTCGTCTTCGCACATCTGGTTGACCAGAACACTCATGAGATCGCCAAACCCTATATCACTAAGTTGAGAGATATTTCCAAACTTCTGGAACTAAAACCTGTCGGATATATGGAAGTCATAGATGCAGTCCACGAACATCTGGAACATGAAAAACAGACACGTCTCTCAAGTATCGTCGTCGAGTTGGATGATACGCAAATGACCATCTTCCTTTTCAAGGCAGGGCACAAGATAGTGGTCCAACACGGCACGCGTACTGATAATTTTGCGGAAGATATGCAAACGGCATTCGAGAAAATTTCCCAAAGCCATATCTTACCCAACCATATTTACTTGTACGATTCGACCGATCTTGCTGAAGAGTCATCAGACCTGCTTCTTTATTCCTGGAAAAAGAACCTATTCATCCAACAACCACGCATCGTCGTCATTGAGGCTTCGACAGTAGGCAAGGCGTTGTTGAATCTTCTTGAAAAGCAACTTTGTGAACAACCAAAGGACGTCTTAAAAAAAGAAGAGGCCTCCCAACCGATGGAAGTGATGGGCTTTACCGTTGGAAGTGAACCATCGGAGGAAAGCATATTCGAGGAAGAAACGCCAAAAAAATCCTCGCCTTTTGCGTTCCCGAAGATAACACTCCCCACATTACCTTTCACGAAAGCGATTCCCCTCATTATCGCACCTTTTTTGATAGTCGGAATCTGTGTCGGTCTTTTATATTTCCTGCATAAGGCCAATATCACCATCACGATCCCCGACGAAAAGAGAAGCTCGGAGATAACGATATTGGCAAGCAAAAAACCGACCAAACCGGAACAGGTGGAACTCCAATCATTCACCACATCCTTCAGCGCGAATGAAAAAAAAGATACGACAGGGAAGAGAGATATAGGGGAGAAGTCGAGCGGGGAAGTTACCCTCTATAGTTACGAGGAAAAGGAAAAACAGCTCGCGAAGGGGACAAAACTGCAGTTCGATTCTCTTGCCTTTGATACGGATGACGCTGTCACGATACCAGCATCCCAATTCGCGGCGGATGGCATAACAAAAAATCCGGGAAAAGTGAAAGTGAAAGCGAGAGCATCGGTATTGGGGACGGAAAGTAATATTGATAAGAATAAAAGATTTTCGGTAGCCGGCTCTTCCTCAAGTATCGTATTCGGGATCAATGAGACGGCATTTACGGGAGGGACGAGGAAAACGGTACGCACCATCGCAAAAAGTGACATGGATACTTTGAAGTCATTTGCTCTCGACAAGGCAAAAACGGATGCTCTCAACAAACAAAAAACAGAGACCACTTATATCGTTTTTCCCGAACTCGCGATTGCCCAAGCGATCAAGGAAAAATACACAGGTGAGGTGGGAGAGGAAGCGACCAATGTCGTCTATACGGCGACGGGTGAAGTGACATTGTCCCGCATCCCAAAAAAGACCATAAATGATTTCGTAGAGAAGAAATTGGTGAGCGAAAAACCAAGCGGTTATGCCACTGAATCGGTGACGTTCTCGGTAAAAAAACAAAAAAAATTGGAAAACGGGGATGTGCAAATAACAATCGGAGGGGAGATTGCTTTCCGGAAATCATTGGATACCAAGGAGGTATCTTCATCGGTCATCGGAAAGGGAAGTGAGGAAGCCAAGGCTCTCATTGAGTCAAAATATGGGGTATCCCAAGTTGAGTTCACCATTAGTCCTCAGGTGCCCTTTATCAAAGACAGGATGCCATTCTGGCAAGATCATATACGAGTTGAACTGCTCCGTTAATTATGCCTTTGCATGTCTATCTGAAGGAGAATACTTCCAAAAAACGCAAGGCAATAAACTATATTTCCTACGTTACCCTATCACTAGGGGTATTACTGCTATTCTGGTCGTTTTATCCCGTCATCTCCTTTGAGCTTTATTCGCGTTTTATCCTTAAGAATGGTATCGATTCTCCCGTTCCTCTTACCAGCTCTTCATCCCTGAGGGATACTCAGGCGGTCCTTGGTTCAAATGATGCATTTTCGAGCAATCTGAAGGACTTCACTCAGGCCCATCTCTGGTTTCCGGGCAAAAAAGCGGAGGGACAGAAATTAGCGACAGGTGCCCAGCTGTATTCACTCACCATACCCAAGCTCAATATAACGAAAGCGAAAGTGGTGGTCGGAGGGGATGATCTTACCAAAAGCCTCATCCATTATCTGCCTCGTTCCATGCCTGGTGAATTTGGGAATGTGGCCATATTCGGTCATTCAACATTACCTCAGTTGTATGATGAAAAAGACTACAAAACCATCTTTACATATCTTCCTTCCTTGCAAAAAGGGGATACAATATTGATTGATGTTGGTGACCTGGAGTATGAATACGAAGTGTATGATATGTTCGTGGTAAATCCCGATAAAATTTCCGTTTTGGACCAGCAGTATGATGCTTCTTATCTCACACTGGTGACGTGCGTCCCTCCGGGAACCTTCTGGAAGCGTCTTGTCATCAAGGCAAAATTGGTTAGGCTTCCCTGATGAGTCGTTTCCCTTGTATTAACCTATAATATCTGGTATAATTCGCCCATGGTTTCTGCCTCAAAATTCCGATTATTCCTGTTCTGGAGGGCCCTCATAAGGCTGGTTTATTTTGTGCTCTATCAAATAATCAACTTTTTCATCATTATTGGTGAATATACCCAAAAATTTCTTACCTTCCTCATAAAGTCAATCCACCTCATTTTTTCCACTCCTTTTGTCTTTGCATGGCAAAAAAGATCACATATAAAAAAGACATCAAAGTCATTTTTCGGAATTCTAATTGGATTATTGAAAGCATTTTTCAGGGGACTTTTCCTCGTGTTAAACACAATAATCCTTTTCCCGCTTCGATTCATCGCTTCACTTTTTTCTCCAGAGCTGAAAGCATTCCTTTTTGGGATTATCCTCTGTGTCATAGGTTTTTTCCTGTTCACATCCTATAGGTTTGTCGTTGAGCTTCCTTCCCCAACAGATATAGGAAAACTCAACTATCCTCTTTCGACCCACATGTATGACAGGAATGGAAAATTGTTATATGAAATATATAAGGATCAGAATAGGACAAACGTCAAGCTTGGTGAGCTCCCCAAATATGTATATGAAGCGACAATCGCAATCGAGGATAAGAATTTCTATACCCATAACGGTGTATCCGTATTGGGTGGGATAGTACGTGCTGCCAAAGATACGGTTATGAAAAAGGGACTGCAAGGAGGGTCCACCATAACCCAGCAGTTGGTGAAAAGCGCTCTTCTTACTCCTGAAAGGACAATCGAACGAAAGTTGAAGGAAATATTGCTTGCCCTTTGGACGGAACAACTCTACTCTAAAAACCAGATACTCGAAATGTATTTGAATCAGGTTCCGTTTGGGGGATCTGCCTATGGAATTGAGGAAGCATCGAAGACCTATTTCGGAAAAAAGGCGAAAGAACTTACGATCGCAGAAGCGGCTTTCCTTGCAGGTATGCCTCAAGCGCCATCTCTCTACTCGCCTTACACGAATCCTGAACTTGCGAAAAACAGAAGGGACGAAGTTCTGAAAAAGATGTATGAACTTGGCTATATAACGAAGGATCAGAAAGAAGATGCAAATAAGGAAGAAATAACGGTGATGCAACTTCAACACAATATCAAGGCACCCCACTTCGTTTTTTATGTGAAAAGTTATCTGGAACAGCAATATGGGATCCAGCGAGTGGAAGAAGGTGGACTCAACGTGATAACTTCATTGGATCTTGATATCCAACAGGAAGCGGAAAAGATATTGAAAGAGGAAGTAGAAAAAGTGGCGTATCTTAATATCTCAAATGCGGCCCTCTTGGTGACCAAGCCTTCAACGGGGGAGATATTGGCGATGGTAGGGTCTATCGACTATTACGCGCTGCCCTCTGGAGCGTTCAATGTGACAACGGGATTCAGACAACCGGGAAGTTCGATAAAACCAATCACCTATGCACTCGCTTTGGAAAAAGGATTTACTTCAGCATCCATCATCGATGATGTCCCGACGGCATTTGGCATCCCCGGATCGGCTCCTTATGTTCCTGTGAACTATGATGGCCTTTTCCATGGTCGCGTACCTCTGCGCTATGCGCTTGCGAACTCGTTCAACATTCCCGCAGTCAAGTTGCTCAATACCCTCGGAATTGATGAAATGGTTTCGTTCGCGAAGAAATTGGGAATCTCCACATGGAACGATTCATCCCGATTCGGACTTTCCCTTACTTTGGGTGGAGGGGAAGTGTATATGACAGATATGGCAACCGCATATGGAACATTCGCGAACCAAGGGGAACGAGTGGATGTGACGGGAGTGAAACGTATCTATGATGCACGAAACCAAGTCCTCTTTGAAAACAATCCAATGGGTAAGCGAGTGGTCAGCGAAGAGACGAGCTATATCCTTTCAGACATCCTTTCGGATAATTTTGCACGACGCTTGGAGTTTGGAAGCAGGTCTGCCCTTGAGATCCCCGGATATAAGGTTGCGGTGAAAACCGGGACGACTGATATGAAAAAAGACAATTGGACCATCGGATATACGCCTGACTTCGTCGTATCGGTATGGGTGGGAAACAATGACAATACCCCAATGAACCAAGTCCTTGCATCCGGTATCACGGGAGCTGCCCCCATATGGAATAGGATGATGACATATCTGCTCACGAAGTATGGAGCTCATTGGTATGAGAAGCCAGCAGGAGTCGTCGAGAAACAATGTTATTTCGGCAAGACAGAGTTCTTCACACGGGGAACGGAGAGCAAGGCAAACTGTACAACTGCAATCCTCGGGACGCCAGTGACGACTCCCACAAAAACCCCTTAACCATCCAGATTCTGGATAATGGCATCCGTCAATTCCTTCATCCCCACGACTTTTTTTCGTGCTATATCTTTTGTCCCGATACCCGATTCAAGTACCCTATTTACCGCTTTACGGATACAAAGCGCTTCCTTTTTGGCTTGAAAACTGTATTCGAACATCATCGCAAGAGACAGAATAGTTCCGAGGGGGTTGGCGCTGTTTTTTCCTGCCGCTTTTGGATAGGAACCATGGATTGGCTCATAAAGTGCGACTTTGTCTCCCATTGATGCCGAGGGAAGCATGCCGATGGAACCCGTCAATACGGAAGCCTCATCGGTGAGGATATCACCGAACATGTTTTCAGTCAGTATAACGTCGAAGGAAGAAGGGTTCTTGATCATCTGCATCGAAGCGTTGTCGACAAACATTTTTTCAAGAACAACATCCCCATATTGTTTTGCGATTTCATCGACCGTCTCCCTCCAGAGACGTGAAGTCTCGAGTACATTTGCTTTATCAACAAGAGTGACTTTCTTTTTCCTCTTTTGTGCAAGTGCGAATGCGATATAAGTTATACGAGCTATCTCTTTTCTTGAATACTTACAGATGTCATAGGCAGATTCACCCTTACTGGTTCTCCCTTTTTTCCCGAAATATATCCCTCCCGTAAGCTCTCGTATGACGATAAAATCTACTCCTCTCAAGATGTTGTTTTTTATCGGAGATCTTTCTGCAAGCGATTTATATGTCAGTATAGGACGGATATTCGCATAGAGACCAAGTGATTTGCGCAATTTCAGAAGCCCCTGTTCAGGTCTCACTTTTAGTGTCGGATCATTATCATACTTCGGGTCCCCAATCGCACCAAATAGAATCGCATCCGCCTTTTTACACAGCAAAAGCGTTTCATCAGGAAGGGGAGTCCCTGTTTTTTCAATCGCAATCGAACCAATCAAGCCTTCACGACAGATGAACTCGTGATGAAATTTTTTTGCTACAACTCCCAAGACTCGTATCCCCTGAGCTATCACTTCTGGGCCGACTCCGTCTCCTGGCAATACTGCAATCGTTTTTTTCATACTATGAATTAAGTTATAAATAATTTCGGGGATCCACAATCTTCCCTGCAATAGCTGACGCAACAACAGTTGCCGGGGACGCAAGGAAAATATTCCCGTCCTTCGACCCCATGCGCCCTATGTAATTCCGGTTAGATGAGGATATCATCTGTGCATTCTTCCCGATGATTCCCATGTGCTTTCCGAAACAGGGACCACAGTTTGACGATTCCAGATTCGCTCCCGCTTCAGCAAAAATCTGCAGAATTCCATCCTTCAAAAGGCGATTATAGATCTTGCGTGAAGCAGGGATAGCGACAAAACTTACGTTAGGGGATATTTTCTTTCCCTTCAATAGTTTCGCTCCTTCGACGAAGTCCTCATAACGGCCATTGGTGCAAGCCCCAAGGAATGCATCAGTGATGGGGTAGGATTTGTTTTTTAGATATGAAATGGGAAAGACGTTTCCCGGACTATGAGGAAAAGCCACTTGTGGTTCAAGAGAGGACATGTCGACATCCATAACCCTTTCATAGGTGTATTTTTTGTCCGGAGTATAGATTTTATAGGGGAACCGTGCCTTTTTCTTTACATACTCATCGGTCAATCTATCATATTCAAAAATGCCCGTACGCGCTCCCATCTCGACTGCCATATTGCAGATGGTCATACGTCCTTCGATTGAGATATTCTTCATTCCGGGACCCCCGAATTCTGCGACTCGCTTCACACATCCATCCACTCCCAGCTTACCTATCGTCGCAAGGATGATGTCTTTTGCATAAACTCCCTTTTTCAGATGACCCTTAAGGTTGAAGCGTATAGTGGGAGGGACTTCGAAATCATAGAGATGTCCAGTTGCCATCGCATAGCTGCCATCAGTCGTACCCACTCCGAACGCAAGCGTATTGAGCGCCCCATTGGTATCGGTATGTGAATCGGTACCCAATACTATTTCCCCAGGGACGATATATCCGTCCTCCATGAGTACGATATGCTCGATGCCGTCTCCTTCTTTATAGCATTTTGCTCCCTGTTTTTTAGAAAATTGCTCCATGAGGTCAATCCCTTCGGATACTGCAATAGAGGAAGAGGGAACCGTATGATCGGGGATAAAGATGAGACGTTGTGGATCAAAAACGCGTATGGTCTTTTTACTTTTCTGGAATATTTTCGTGAATGTTTTTTCAAAACTTTTTATGGCCGGTGGTCCGATGACCTCATTGAAAAAAAGTATATCGATGGGTAGTTCCTTTATCTTCTCTCCTGCATGCACGTTCCTGCCGACATGATCGCTTACGATTTTTTCAACAATGGTCTGAGGAATCGTACTGACTAGTTTAGGCTTAGTGAAGTCGCTCCTTCTGCTACCCTCCTTGAGGAGGGAAGTGAGATGGGCTCCTATCCTGCCTATTTTCCCTCCCAGCTCAAACGTTTTTGCATCATCCTCGCTCATCGCGAAAGGGATAGACGATTTACTGAGGATAATCTTTCTATACGTCAAATCAATCGTGCAGCATGCCCCTTGTGAAAATGGGGCGATGTCGGCAACCTGAATGAGGATAAGGCCATTATTGAGGGAGTTCCTATAAAAAATGTCGGGAAATGATTTTGCGATGACCGCCACTACATTGTTTTTTTTCAATGCATACACTGCCTGTTCTCTTGATGAGCCGCACCCGAAATTTTCTCCTGCAACGACGATATTCTTCTTATGTTTCTTGCATCGAGAAAGGAAACCGGTATCGAAATTCTCAAATGCATGCTTGGCAAAGAATGTATGGTCTATCGACTCCTGTAACGTCCATGCCGGTATGATATCATCCGTATTGATATCATCGGGGAATATTGTTGAGACCACACCTTCAAATGTTTTCATTCCTCTGCGACAGCAACTGCATCGATTTCAATTAATACGTCTTTCGGTAACCTTGATACTTCGACGGTGGCTCGAGCAGGTTTATGTGTCATGAAGTAGGATCCATATACCTCGTTCACCGTTTTGTAATTCTCCATATCCGAAAGATATATGGTAGTTTTGAGAATCATATGCAATCCGGAATGTGCAGCTTCAAGCACTGCACTCAGGTTTTTCATAACCTGATGAGTCTGCTTTTCGATCCCCGTTGCCACAACATTCGATTTTGGATCGATGCCGATTTGGCCAGAGCAAAACAATAGATCTCCATATCTGGTCGCTTGCGAATAGGGGCCTACTGCAAGCGGTGCTTTCGGGGTTTGGACAGTTGTAATCTTTGTCATAGGGACTTATATTGAATTGGTAATAATTTATAGTAACGTATTATCCATTACACCTCCAGTGTTCGCTGATGTGACATGAGCTGCATATCTTCCGAGCCAACCTTTTTTTATCTTTGGCTCAAACTTCTTGAGCTTTGATTTCCTAGAGGTCAGTTCTTTTTTCGAAACGAATACATCGATCATATTCTTGTCTACATCTATCTCAATAATATCCCCATCCTTGATGAGTGCAATTGGTCCTCGTGCAGCCGCCTCGGGAGAAATATGTCCTATACAAAGCCCACGGGTACCTCCCGAAAATCTCCCATCGGTGACAAGTGCAGCTTTGATCTCCAATCCCTTTATTGCCGAGGTAGGGGAGAGCATTTCCTGCATTCCAGGACCTCCTTTTGGACCCTCATAGCGGATTACCACCACATCTCCATCTTTTATCTTCCTCTTCAGGATGGCCACCAATGCATCCTCTTGTGATTCGAAACACACTGCCTTTCCTTTGAACTGCATCATCTCCTTTTCGACCCCCGCTGTCTTGACTATCGCACCATCTGGTGCAATATTTCCGAAGAGAACACGTAAGCCACCCTGCTGGGAAAATGCGCGTTCACCCACTCGGATGACATCATCATCAGGTTCCGG
>CAZKKK010000011.1:0-18984 GCA_964553365.1 uncultured Gammaproteobacteria bacterium
TCCCTTTGTTAAGAACACCTTTTATCCCGGAACGACATATGATTCGTAGATTTTAAGACCATTTCATCGATGAGTGGATATAAAGAACTATCCGGAGATGATGGTAGTAACATCAGCCTGGTTGTTGTGACAGCCTATTTTAAGTATAATGTATCCTTCCATGTCTATCCAAGAACAAACACCTCGTGAGTTTTCCAGGCCTAAAGAAGCACTGAATAATCATTACCAAGTGGTAATCGTTGGCGGCGGACTCAGTGGGATTACGCTTGCCAGGCATCTGTCAAAGAGAGGTATCGACTATTTGCTTGTAGATAGTGAGAGCGGCGATAGGTCACAGAATGTTCATTACCTAACCACTAGAGTTGCCGCTGAATCGCTTGGTTTGCAAGAAGAATATAATCGGCAAATAAATTCTCGTGTACCAATCACTGGATATTCTCGCTTTGATGGGGGTGCCGCAGATCTTCAAACTCTTGAATCACTTGTCCCGGATGCAAACAGACCCGGTGGATTTATTACTCTTTCGAAACAAGATATAAAAAATCGTGCAAGAGTAGATGGTATAAGGCTAGCAAGCAAAATGTCCCTCGCTGAAGCACATAAAAATGACACAGATATTTGGGATTTGAAATTTCAAAATGGGCAATCAACCTCAGCCGCCATCTTGGTTGATGCAACCGGTGCGCGGGCACGAGTGGCGAAGTTAACTGGGCTGATTGATGATGAAATTTTCAATAAACGAAAAATTAGATATTGTTATGGGGCGAATGTGCAGTACAATGGCCCAGAAGACACTCTCATTTTCGCTGACAGGTTCCCAAAGCAAATTGACTTAGGCGCTCAAGAAGGAGCTGGGTGGATTATGCCGCTTGGAAATGGAAAAGCTGAAATCGTAGTAGGGTGGGAAGGAGAGATGAAAGATGCAGGAGCATGGTATAGAGGTCAACCACTCAAATTGTTGCAGAGATATGTCGATTGGTTTAATGAGCGGGGTATAGCCATAGACGCCTCTACTCGATCTGAGGTTATTTCTGGCGTATTCAGCCAGCAACCTTTGGATTATAGAAAATTAAAACATGATTCGAACCTACTACTATTTGGGGAAGCATTAGGATTAAACAATCCCCTTAATGGCTATTTGATTAGTGGCATTGATGGTTATGCCAAAATAATATCCGAAGCAATCATAAAGAGACTAAATGGTTCAAGAGAAAATCCTTATGAAAAAATATTTGCACATTCCAAGACCTTTTTTGGTCCACAAATGGCTTTAAGCAAAAGAAAAACCGAGGGTGCTATTTCTGGCGTTGGCAGAGCGGCTGCAACGGCAAAGCTCCAAGAATTCCTTATCGCCAACCTGTCCCCAGATGGACTGTGGGATGCTATAGACAAGGGAGTATCCATTAGGAATTTATTAGCTGGACTTATCACCAATCCAAAATATATCCCCGTTGTTTTAAGTCTAGGATTTGATTACATATCTCTTCTGTTCAGTGATGACCTATTCCAAAAGGAACTATGGTTAAAGTTTAAAAAGGGAATGAAAGAAAATAGGATTCTTTCTCGACGAAGGGAAAGCGGTATCTCAGAATTTTGATACAATTTTGCTACGTATGAAAGATATATATGTGATTGTGATTGGCATTGTCCTGTTACTGCCCATGTTCGTTCTCTGGTTCAAGGGAAAATTCATTTATTTTGCAATCTCCAGTATTATTGCTATTGGGATACACGGATATTACTTATTTGGCCCCCATATTTTTTACTTGTTTCTCCTAACATTTATTGTTAGTACAGTTTTTGAGCTGCTCAGCTTAAAGACTCCACTGCGCTGTTTTGGAATAAAGTACTGGTATACGCTTAATCACCCCATGTTTTCATCAAAGATAAGATTCCTAGGGGTTTATCCACTTGAGGTTTCGCTTTCTTGGGTACTGTTGAAATATATGTCTTTCAATGTGGTGATTCTTATAACTCAAGCATTTTCATTACCCCAGGGAGCAGCTATCTTTCTTACGCCGCTCGTTCTTGTTTCATTGGATTTCATCATGGATCCGACGTATGTGAATGTAAAAAAATTGTGGCAATGGGAAAAGGGAAGCGATTACTTCGGAATTCCCTTACAAAATTTTGTGGGATGGTATCTAGTCGGTTTGTTGGCAACGGCCCTATTTGGTCTCGTCGCCAAGGGGAGGCCTGTAACATTTAATCTGCTCTATCTATTACCTATTATCTTCTATGCTTCATTCATTAAGGAAACCATTCCATTATTTAAGATGAATAAAAAAATGGCCATACTCGGATCGATTCCTATGATTTTCTGGTCAATATTAGGGTTGGTGAGCCTGGCAATACTTTATTTTCGCTAAATGAATCCATTTCCACCTATTTGTTATACTGAATAAATCATGATTGTTTCGATTCTTATCGCTATCGGATTAAACTTTGATACATTTTCAGTAGCGATCGTTGAAGGTTCGCAAATGGCAAGAGTATCAATAAAAAATTCGTTCAAAGTCGGCATTTTTTTTGGAATAGGTCAGGCCCTAATGGCCTTATTAGGAGTCCTTTTGGGGTTAAGCTTCAATCTTATCATTTCCAATATCGATCATTGGGTTGCCTTCCTATTATTAAGCACCATTGGTATAAAATTGATCCTTGAATCTCGACAGAAAGAAAATAGTATAAAGCATAAAAATGCTCTACGTTTACAGACACTTTTTCCTCTTGTCATCGCCACGAGTATTGATGCGGTTGCGGTTGGAATTACTTTGGCCTTTATACATAGCTCTATCATTCAATCAATTATCACTATTGGGATAATCACTTTTTTTGCCTCGTTCATCGGGTATTATTCCGGCAAGGAGTTAAGGAAAGTTTTCAAAAGCAGGGTTAAAATCATAGGGGGACTAATCCTTATTTCGATCGGAATAAAAATATTAGTGGAACATTTGTTTTTTTGAAATAGGCCGTCCACACGGACAGAATCTCTGTCAGTCTAATCATATTTGAGACCTCTATTTTGAATAGATGTATACTTCAGGCAGCGATGGCTGAATCACTTCCCCCTTTTTCACTAGCTTGCCCAATGAAATGTGGGGAGGTCGTACGGCTACTTCAGATGATAGCAATCCATACGGAATTTGCCGGAATAGGAGTAACCGTTAATGCAGACAGAAAGACACTCCCTCTATTCCAAGCGGAAAAAATTCCCAAGAACTGCGCCTTAGTGAAACTTGAAATTCCTCGGGATATATATATGCCCTATTTCTTCGGGGAATTGGTGGCCGCTCTAAATGCTAAGCCACAAATAGCATTTCATGGAGACAAGGATAAAAGATACAACGAATCAAAGAGATTTTCCGATGAAGAGAATAATGAAGATCCCTAAAGTGTGTAATAAATAAGCAATGATCAAAAACTTTTTCATTGAGACGCGCTTCATGGAGGCGAGCAATGCAATACCGACTTCTGTTGGAAGGGGGGATGCGATTAATAGACCAGCGACTATCGGTAACAAATAGTGTGTGAATGATCCCAGCACTTTTTTTACAGATACTCCAAAAGAGATGATGAACTTTTCTTTCTTCAATCTTTCAACTTCATCGATGAATGAATGTCTTATGAATATAAAAATAAGAGTGTCACTTAGTAATGCACCAACTCCTCCAACCATTCCTGCAGATATATAATTTTGTTGCTTGGCAAGGGCCAGAAGGATGACCGTAGCAGGAGCCGCAGTAAAACCATACGCATAAAGGAATCCGCTTATGAATATTCCAAAATAGCCAAATGAGAGGAGAAGGTTATGAACGGGAAGGTAGGAACTTTGCTTATAAAAAAAAATAATTGTGATGGCGTAGATTACGAATAAAAGCAGGAATTTAGGATATCTTATTTTTAGAGCTGTTTTATGTATCATTTTTTTCAATGTGCCGAAGCTCTCGCCCACATGCTTCATTATATAGCCATTTCACAAACTTGATTAAGCAATATATTATTGTGAACAAAAGCCCCTTGGCCATAGGAGAATTGGAAAGGGACGACGAATGGGCAAAGGGATTATCAATCCCTGAGAAAAGTAAATCGATTAAGAAGAAATAATTTCATCATTCGATGTATGAGAAAAAATGAGAGCGAAGGTGGGATATTTTTTTTCGAGTGAATCCAAAAGGCGGCCTGAATAAAAAAGCGGATACGCATCCTATTAAGTTGAGCATAGGCATTTCCTTTCCCCTTTATCCCATATACGATAGAGCCGACCACTCCTACCTCTCCGTAACAATCATTCAACACGATACCGTTGAGGGCGACGTTTTGCGCACCTTTCCATCCACAGAAACTATCATGCATGGCAACCACTCCTCCATCTATGAGAAAAGGTGACCAATTCTTATAATCAAACCCCGCATTTTTCTTATCATGAAGCCCATCTATAAAGAGTAGTTTTATTTTTTTATTCCAATTCTTTACGGCGGAGAGAGAAGTTTCCTTGATGAGGAAAACATTGTTTGTAACATCGAATTTTTTGATGTGTTTTCGAAATGCGGTAAGGGTCGGGAAAATGGTTCTTCCATGATCCAATTTACCTTCATGAGGATCGATAGCATAGACAAGCTGCTCGGTTTTTGCGAGATAGATCGTTGACTTTCCCTGGAAACTGCCGATTTCGACAATCGCTCCTTCTCTCTTTTTTACCATCATGGCAGCCTTATGAAGGAACTGACCCTCATGTATAGAGAGCCAGCCCGGCAACTTGTCTAGGGAACTGAGAAGGTCTAAATTCATATAGATATTCTACACGTAAACTTAGCTTTAGCCTGTCAATTTTCCAAATCACTAGGTAAGGTTTCTCAGGTAAATCGGAATATGGTAATATACAAGGTATGCAGGAAATAGACTTCTCCGCTTACAATTCACCCTTCACATGGAGATATAGTTCAAAAGAAATGAGATCCATATTCAGTGAAGAGCATAAATATAAACTTTGGAGGGAAATATGGGTTGCCTTGGCTCAAGTGCAACATGAAGCGGGCCTTATTTCTAAGGAAGAGATAAAGGATCTCGAAAAGAATAAGGAAAACATAGATATCAAAAGAATTTTGGAAATAGAGAAGGAAACGAGACACGATGTCGTGGCGGCAATAAAAGAGTTTTCGGAAAAGACTCTCCTTGGAGGAGGGAAAATACATCTGGGCGCAACAAGCATGGATATCGTCGATAATGCCGACATGCTCAGACTGAAAGAGGCACTAGCAATAGTGGAAACAAGAATCAAATCAGTACTTGAGATATTTTCAGACCTGATAAAAAAATATGCGGCCTTTCCCTGTATCGGATATACCCATCTTCAACCAGCGGAACCCACAACTGTTGGGTACAGGATGGCATTTTACGCCCAAGATCTTTTAGGGGTATTAGGGCAGCTGAAATTCGTTCAAAACGAGATCAAGGGAAAAGGAATGAAAGGGGCCGTGGGTACGGCGGCTGGTTATAAAGCGCTCCTCAAGGGAAATGAGATGACGGCAACGCTTTTGGAGCGAAAAGTGATGGAAAAATTGGGGCTGAAATCCGTTTTGATTTCGACCCAGGTATATCCACGCCAATTCGATTATTTGGCGCTATCAGTTTTAGCCGTGTGCGCATCGGCCCTTTCAAAATTCGCAGGTGACTTACGCATTCTCCAGTCTCCGAACATAGGGGAGTGGTCGGAATCATTCGGAAAAAAACAAGTAGGTTCCTCTGCAATGCCTTTCAAGAAAAATCCAATCAATTCAGAAAATATCTGCTCATTGGGCCGTTATGTTGAAAAGCTTCCAGGAATCGCATTGGAAAATGCGACCTTGTCTTATCTTGAGCGAACGCTCGATGATTCCGCGAATAAAAGGCTCATTATCCCTGAAGGATTCCTGG
This sequence comes from uncultured Gammaproteobacteria bacterium, assembly GCA_964553365.1. Lineage (GTDB taxonomy): Bacteria > Patescibacteriota > Microgenomatia > UBA1406 > GWC2-37-13 > JAKBEU01. Next base: position 5,914 of record CAZKKK010000011.1, read on the forward strand.
CGATTGACCAGATGCTTATTACCACGGAAAAAATCCTTTCAGGAATCGTCATCAACGAAAAAAGAATATTGCTTAACCTGAATCTTTATGCTCCGTTTGCGGCGACTGAGACTCTTCTTATGGAGTCGGTAAAAAACGGCGCCAATCGCCAGGAAATGCATGAAACACTGAGAGGAATCTCCATGGTGGCATGGGCAGCTATTCAAGAAGGAAGGGGAAATCCCATGGAGGAACTTTTGAAAAATAACAAAACCCTTGCAAAATACTTAACAAAACAAAAGATAAGCAGTCTCCTTGACGTTTCCCATCATATCGGAGATGCTCCAGAAAGAGCTCTACAATTAGTTAAGGAAATAAACCTAATCTGTTCATGAAAATATTTGTGAAAGTAAAACCAAAAGCGCGAGAGGAAAGAGTTGAGAAGATGGATGAAACACATTTTATAGTCCATACAAAGGAAATCCCGGAAAAGGGAAAGGCAAATGAGGGGGTTATTCACATGTTATCCACATATTTTTCACTATCAAAATCAAAGATAACCATAGTTTCTGGACATAAGGTACGAACAAAAATTATCATAATAGAGCCATGAAAAATACATTCAAGGAACGCGTTTATGAACTGACACGAAAGATTCCCGAAGGAAAGGTTGCGACATACGGGCAACTTGCCAAACTAGCGGGGAAACCGAAAGCCGCCAGGGCAGTAGGGGTATTTATGAGGAATAATCCTGATGCTCCCCATACACCGTGCCATAGGGTTGTTGCGAAAGATGGGAATCTTACAGGATACTCCTTAGGAAGAGGAATCCATACAAAAATGAAAATGCTTAGAGAAGAAGGGGTTATTTTGAAAGGGAACAGGGTAGATTTGGAAAAATCACTTTGGAGCGGTGTGGTATAGTGTATACATGGAACCAAAAACAATAGCTCTTCCTAAAACAACATCCCAAATAATAGAATATTCGTTACTGACAACCTCATTCCTCATACCTTTTTTGATTTCAGGGCCACAACTTTTGACAGGAACAATCGTCAATACCCTTCTTTATTTATTCGTGTTGCGTTCAAGCTCAAAAAAAATACTCCCTATGGTCATGTTGCCAAGCATTGGGGCTTTATTGAACGGCATCCTATTTGGGAAATTTACCGTCTTTCTTCTTTATTTTCTCCCTATCATATGGATGGCAAACTATGTACTAATACAATCCTTCAGTTATTTATTGAAAAAGAAATATTCAGTTCTCATCTCAATTGGGGGGAGCTCATTGCTTAAAACAGCTCTTTTATTTTCCATCGCTTATCTTTTTACGGTAATAAAAATTGTTCCTGTGATATTTCTCCAATTAATGGGACTATTTCAATTGTATACGGCACTGCTGGGGGGCATTTTAGCGCTTGGAATTCATACCATTATTTCTAAAAAACCATGACCGATAGTGAACAACTGAAAATGTTATTGGAAAAAAGAGAACACCTGGTTGCGATGGTGGCCCCATCCTTTCCCCTCATGTATGGATATCCGGAAATAGTGACAAAACTGAAAGCCTTGGGGTTTGAACATGTGGTGGAAGTTTCGGCAGGGGCAAAGAGAACGAACGAAACCGTCGCTAAGTTGTTGAAAGCAAATCCTACGAGTCGGTTTATCACGAGTCCCTGCGCAAGCTTTGTTCGTTATGTCAGGACAAAACATCCGGAAGTTCTCAAATACTTAGCCTTTCAGGCAGACTCGCCAATGGTCGCAACAGCGAAAATCGTTCATGAAACATATCCCGATTGTAAACCAATATTCATCGGTCCTTGTATCGTGAAAAAATTGGAAGCGAGTGAAGACTATCCAGAACTAAACATGTTGGTCCTTACATATAAGGAGCTAAACCAGATACTGGAGGAAAAAGGACTGTCAAGCATAGCTACAAATCCACAGGACAAATTTGATATCTCAGAAGGGCCGACGCGCATTTATCCATTCGATGGAGGATTGACGGAGAGCAGTGGGATTCGATCCGTCCTTAAGGATGATGAGATACGTATCGTCTCGGGATATAAGAATTGTGAAGCATTGCTGAAGGAGTTTGCAGAGAATGAAAAAATACGATTCGTCGATATCCTTTTTTGCGAAGGTGGTTGCATCAATGGACCTGGAGTCGCAAGTATCCTTTCTCTCGCAGATAGGAAAAAAAAGATCATGGAGTATGCAAATTCTTTCGCTTGACTTAAGACGCGTTGCTTTGTATAGTTTTAACCTATGGCAGCATTACACACATCGCAAACCACTTTTAAGCAGGACGTCCTTGAAAAAAAAGGACTTATACTCGTTGACTTTTTTGCGGAATGGTGTGGTCCGTGCAAAATGACGGGTCCCATTATCGATCAACTCTCAGAAGAAAAGAAAGAAGTTCTTTTCTATAAGGTAAACGTCGATGAAAATGGAGATTTAGCTTCACAATACTCAGTATTCTCCATTCCCACGTTTGTCCTCTTCAAGGACGGACAGATCGTTGGACAGTTTTCGGGAGCTATGGGAAAAGAAGGATTTGAGGAAGAACTGCGTAAGGTTCAAGCCTAATTAGTCTTAAAGACGCGCACAACCTTTGTCCCGATTTTCTTTAATGTAAGGTGTGCCCTCTCCAATATATAAAGCAAGATTGTTGCGAACCACCGTTTTGATTCGGTTGGTTTTGCCTTTAAGTCATCCATTATTTTTTCATCACTGATTGGAAGCTTGATTTTATACAGAGCCTCCCTGAATTGGTTGTCATTGTCATCAGACGTCTTTACTCCCATTTTTTTGAGATCAGGGGGCAGCTTTATGGATGTTGTTTTAGGTTGCGCATAATCTTCGACCTTTTCCGACGACACTTGCTCAACCGGAGCTTCAACCTCTGCGATTTCATGTTCAGGGGAAGGAACAACGAACTCCTTGGAAGGAGAACCGGTCCCATATTTCATCTCATTATGTTTTTTTACCAATTCATCGACGGGGGTATAGTTTTGAGCGCCCATATCTTATCTTAACATGTTTTTCCTATGCCACATGAAGGACAGGCTGTTATATCTTTTCCCACCTCAATCGCATGCGAACATGGTTTTTTCGTTTTCTTGTTCTCTCCTGGGCAATGGAAATGAGGTCCAGATGCTGCAGAGCACCTGCAAAGGTTAGGGTCATCACGAAAATCGCGTGATACTTTGAGTATATTCTCCCCTTGAGTGATCATCCTGAAATTTGTAGAAAGACTTTCCAATCCCTGGGAAAAAATATCAAGCTTGATCTCAGTTCCCCCGCAGCTTCCTCCAAGAGTCATAGTCTCTAACTTGTTTTCCTTCATATAGTGCTGGGCAAGGGCACCGTATATCCTATCTATATCATGCATAGATATATTTTCCATATCAAAATGCTGCAGGACTCGATCAACGATGTGGGATTGCTGCATTTGTCCTGCAAGCGATTGATGGATGAGGCTGAGCGTTTGCAGCAAAGAAAACTCAATACCATCCTTATTCTTAAATATGACTTTATCCTGTGAGCCCCAACGACTCGTCAAAAAAGCATCAATTGATTTTCCCGTAAGAAGCGGGTGCGTTATATAGTATTTCACCTTTTCTATTGCGCTCACCCTTGAAGACGCTTCACGATATTCATGGGGCATTATCTGGGATATCCATTTCTCTCCTTCACCAGAAATACTTATTGCAACATTATTTACTTTCTCTCCATCAGAGTACATCACATATAGCTGGCCATCCGTGTACGGTTTTATATCTTTAAATTTGTTATGGGGATTATCGTCAAAAACCACGGGGCCAGGAGGGCTATAAAGCAGGACTACCTTATCGGGATTCTCTAATGCGCCAGTGACGGCAGATTTAATACCGAATTCATTTAGTCCTCCTCGTTCATCAGGGTCAATATGGAGTACTTCGCTATCGGGATATGAAATGACCTCCCCTTTGTTATTCATTTGATAATAATTAGTGAATGAAACCGCCGAATCCTCGAAGACATGATTCACCATTGTCGCAAGATTGCTTTCCAAGGTTTTTTTCCGTACTTCCTTTGACGTTATCCGATTGAGATTTTGAGCCTCCGCAGGATTATACCCCTTTTTTGCAAGGCTACTTGCTTGATAGGCGAGAAAAGGGGGCAGATTATACTGAGTGCTTTCTGTGCGTGCAGACGGATACATGGCTCGTGTAACTACATCTTGATCGGTCTTCGGACTTCCCTTTGATTTCTCTCAGGATCACCGCTGCGGCACAGTCACTGAATTACACAGTGTTTCCAACATGCCTTTCCCGATTAAATCGGGATGGCAACATCAAGACAATTAATAATCTCACAATTCGATATCCCACAAAAAAAATAGTCACATAAAACAAATCTCCCAACAAGGTATTGCGGAAGAAGGGAAGGCCCATATAATAACACCTCAATAATCCCCCAACGCTTTTTTCATACATGGAAGAGGTTGCCCAAACGCCAAAGTTCGTAATGATGAAAAACAGAAAAGACCCCATGATACTTCCCACGCCCACTCTTAATGGTGACATTTTTTTCCTCAGGAGAAATCCGATTCCTGCAATCAACAAAAAACTTCCATAGACAAACGGAATGGCGCTATGGAATCCAAGAAAGAAATCGGAGATAACCATTGCGCAAAGAGGAATGATGAACCCGATCCAATGAGGGATAATCGCACCAGAGAAAAGTGCCAGGCCCGCTACAGGGGAAACATTGGGAATATGAGGGATAAGGCGCATAAATACGGCGATCAGAATGATTGCGAAGAAAGACAGATATGTTTCCACATTAATTTTTTTCATCTTCAGTACATTTCAATTTTCCACTCTATTGTATCATTATTTTTTACCAGATAGCTTCCTGCACCAACCTGGGCTTGCTCCCCGTTCACGTAGAAGGCCCAAAATTCCCTACTTGTGTCAGCGGCAGCTCTTCCGTCTATCTCAGTAATATATGTATTTTCCTTTTCTCCCTTGGTCATAATTTTATGGGAAGCGGATAGAAGCTGGAGGGCGGTCGTTCCTTTTTTGGGCGATAAGGTAGATTGAGTTTTTTTGCCATCGACCGGTACTGTCTGTTTGACAGAGACACGCAAAATGGGGATGGTCTTTTCCTTTATGGATGTCGTTTTATATTGTACGAATGCCGTACTGAACAGGACAATCAAAAAAATCCCAATTAGAATGTTCTTTTTCATATTTTTTTAGAAATTGAGTCTTTGTCTTTATTAAATACCCGAGCATAGGTAAACAGGAGATCAGACAGTCTATTGAGATATTTGAGTACCACTTGGGCATCCTTATTTTCCATGACTTTTTTTTCCAGAAAATGGCGGATGATGATTCGCTCTGCCCGCCGGCAATGTACGCGTGCCATATGTGCCCAACAGGATGCGAGAGACCCTCCCGGGAGAATGAAATTCTTCAGATGAGGGAGTTTATTGGTCAACGAATCGATCTTATTTTCAAATTGGACAATTTTGCCCTCCTGGCTCTCCAGTTTCGTGGGGGCATTTGCGAGAAACCCCATAACGACATATAAATCGCGTTGGATATCTTCAACAAACCGCGCTTCTTCACCGTCGCTGATATGGACAATGAGCATTCCCAAGATGGTAGTAAGCTCATCAAGGGATCCATATGCCTCTATCTGTGTGTCAGCCTTAGACAAACGTTGTCCCCCAAATAAACTCGTCGTCCCTGTATCCCCGGTTCGCGTATATATTGCCATATTATGAACATTCTGAATATCCACAGCTATAGCACTTTTTGCATCCTTCTTCATGGGCAAAAGAGGCTTCTCCACATGTGGGACATATATCAAACAATCCCTTCGGTTGTGGAGAGGGGATAAGGGAAGCCTGTGTCGTTTCGGTAACAAGGTGCAGCTCGTCCTTTTTTTCCTCTTTGTTCTTCTCCATGTTATAGTGCATTTTCAATACTTTCGCTACAGCATCGGGAAGACTTTTTATTCTATCTTTCCCAAATCCGGTAACCCTCGCTCCGCCAATTCCCTCCAATTGATTTACTATTTCCTTCACTCTATCCATTGCAGGTATACTTGAAGCGAATCGAAGCGCAAGAGAAATGGTGCGGGCAAGGCCTTCAGCCATTGCGGAAATATCACTTCCTGGTTTGCTGATACTGATGAAAACCTCCAATGGTTCTGGGATGGTGCCACCATTGGTATTGATCGTGATGAACGCGGTGCCCACAGGGGTATTCATGCGATATGTTGAGCCATGAACGACCATTGGACGGGGCTTCACTTGATATACAGGCGCAACTATTTCTGCCTTCTTATCCTCTTTCTTGTCCATTCTTTCAAGAACTCCTTCACGTGATCCTTCTCTCATGTAGGCGATACCCTTCAATCCTTGTTTATAGGCAAGCATGTAAAGACGTTTTACGTCTTCGACAGTATGGCTATTAGGGGCATTTACCGTTTTTGAAATGGAGGCATCCACATATTTCTGGATTACCGCCTGGACATTCACATGTTCCTCTGGGGTAAGTTCCTGTGCGGAAACGAACCAAGCTGGTCTTTGTACTTTGCCTTCCTTCAACTCCTTTTCATGTTTCTTCACCCATTTTTCGTAGAGATAATGTCTAATGATATGTTCTCCGAGCCTGTCTCTTCGTATGAATTCGAATTCGTATACTGGCTCGATTCCAGATGTCGTATTCACCATGAGGGAAGTGGATCCTGTCGGTGCCTGCATCAGAAGAAGGGAGTTCCTGATCCCTCGTTCAGAGATATTTTTTTGGATATCCTCAGGAAGTGTTTGGATGAACTTTCCCTTAAGATATTGTTCTTTGTCAAATTTTGCAAATACCCCTTTTTCCTTTGCGTTTTCCGCTGAAGCCTTATATGCTTCGTCTCGGATGATTCTGTATACCTTATCTATGAATGCAAGAGACTCCTTTGAGCCATAACGCATGTGCATTTTTATAAGAGTGTCTCCCAATCCCATTGTCCCGAGCCCTATGCGACGTTCTCCCTCAAGTTGAGTCTTGCGTATTCCTTCGAAGAAATACTGGTCCATATCGATGATATTGTCTTGGAATCGGACCCCCGCACGTGCCACTTTTTTCAGTTCATTAAAGTCAAACGTCCCTTTTTTGTCGACATCATTCCCCTTGACGAGAGCTGATAGATTGATGGATCCCAAATTACACACTCCCCATGGAGGAAGTCCTTCTTCCCCACAAGGATTGACGCAGTTGATTCTGTTCCAATACCAGTTGTTGTGCCATTTGTTGTATCGTTCCATGAAAACAAGCCCTGGTTCGGCTGATTTCCATGCTGCTTCAGCGATGAGATTCCAGATGAACCGCGCCTTCACCGTTTTTCGGACAATAACTTTCTTACCTAATGACTTCCATACGAAAATATCACCGTCCCATTTTTCGTCATATTCCGGGTCAGTCGTATCAGGGAATACGAGATCCCAATCCGCATCTTTTTCGACCGCTTCCATAAGGGAATCGGAAACGCAAACTGACAAGTTTGCGCCATTGATGCGTTTCAGATCTTGTTTAACCGTGATGAATTCTTCGATATCTGGATGCCAATCCCACAACATCAGCATCAATGCGCCACGGCGTGTGCCACCTTGTTGAATGATGTCTTTTGTAGCAACCGAGAAAAGTTCTGCCCAGTTTATGGGACCAGAAGAAAATCCATTGACTTTCTTTACCCGGGATCCACGGGGCCGAAGGGAAGAGAAGTTTATCCCTACACCGCCACCACGTGCCATTATCTCAACCATCTGTTTGAGGGAGTCCAGTATCCCTCCTCGGGCATCTTTGGGACTTGGGATTACGAAACAGTTGTAGAATGTGACATCATATCCGGTTCCGGCGCCTGCAAGGATTCGTCCTCCGGGGACATATTTGAAGTCCCTCATTGCATCATTGAACTCTCTTTCCCATTTCTTCTTACCTTCAGGTGTTTTTTCTTGAGCGGCAACAGCTTTTGAAATTCGTTTCCACATATCGTCAGGCTTTTTTTCTGTAGGTTTGCCTGCTTTATCCTTTAAGGAGTAACGGTCAAGAAACACTTTTTCTGAAATTCCCGTAAGTTTCATATGAATGTTATAAATGTATTAATACATTAAATAAATTGTTAACTTAATTTCTTAATCTCCTTCTGAAAATCATCCAGCTCCACAAATCGCTTAAAGACCGAGGCAAACCGTATGTATGCAATCTTATCCACTGCCTTTAATTGTTTCGCTATCAGTGCCCCAATAACTGAGCTATCCGCTTCGGCAGTATCCCGTTGTTTCAATTCCTGTTCTATATGGGATATCATCTCTTCGATCTGGGCCGCCGTGACAACCGTCTTCTCACATGCTTTTTGTAGGCCAAGTCGTACCTTATCCCTATTAAAGCGTTCCCGTTTTCCATCCTTTTTTATGACAAGGATGGGAAACTCCTCCGCTCTTTCATATGTGGTAAACCTTTTTTGGCATTTTGGGCATGATCGTCTTCTTCTGATGGCAACGCCTTCGTCAACAAGGCGTGTCTCAATCACCTCTGTATCGCTATTTTTGCAAAATAAACAGTTCATATTTGTAGTGTCAGTCAAAACTGTAGAACACTAGAGGTAGAAATACAAGGGGTCAATGTAATACAAAACATATCACTATAAAAACCTAGCCACGGTTAGCAATTGCATTAAGCAGATGCCATATAATTTATGAACAGAATACCCTCTTTAGGTGGTATTATATATCTATATCTATGCAACCCTATATCCTCGACACAAATCTGTTCTTTAATATGCAGGCTGGGCTCCTATTTGGCGCTACCACAGAAGAAGTGATGAAAAACATCACTTTATGCGGTTCACATGTAAAACTATATATGCCCCCACGGATTGTCGAGGAGTTTTTAAGTTTTTTCGAGAATAAGGAGCAGGAGATAATCAAAAAATTATTGGCGGAGATTACCGTCAAATCCCCCAATATAGATTCATTCCAATTTCCGGCATCAGTTTTTTATACACTTGTTGATGATATCCGAAACAGAAGTTATCGAGGGCTTCGAACGGGGGAGGAAGAAATCGAGCAAGCCGCCCATGCGTTTATGGGTGTGCAATCGCCCACAAAGATGGAGTTCCAAAAAAAAGTCGGAGTACAGATAAAAGGGTTTAGAGATAGGTACAGACAAGCAACACGAGTCGGATTTCTGGATAGTGTCGCCGATCTGGACATCATTGTCCTCGCAAAAGAGTTGGATGGAGTTGTAGTCTCAACTGATGAAGGATTACTTAAATGGTCGCGGCTTTTTGGGGTGAAAGAGATGTCGGTATCGGTTTTTGGGCAGAAGATGGCCGCTCTCGTTCCCAACCTTCGTCATCAGGCATAAGATTGGACAACCATTCGACTGCATTATCAGTGAAACTACGATGTGGTTTTTCTACATACATAACATGCTCTGAAAGAATAGAGCTTATCTGCATCTTTATCTTCTTATCAGGCACTATTAAAAATACATGGTAATAATAGGGAGCATTGCTTACGAGGGTAAGGACGTCAAAATGGAACCTCTTTGTGTAATAAAAGTGAGATAAAAATTCCCACCGAAGAGAGATTCCCGCCGTTTCGATACCGAAGGTGGTGATGAGATTATCAACCTCTGGAGGAGGAGTTATGGTGAGAACGTAAAAAAGGAAGAGTAAGGTAAGTATGGGGACAATAAGCACCCGATCTCCAAAAAAGAACACTATTAGGCTCAAAAGGAGGGAAAGCGCGACATAAAACCGCAAAATACTGTTACTTCTCCGTTTATAGGCACGAAGTGGCGCTTTCCAAGCGAAAATAAGCTGGGGATTACCCTGGGGAACCGTACTATCCATACTTCATTGTTCCTTACTTGAACATAAATGTCAAATTGAGTTGCAATATATAGCCTATAATGATATAATGCGCATACTATGGAACAATTCAATAAAGCCCTTTCGTTCATTCTCGGTCTCGTTGTCGTTGCAGTTTTTATCGTGGTTGCAAGCGGCAAGTTCAATATAAAAGGATTCAATCTCCCCACCACCAAGACAGCATCAACAATCACCCCTACCGTTACTCCTTATATGACACCAAAACCAACTTCAAAACCATGGTTTTCGTTTTTCAGTCAGCCTAAAGCCACTCCTACAATTGCACCAAAGGCTTATCCAACAACAAAACCGACAGCCGTACCAAAAGTCGTAACATATAATAATGGTTCCGTTCAGAAGCAGATCCAACAGGATCCCAACTATAAACCATACTCAGGATCAAACGCACCAACTTCGATTCCCAATACGGGAATCCCTATAGTGTTATTTCCTCTCTTTGGGGCCTCATTCGTCACGGGAGCCTTCATGAAGAAAGCGGGAAAGAAAGAATAACTTGCTCCTACGGAGCAGTAGCTCCACTGAAACCAGGAATACGGAGAAGTCCTGATCCGATGATATTCACAATAAAGACCGACCCAAACGTAATAATCAGTCCCACAATCGCTCCATAGATAAGACGTCTCCCATAATTAAGCTTTTCCGGATCTGCCTGAGATGTAAGAATAATAAAAGCTCCATATATAAGGTACAAAAGGGCAAGGCCACCAGCGAGAGCGAATATCACATCCAGCAGTTTCTGAACGAAACTAGAAGCCCCGGTTGACTCAAAGAATCCAACCTTCGTTCCTGAAGTGATGCATCCCAACATAGTGAACTGTCTTCCTGCCTTTATGGGGTAGAGGGGTGTATTTTTTTCCGGATCAGGATCAACAAGGAGTGTCTTGCATGTAGTATTCGGTATCGGAGGATTACTTCCGGGTGGATAGACACTCAGTGGATACAGATCTGGATAGAGGCATTTAGCACAATTTCCCCAATCGCCCGGCCATGTATTGATGGTTTTAGTTGAATCGAGAGGATCTATTTTTGTTATCTCACAGATAGGATTTAATGGATCAAGCTTATTTATTTTTGGACAGAAGCCACACGCATCGCAGGAGGCATAACGAGGTGGGTCTGCTCCAAAAGCGGTATGAGACGAAACAAGAACAAAGAGAATGAAGGCAAAAAAGGATAACAGTATCTTCCGCATAGAATCAGTATACAAGAAGAATAAGTGCAAGACAATTTTCAATTTCGTACTATCCACCCATCACGAGCCACTGTATACTTAGTACATGAAGCGAGCGTTTTTTCTGTGTATTTTTTTCCTCATTTTTTTCTTTATCGCTCTTCCTTTATATGCGGACCAGCTTGATGATGTCACGAAACAACTTGAAGACCTCAAAAAAACCTTCTCTGAGATTAGTTCAGCAAATCAAACCAATGAAAAACAACTCCAGGATTTACAAAAACGACTTGATGGAATAAAAGCGCAAGTTTCTTTCGTTGAACGCGAAATCGAAAAGAAACAAGACCAGGTGACGGAAGGGGAAAAGGCATTTGCTACCCAGCAGATTCTTCTTAATCAACGCGCGAAGTCCTATTACAAAAACATGGGGAAAAACACTTTTTCCATAGTGAATTTGCTTCTTTCGGAAAACATATCGCAATCACTCCAGAATTATTTCTATCAAAAAACGTTAGTTGACGAAGACAAAAAAGCCATTATCCGAATCGCAGTATTCGTCAAACAGGTAAGTGACAAGAAAAAACAGCTCGAGATTGAAAAAGTACAGTTGGCGGCGGTGAAAGTGGAAGTAGATAAACAATCAAGTTTCCTTGCAGGAGAGGTAACAAAAACCAAAAAGACTCTTGGGGAACTGCAAAGTAAAATCGCATCCCTTACCGCGCAACAACAACAAATCCTCGCTCAGAAACTTTCTAGCCTAAATATATCTCGATCTGCAAATACTGCAGGGAGATGTGATAGCGATCTAACAAATGGACGTGACCCCGGATTCAGCCCTAAGTTTGCCTTCTTCACTTTTGGAGTACCAAATAGAGTGGGAATGAATCAATACGGGGCAAAAGGAAGAGCAGATAAGGGAGATAAATATGAATCAATTCTAAATGCATATTATAATTTTGATTCATTTCAAGATTTTGATGGTAATATAAATGTAAATGATGGGAATGGATTTAATCAGGGAAATGTTATTTGGAGTGGCAATCTTGAGGATTATGTAAAAAGAGTTTATGAGGTTCCTGGTGATTGGCCGATAGAAGTATTGAAGGCACAGGCTATAGCTGCAAGATCTTATGTTATGGCCGCAACAGGGAATGGGAGTTCTACTATTTGTGCTAATGAATATTGTCAAGCGTTTCAAGTAAATCCTAAGACAGGCTCATGGGAAACGGCCGTAAATGAAACAGCGAAGAAAGTAATGGTTAAAGGAGGAGCACCAGTAAAGGCTTGGTTCTCATCAACACATGGAGGATATGTTTATAGTTCTGGTGAAATTGGATGGTCTTCTACTGATTGGACGAAACATGCAAATGATTTTGAAGGATCAGTTGGGAGTTTTGACGAATTAAAAAATAAAGCATATGATCGCGAGTCACCTTGGTTCTACTGTGATTGGGGATCACGATCCGAGTATAGTAAAACTGCTTGGTTAAAACCTGAAGAACTTGCCGACATCGTGAATGTAATTCTTCTTGCACGAAAAGATTCAGGTACCCGAAGTCATTTATACCAGCCAGATCAACCCAATCCAGCAGGCACCGACACCTGGGATGCAGCTCGCGTGAAACAAGAACTGGGAGGAGCTGCCTATTCCACCATAGAGAACGTCAATGTGAGCGCTGATTTCGGATATGGAAGGACAACAAATATATCGGTGAGTGGAAACGGGAAAAATGATAGTTTTGCTATGAATGAGTTTAAAGATTTCTTCAACCTACGTGCCCCTGCGAATATTCAGATTGTAGGTCCTCTTTTCAATGTGGAGAAAAGATAAATAGTCTTATTAAAGACTATCTGTACAATCGCCGTAATCACTGTCACCGCGAGGAAAAAAGTGACCCAATTAAAGGTGAAGTGGAAGATTTTCGTCACGACATATATCACTAGTATATGGATGAAGAAGATCGAATAGGAATAGA
>CAZKKK010000012.1:0-18927 GCA_964553365.1 uncultured Gammaproteobacteria bacterium
GAAGCAGAAAGACATGTCTACTGCTGATGAGGTGGCTTATAAAAACAGTGTCTGGGATGAGAGAGGGGAGATACACAAGTTGCTTACTCAAGCCACACGGGTACTTGCCCATAGGACAGGGTTGGTGTCGCTTGCGACAACCAATGCAGGAGACATCTATTTTGCGGGACTTGCAAATCTGCTGAACATTCAGGAGTATATCGATCGGGAAATGGAGAAACAGGTTTTCCAGCGGTTGGAGCAGATGGAATATTGGGAGCGATTACTGAGTAGATTTGGCGCAACTGAAAACCATGATATCTATTTTGTCCTTGGGGATGAAGGATATGCCGATCCCATTTATGATTCTTGCGCAAGCATCTTCGGGGAGTTCGAGGCAAACAACATAAAAGGGATTATTGGAGTTGTGGGTCCAAAACGGATGCATTACGACCTCATCGCTCCTCAAATAAAGTATTTTTCTACTTTATTGGAAGAGATGATGAAGGAACAGAAACTAGGAATCAACGTTTAAAAGTTTACAAAATACTATGAAAGATAAGACAGATAAACCAGCTGAGCAAAAAACCGAAGCGACAACAGAAAATGAAGAGGGAAAAAGCACGACAGAGCCGAACAATGACGGTTCCTGCGAAAAATGTACATGTACACAGGAAGAATGTAAAAAATGTGAGGAATCTATGCGACAGGTAGAGGAATATAGGGCAAAATACCTACGGGCGATCGCGGATTATCAGAACTATGAGCGACGTGTACAAAGTCAGCGGATAGAATGGACCAAAAGCGCAAATAAGACCGTGATCCTTAAGCTCTTGTCATTTCTTGATGATCTTGAACGAGCTGAAGCATTTGTCAAGGATCCGAATTTGGCTCATATTAAGGACTCATTCAACAAAATGCTCAAGAATGAAGGATTGGAAGAGATTGAGGTCCTGAATAAGCAGTACGACCCGTACACTGCAGAGGTGGTCGATATGAAGGAAGGGGAAGAAGACAATATAGTAATCGCAGTCTTGAAAAAGGGGTACAACTACAATGGTCAACTACTGCGGGTTGCACATGTTACTGTATCGAAGAAAGCTGAAAAGAAATTATAAATTACACATTATTAATTACATTTTAAAACTATGTCCAAAATAATCGGTATAGATCTCGGAACAACCAACTCATGTGTTGCAGTTATGGAGGGTGGAGCTCCAAAAGTTATTCATTCTACAGAAGGGCGGAACGTTATCCCTTCAATCGTAGATCCGATAAAGAACATTGTCGGAGACGTTGCGAAACGCCAGATGGTCCTTAATTCAAAATCTACCGTCTATTCAGTCAAACGGCTGGTCGGGCGAAAATTGACCGATCCATCAGTGCAGATAGATATGAAGTGGCTTCCCTATACGGTAAAAGCAGGGAAGAATGATATGGCGGTTGTGGAAGTTGAGGGGAGGCAGTTCAGCCCCCAGGAAATCTCAGCAAAGATACTTTCCAAAATAAAAGCGGATGCGGAGAAATACTTGGGAGAAAAAGTCACTCAAGCGGTCATTACCGTTCCTGCCTATTTTGATGACGCACAGCGTCAAGCGACCAAACAAGCGGGCGAGATCGCAGGCCTTGAAGTTGTCCGCATCATCAACGAACCAACTGCGGCTGCACTGGCATACGGGCTTGATAAAAAGAACACCCACACGATAGCGGTTTTTGACCTTGGAGGAGGAACTTTCGATATTTCAATTCTTGAATTGGACCTCGATGCGCAGTCAGGTGTATACAAAGTCCGATCGACGAACGGTGACACCCATTTGGGAGGAGACGATTTTGATAAGGTCATCATCGATAGCCTTGCAGATGATTTCAAGAAGGAACACAATGTGGACCTTCGCAAAGATCCGCAAGCGCTTCAAAGACTGAGAGATGCAGCGGAAAAAGCAAAAATAGAGTTATCTTCATCGATGGAGACTGAAATAAATCTCCCCTTTATTACACAGGGGAAAGAAGGCCCATTGCATCTCGTCATTAAGATTTCACGTGCAAAACTTGAATCATTGGTTGGCGACCTGATTGAAAAATCACTCGAACCAGTAAAGAAATGTCTGAGTGATGCTAAGCTCACTGTCTCTGATATCAACGAGGTGGTGATGGTTGGAGGAATGACCAGAATGCCTAAAGTCGTCGAAGTCGTAAAGAGCTTCTTTGGCAAAGATCCCAATCGATCAGTAAATCCTGATGAGGTGGTTGCAGTAGGGGCTGCCATTCAAGCGGGAGTCATAGCAGGAGACGTGGGAGGCAAGGATATATTGCTTGTAGACGTCACTCCGCTTACCTTAGGTGTCGAGACATTGGGAAGCGTTTCCACTCCCCTTATCCAGAGAAATACTTCAGTGCCCACTGGGAAAACCGAAATATTCTCAACAGCAGGAGACAATCAGACGCAGGTAGAAATTCATATCCTACAAGGAGAACGACCATTGGCAAAAGACAATAAGTCACTTGGACGATTCATCCTGGATGGCATTCCACCTGCTCCACGAGGAGTCCCACAGATTGAGGTTGCGTTCGATATTGATGCAAGCGGTCTGCTTACTGTTACAGCAAAAGATAAGGCATCTGGCAAAACCCAAGCGATCAAGATAACGGGTTCTACCGGATTGACAAAAGAAGAGATTGAAAAGATGAAGGCTGAAGCAGAGCAAAACGCAGAAAATGATAGAATCGAAAAAGAGAAGATCGAAGTGAAAAACAAAGCGGATAACCTTATCTACACTTCAGAAAAATCGCTCAAGGATGTGGGAGACAAAGCTCCTAAAGAGCTCAAAGAAACCGTAGAGAAAAAGATTAAGGAATTGAAAGATATTTCTGAAAAAGGGAATAAAGAAGAGATAGAGAAAAAGACCTCTGAGCTTTCTGATGAGCTGCAAAAGATTGGGCAATATATGTACAAGAAGGATGAAAAAGCTCCCCAAGCTAACCCCGCAGAAGCAGGAACCGCAGAAAAAAAAGAAGACGTGAAGCCAGCGGAGGAAAAAAAGAATGTAGAGGAAGGGCAAGTAGTAAGTTAACTGAAGGGCGAAGATAGAGATTGGAAAACGGTATCCCGAAGCAATTCGGGATTTCGTTTTTGGGAAAGGGTGATAGAATATGTTTCGCGTTATATGTTACAGGCTGAACGACAGATATGGATTATTACGAACTACTCGGATTAAAGAAAGGGGCATCTGATGCTGAAATTAAAGCTGCATATCGCAAGCAGGCCTTGAAATGGCACCCAGATCGCAACAAGGATCCGGAGTCTGCAACAAAGTTCAAGGAGATAAACAACGCCTATGAAGTCCTTTCCGATTCCCAAAAAAGACAGATGTATGATCAATATGGAAAAGAGGGATTTGAGAGGGGTGGTTTCGGAAGTCATTCACGAGGCGCGGATGCACAACAACAAGGTCCATTTTCCTATACGTATTCTTCAGGTGGTGGGGGACAAAATCCCTTCGAGGGAGTCGATTTCGGAGGAAGCGACCCATTTGAGATTTTCGAGCAGTTTTTCGGGTTTGGTGGGCAAGCTGGTGGACGGAGCAGAAAGCGAAGAGATCTCTATCAGATGGAGCTTTCATTTCAGGAGGCTGTACATGGAGTCGCAAAAGAAACCGTCATCAAGGGAAAGAACCACACGATAAAAATCCCTGCAGGAGTTGATGATGGGATGAAAATCAGATTTGAGGATTTTGACGTTATGGTCCGGGTAAGGCCTGACAGCAAATTCAGGAGAGAAGGCCAGGATGTCTATATAGAAAAGATAATATCGTTTCCTCTTGCGGCATTGGGTGGTGAGTTGACAGTGGAAACGCTGGAAAAACCCGTCACCTTACGTGTCCGCCCTGGCACCAAGAGCGGTACGACGGTGCGACTTCGCAATCACGGGATAGTCTATCCTCAACAGTCACACAAAGGAGATTTGTATGTTATTTATACCATCGCCGTTCCGGAGAGGATGTCGGGTAAGTCAAAGAAGCTTCTGGAAGAGTTGCAGAAAGAATTGTCCTGATATACAATAGGGACTTAATTACCATTTTTACGAATTACATGAAAACAAGCGCAGGCGCATTGAAAAAGGGAGAATTCATCCAGCATCTTGATACCATTTGGCAAGTGCAAAAAGCAGACTTCTATTCTCCAGGAAAAGGATCTGCCCTTATGAAAGCCCGAATAAAGAACCTCATCACACACAAGAATATCGATTACGCCTTCAAATCAAACGAAAGCGTCGATGTTCTGGATGTCTCCTGTATCGAAATGGAATACCTATACAAAGATCAGGAAAATGTATATTTCATGGATCAAAGATCATATAACCAATATACCCTCGCATTATCTATCGTAGGAGATGTGGCTAAATTCATGAAAGAAGGCAATAGCTATTACGTATACATGTATGACGATAAGCCTCTTACTATGAGGCCTCCCACATCCGTGAAATTCAAGATCGTCGAAACGGAAGATGCTATCAAGGGAGACACTGTTTCCGGAGCAAAGAAAGCCGCAAAAGTGGAAACAGGCGTCACCGTCATGGTGCCTTTGTTCGTAAAAGTCGGAGACATGATAACGGTAAATCCAGAAACAGGTGAATACGGCGAACGAGTAAAAGAATAAATAGACTCTTGACTTTAAACTTTGTAGACTTATATTATGCTCTCTGTTGGAAAACTTCTGAAGGATGCTCGTGAACGGAAAAAATTGACTCTTCGTGACGTGGAAAAAAACATAAAGGTCCGGGAACAGTTCATCCGCGCACTTGAGGAGGACAGATGGAATATCTTCACTTCACGCATCTATGTAACGGGGATTTTGAAGAACTACTCCCGTTTTTTGGGACTTGATGAACGCAAGATCCTTGCTTTTTTCAGACGCGAATATGAGCGCATAGAGGAAATCAAATTCAAGGAACGAGTCTCGACTTCCTATCTGTCTTCTGATTCAAAAAAAACCATCGTCGCGGGATTTATTTTTGTCTGCATCCTTCTTCTGGGATATTTTTCCTATCAACTATTCCAATATCTCAAACCTCCCACCATCCAAATACTTTCGCCGCAAGGTGACACCTTCAAAAGAGAGTTGATGATAAAGGTCGTGGGAAAGACCGAGAAAGAGGCTGTGGTTACCATCATGGGTGAAAGGATATATCAAAACAAAGAGGGCATTTTCGATTACGTGATGCCACTCAAACAAAAGGAGAATACTCTTGCAATCGAAGTCGTAGGGGCAAACGGAAAAAAGACGACGATAACAAAAATATTCAAGAAGACGCAATAAATTTTTGTATTTCCCTGATGGAGGTAAGGTGGGTCTGGTCAAGGGGATTGAGACCCAATCGTTTTGCCTCGGATGATGTTTTCTTTCCTAAATACCCTGATCGGATCTCACCGAGCAATCCCACCTCCCCAATGAATACCTGGTTTGTCCTCACTGTTTTGGACAGCACGGAGGAATAGAGAGCCGCTATGATTCCGACATCCGCCAGGGGAGAGGTTATGCGTATTCCCCCCACGACATTGAAATAGATGTCATAGCTATCCAGCTTGAGATTGAGATATTTTTTTGCTATCGCTATAAGGAGTTGGACGCGATTGAAATCGATTCCTTTTGCGACACGTCTAGGTATAGAAAGGGTTGTCGGTACGGCGAGTGCCTGCACTTCAAGGAACATCGGCCGGTTCCCCTCACAAATCCCCACGATCGCTTTTCCCACCTCTTTTTTCGATGATTCTTCAAGAAGTGCCGTTGCGGAATTCACTTCGTTCAATCCATTCTCTTTCATTTCAAAAACCCCAATCTCATCTATCGATCCGAATCTATTCTTTGAAGATCTGAGAATCCGAAATGGTGAAGAGGCATCTCCTTCGAGAGACAATACACAATCAACCATATGTTCCAAAGTCTTAGGTCCGGCTAGGTCCCCGTCTTTCGTTACATGTCCGATGACAAGGAAGGGGATGCCGCTTTTTTTCGCAAAGGGAATCACTCTGTTCATGACTTCCTTAATCTGATTGATGCTGCCTGGTGGTGTCTCAACGTCATCTGTATAAAGGGTTTGGATCGAATCGAGGATGACGAACTGTGCTTTTTTTTGGGCTTCTATCCCCGAGAGTATCTTATCTATATTTGCCTCATCGGAAAACAATATATGTTCGATGTCGGCCTTTAGCCGTTCCGCTCTATGCTGGACCTGATCAAGTGATTCCTCCCCGGAAACATAGATAGCAAGGCTTTTACGGATAATCTGGAGGAGCAATGTCGACTTCCCAATTCCGGGCTCTCCGGATAGAAGTACGACTTCGCCTCGCGTGAGTCCTCCTCCCAGTACCCGATCAAACTCAAACATCCCCATTGACTGTCTATTGGATTTGGTTTTATCCAGTTTTTTCAATTGGGAAAACTGTGTCGGGGAAGCTTTTTTTCTCGTGATTTGAGACTCCTCCTGTTTTTGCTGTAAGGTATTCCATTCCCCGCAACCGGGACATTTCCCGATCCACGAGGCTGCTCCGTATTGACAGGATGAACAGATAAAATATGCCATATTACATTTTCTGAACGGTGGTTATTCCCAACAAATCAAGCCCGTGCTTGATAATTGATGCGACTGCCTTTGTTATCATGAGTCGGATATATTTCTGATCCGCCTCTGCCTTAAGGATAGGATTCTTTTGATAGAACAAATTATATTCTCTCGATAGTTCATACAAGTATCCCGCAATCAGATTGGGGGAAAGTGTCGATGCCGCTTTATATACCTTGTCGGTATATTGATAGATAAGTCGCATCATCTGCTTTTCATCAGGAGAAATCTCCTTTGGATACTGTCCGGAATTTTCTGTCTCTTTCCCTAAGATGCTTTGCGTACGTACATAGGTATATAAGATATAGGGGGCAGAGTTTCCTTCCAAGGAAATAGACTCATCAATATCGAATGCGACCTGAGTATTTGTTGAATTTTTGAGGAACGAATATTTCACTGCAGCTACTGCAAGTGTTTCAGCGATCTCTCCAGCATTCTCGAACTTCTCAAGGATCTTTTTCTTGATTTCATCCAATAACCATGCCGCCTCAATGACATTTCCCGTTCTCGATGACATCTTTCCTTCCTTTAGCTTGACCCATTCATATGCAAGGTGATATTGTTTATTGCCGAATTTTTCCTTGTCGAGCAACTCCTCGACCTTAAAGGTTATCTTGAAGAAGCTTGTCTGTTCAGGGGTGACGACATGAATGCATTTATCCAGATTTCCGAAATCGCTGAATTCTTTTGCGGCGAGCCCCAGTTCTTTCCCTTCGTATGTCGGGAAACCAAGACTGTTGATGAAAACACGCGTATCGAGTCCATACGGTTCTCCTTTAAAGACCACAGCCCCTTCGCTTTTCTCTAGCACTCCTTTTGCAAGAAGTTCTTTTGAAGTCTTCAGTCCCTGTTCATGCACTTCGCTTTCGAAATAGCATCGATCGAAATGGGAGTAGACACGCTTATATATCTCTTCGTAATACTGGAGGCTCCAGGCTCTTGTGGTGGTCCATAGATCGGTTATTTCTGGGGAGTCTTTTTCATAAATGTGTTTGTTTATGTCGATTATCTCCGCTTTCGCCTTTTCATCGGCATCATAGGCTGTTTGACCTTCTGAATAACCCTTCCCGAGAAGTTTTATCTTCTCTTGAAGCGATAGTTTTTCGAATAAGGAAACGCCATCCTTTTCTATCATCTTTTTTATTCCCCAAAGGCATTTGGCAATATGCAGACCTACATCTCCCTGATAATTGGTGCGGATTATTTTGTTCCCTGTTGCAGTGAGCATCCTTACGACGGATTCGCCCGTAGAAATATTTCGCAGATGTCCGATATGAAATAATTTGTGGGTGTTGGGATGTGCGAACTCAACCATCACTTTTTTTTCTTTCCCATAAAAAAAGGCACGGATTGCAAAGGTACTCTTTACAGCTTCCTCCAAGGGGATTACTAAGGCATTCTTTGAAAGCCAAACATTGATGAATCCCGGCTTGAGCACTTGGATAGATTCGACATAATCCTGACTTTCAATGTGGGATTTGATTTCCTCAGCCATCTCCATAGGATTCCGTTTGAGCTTTTTTCCCAAAATGAGCGCGATATTCGTGGAAAAATCACCGAACTGGAGTTGGGGAGTGGTAAGTTGGATATCTCCGGCAAAATCAGCCTGGACTTTTGATACGGCATTCACGATTATTTGCTTAATTTTATCTTCCATAATGGGTATATGATAACATAATTCACCTTTAACTTTTACAAAAGTCTATAACTTCTAAATATAAATCATGCTCAGCCTTTATAAGTATTTTTTTTTGAATCTTGGTCCATGAACATAAATTCTTTATTGCCTGTTTAAGCTTCGTATTCACAGCTTGCACATAAGATGGGCCTGCCGCCCCTTCATATTGATACTGATCTAGTGCTTCTTGCGTATTCAAGGCAGAATCGATGAGACCTTGGTCAATAAACATCTCTTTATCCGTCATGTCCTTTATGGCGGCCTCTACGGTAGCTTTATCGATGTCCTTGATGCTTCCCTTCACGAGACTGACAGTCTTCCCGACAATCTTATGGGCGGTTCTAAAGGGAATATGCAGTTTTGAAACCAGAACATCAGCCAATTTGGTCGGCAAACTTGAAATTACCCCCCTCTTCATCGACTCACTATTTGGCGAAACTTTTTCCAGCAGATCGCATGTAATCGAGAGCGTACCGAGGGTTTCTTCAAGCGAGGCCATGATGGCGATTTTGCTTTCTGCTGAATCTCTGTTGTACCCTGATGGAGTGCCTTTCATGGCAATAAGGACATGACTCAGGTTTGCTATCAGCTTGCTGCTTTTGCTCTTTATCTTTTCCGCGATGTCCGGATTCATTTTTTGGGGCATGATCGAGGAACCTGTGGTGAACTCCTCAGAGATATGTACATAATCCAACTCTGGCATGCTCCAAATGATAAGATCTTCCATCATTCTTGAGAGAATGGTGAGGAGTATCGCCAATTGACTGATGATATTCGCGTCTTCTATACCTCTGTTATTGATGGCGCTCAGCGCATTATCCAAAGGTTTCGAAAATGCCAGCATAGGAGCGGTAAAGGATGGGTCAATCTTCCAATTAACCCCGTATGACGCCCCCGCACCAAGCGGGCATTCATCGTAAATCTCAAAAACGCTTTTCAATACCTTATGTAAATCGAGAACCTGGTCTAGATATGCTTGCCACCAAAAACCAAAACTTGAAGGCATCGCAGATCTCATATGGGTAAAGCCAGGCATTACAGTGTCTTTATATTGATCCGACTTATTCAAAAGGATATACTCAAGCTTTCCCAATTCATCAAAGATATCCAAAAGGTATTTCTTTGTATACAATTTCTGATCTGTTGTGGCTTGGTCGTTTCTGCTTCTGGCAATATGGAACCACTCCGCATCTTCTCCAATTGAATCGGTCAGTATTTTCTCGACATTTTCATGCACGTCTCCGACAGCTGGATCGACGAGGCTTCCTGTTTTTGCAGGACCCAAAAGGCTCAATAGATTTTTCAGAATCTTTTTCGCACTTTTTTTTGGTACGATACCCTGTTTTGCCGTCATCAGATTATGTGCGATTGTCTCCTTTATGTAATAGGGAGCCAATTTATTTTCCAACAGAGTCATCTGCTGATCCATGATATATAAATCCGTTTTTTTGGAGGGGCCTTGGGAATAGATCCCTCCATATATTTTCGTGTTTTTCATAAGATATCTTCCCTCAAAAGGGGATTGTTTTTAAATTTATAACTGTTTCTTTGTGCGGTTTCCCTGTTTGGGCTTCAAGCAAATTAGGCACATAGAATGGTCTTTCCATAGGAGTGGCTCCTGCCTTTATCAAAATCTTTTGGGGTTTGGGATTGTCCACAGAGCAAACTCCAAATAGATCAGAACCAAGATCGACTCCCTCATAAAATACCTTAAGTGTCTTTTTCAGAATTTCCAGTCCTACTCCTTTCTTTTTCGAGACCCAGGATGAAAATTCGTACCCTTGAATGCATTTGTCCTTGGCTGAGACATATTTGAATAATTTTGCAAAGCCCATCACTTCAAGAAAAGGAGTCACGGCAACGACCGCGAGACCAGTATTCAAATAGGACATTAATCCAGGAACTGTCTGGCCCACCATATGGCCCTCAGTAACATAGGGATTGAGCAGTTTGACCACTTGCTCTGCGATAAGGGTCTTTTCCTTAAGGCTCAGTATTTTCATTCCAGCCCCCCCGATTATCTGTACGAAATAAGGGGAGGATAGGCTGGTCAGATGATCCATCATATTATTAGCCCTCCCTTCGTTTTCTGTTTTTTTGTCGCGATAATCGTCTGCAGTCCATAGAGCTTTATGAATCCATCGACATCCTCTTTCGACCAGCTTTTTGATTGAGCATAGGAAGCGATCGACGTATCGATAAGAGAATTTTCGGTCGTAACCGATACGGGAAGCGCGTTCCCATACTCAAGCTTCATAGTGACCTCCCCCTCGACTTGTTTTTGTTGGGATGAAAAAAACGATTTAAGATCCATCACGACCGGATCAAACCATTTCCCGTTGAACATATAATCAGTGAGCTGTTCGGATAAGAGAGCCCCGCTTTGTATCTGGGGTTTTGTCAGGACATATTGCTCAAGGGCTTTATGTGCAGCGATAAGGAAAAGTATTCCTGGTGCCTCAAAAACGAGGTGGCCCTTTATCCCGATCATACAGTCGCCCGTGTAATAACCCTTTCCGAATCCATGGGCGCCCACCTCCCCATTCAAGACTTCAAGAATTTTTGCCCCTTTTTCCATTTTTCCGTTTATCGAGATGGGCAGTCCTTTGGAAAATCCAATCTTTATGTATTTGTTTTCGGACGACTTTTTTCCTGTTACCCATTGGAATATGTCATTGTCCGGCTCCTTATGCTCATCTATTTCTGAACCAGAATAGGAGATACCTAAAAGGTTGGTATTGGTAGTGTATTTCTTGAATAGGGACTCAATAGAAAAACCTTTCTTTTTCAGGAATACCTTTTCAAACTCTCTGTCACCTCCAATATCCTTAATGGGCGTCAGATGCTTGATGGATGGTGCAAGAACGGAGAGGGCAGTAGCGAATCTTACTTGGTCATTGCCGCTTCCGGAATTGCCATCGGCAATATAATCTGCCCCTTCTATTTTTGCTATCTCTACGCATTTCTCGACAATGTGGTATCTTTGGGAAGAGACTATATTTGGATAGGAACCTTCATACAGTCCATTGGACATTATTATCCAAGAAATCATTGACTCGAAATAGTAATCCTTTGCATCAATTAAATAATGCTTTACCGCTCCCAAAGTCTTTGATTTAAGCTGAACCTTCTTTTTTTCAAATGAAGACATGCCGCCCGAATCAATCGTGACGGTAATAACTTCATATCCTTTTTCTATAAGATAGGGGATACAAAAACTCGTATCCAACCCACCAGAAAAGGCGAGAATCACCTTATTATTTTTTACTGTCATTTTGTTCATTTTCATATTGATACATATAAATTTCTAAAAAATCCCAGCTTTTGGCTGGGTGAGTAGTAGTGAAAGGGTTGTTTATTATGCAGAACAATACCTACTACTCTCCCTGTAGAGTCGCCTCAAGAAAGACAATGGGGGATAGGAAATAGATATCATATTGGTTATTATAAATTGGATATGCATTTCTTTATGATGTTACTCAAAGTTATAAGATTTTTGACGGAAATTTGTTCTTCTGTTGTGTGAGGGAACTCTACCCCATCAGTAAGATTATATGTTTCAATGCTATGGGCATTAAGCACATTTGCATCACTTATGCCCGAATGGGTATAGAAGTCTGTCTTCAGACCCAGCTTTGAATAGATATCCGCTATTTTTTTGCTCAACTGCTCCTTTTCTTTGTGGGTGTATCCGGCGCAATACTCCTTCAATTCGAATGTGGAGTCTACTCCATATTTTTTGGAGCTGGCTTTGACCATTTTCTTTATATCGGAAATATGACTATCAAATAGTTTTTTATCATAACTTCTCGCTTCCCCTTTGATACTGATAGTGCTTGGCACGGTATTGATGCCTGTTCCACCAGAAACTAGACCGACATTGATAGTCGTCTTCCCGTTATCCATTGTTCCTGTCTTGAGGGTAGATAATACTTCAAATGCGGGGGTAAATGCATTTATCCCCGCTTCAGGAGTCGATGCATGAGCGGATTTACCGATAAACTGGATATAAAAATTATAGATATACGGTGAACCAAGGACGATTCCCCCCAATGGTTTCGCACTATCAAAGATAAGAGCCTGTTTTGACTGTATCCATTTGAAGGGAAAAAACTCAACTCCCCCTCCCGTTTCCTCTTTCACCGTAAATAGCAGTTCAATATTCTTTTCGGCTGTTCCTTCTTCGAGAGCGGTTAACAGAGCGGCAAGCGCGGCCTTATTATCCGCCCCCAAAATGGTTTTCCCATTGGACTTTACAATGCCATCCTCAATAATCGGATGAATGTTTTCTCCAGGTTGTACCGTGTCCATGTGCGCACAAAGCAAAAGTGGGACACCCGCCTTATTGTTTTTGGCATATATATTTCCAATCGAATCGACTTTATATTCGAAGTCGTGTGATTTTAACCATGATTGTATAAACACACTCACCTGCTCCTCTTTTCCAGAGGGGCTCGAAATTTTGACTAGTTGAGTAAAAAGTTTCGTGATTTTCATATGATATAGATGTGAATTAGTAATTATTAATTTGTTATTACAGCCAAGCTTTCAGGGTCCAAAAATACATATGCTTCCCACCCTTGGAGCACATCGATCCCCATTTTTTCATGGAAACGGGGAAGTTGATCTTCACCGAGCATAATCCAACCCTGCTTTATAAAAAGATTCGTTGATGGCCCGTTCTCCTTATCTACGACGGAGAATATCATCTTACCGGGGTGTTTCTTATGGACTTGCTGCGTCAACTCACTGATCAGGTTTCCCCCATGGTGTTGTCTTCTTTCTTCCGGGTGTATATATAAACTTCCCAATTCAAACCCCGTCGGGGAGTTGTCATTATCCATATTCTCAATAGCTCTTTCCTCCATTTTTTCAAGACCGCCCTCAACTTGCGCCAAATTGGGATGCCAAGGCATAACCTTTACAAACCCTCCAACTTTTCCACCCGCATCCTCCAGCCACGTGGCAAGACCATGCTTCATATACCCCAACACGCACGTTGGTTTCATATGAACCATATGTTCTTCGGACGCGATAAGTGAGCCGATTGTTTGGGCTGTTTTATAGAGGCCCGCCTGTACATCTGTCCCTGTCTTAGATAAAAATTCTGCCATGTCGATTAAAAATATTTATAAAAAAAATCCCAGCTTTTGGCTGGGTGAGTAGTAGTGAAAGGGTTGTTTATTATGCAGAACAATACCTACTACTCTCCCTGTAGAGTCGCCTTAAGGAAGCGGATTGGGAAACAGTAATAGATATCATAAGAGTTAATTCTACTGAATAGTCCTATAATTGTCAAACGATTTTTCGAAATAGAAATCACTTGTCATGAAGTTAACGAAGAACTACAATAGGGATGTATGAAAGGGAAGTTGAAATTTATTGCCATTTTAAGCATAGCTTTTGTCGCATTTGTGCTGATAAAGCTTTTCTTTGATGTAGCCTCAAAAAAGGAAGGAAGGCTCCAGGTTTTTTCGCGCCCCGGTGCGGCCGTTTTCATGGATAATGTCATGAAAGGAAATACCCCGTTTATCAACACCTTCAAGGAGGGTGAGTACTTGCTTAAAGTAGTCCCTGACGGAGTGGCGACGTCTGCAGCCTCGTGGCAAAAGAAAGTTTCCATCTTCTCTGGGTCGCTTACCTATGTGGATGTACAGCTGGAAAGCACGGATATTTCCTCATGGGCAGATTTATATTGGTTGACGAAGCAGGAGGGCTTTTTCAATAAATCCACTGGTCTCAAGGTAGAAACGGAGCCATCAGGAGCATTGATATATATAGATAATGATGAGAAGGGCGTATCTCCCCTTACGCTTGATAACCTCGTGGAGGGGAGCCATGAATTATCGGTATTCATGCCTGGGTTTAGTAGACGCTCAAAAAAGATCAATATAAGCCCTGGATTTCAGCTCCATGCCTATATCAAGCTTGCACTTGACCCAAGCCAAAAATCTCAATACACCATCATCGAGCCTTCCCCTCTTGCTACCGCAGCCGCTTCAATAGCGGAGCCGGCAAATACCGTGCGTATACTCGACACGCCCACAGGGTGGCTACGAGTACGCAATGAACCAACTCTTGAAGGGAGTGAATCTGCACGGGTCAATCCAGGACAGCGATTTGAATTATTGGAAGAACAAACGGGATGGTATAAAATAAAAATTGATAGTATCGTAGAAGGGTGGATTTCCTCTCAGTATGCAGAAAAAAAATAACTCACTTCTTCCAAATGACCTTGTTATACAGGAAATAGGAATAGGGGATGATCAGACATGCAATAATGGCTATCTTATATATAATCCACAACGACCCCTGGTCTCCAAATAAACGGAGTGCGATAAGCATTCCCGCCCATTGGATAAGAATCGATCCGGATGAAACAAAGTTGAACAACAAAAAGCTCTTTATATAGCTGAAGATCCCCCCATCGATTTTTTTGTGTTTGAAGCTCCAAAAGTTGTTGATGAAAAAGTTGCAGATAATGGCGATTTCGGCGCTAAATACAGTTGCAGTCGCCTTCGCGATATGGAGCGTATTTATGAAAAAATACGAGAAACCGAAATCTACCCCAAACCCAAAAAATCCAGTAATGATAAATTTAATGAATGATGAATGGGTAAGTACGTATGCAAATGTCTGGAAAATATATTGGATCGAATTTATTTTTGAAACACCCTCGGTCCTATCGATAAACTGGATGGGAACTTCAGCCACCCTTGCTTTTTTGTTGAGGGCGTAGTCAAGGAGTGCGACTTGGAAGACATATCCCGAATAGGAATTGACATGGGATAATGCCGCTTTTGCAACCCACACTTTAATTGCCCTAAATCCACCTGTCCAATCGGTAGTAGAAAGCTTCATGAAACCAAGCCGCACGAACAGATTCGCCCCAATAGAAAAAAATTTCCTATGCAGTCCCCAATTTGAAGGGATTGATCCCCCCTTGATGTAGCGGGAGCCAATGACAAAATCCGCGCCCTTCTCGATTTTCTGGAGGAATGCAGGGATATATTTGGGATTGTGGGAAAGATCTGCATCCATCTCAAATAAAACAAAAGGATTCAAATGCTCGATTGCGTAGGTAAATCCGGAAATATATGCCTTTCCCAGACCTTCCTTTTTCGTCTCGATGAAATGAACTTGGGAATGTTTTTTTTGCAGTTCCTTCACTTCATCAAGAGTCCCGTCCGGGGACGAACTGTCCACTATCAACAAGGCAATCTCCCAGTTCTTAACTTCTGCACTCACTGAAATGATCGATTCGATAAGCTGTTTCATATTGCCCCGTTCATTATAAGTGGGTATAACAATGACTGCTTTTTTCATATAACAGAACTAAAATATTCAATGGTTTTACGTAATCCTTCATCGAGCGGTACGATGGGTTCCCAATCAAGAAGTTCTTTCGCCTTGGAAATGTCTGGCTTCCTTTTCAAGGGGTCATCAAGTTCAATAGGTTTCAAGACCAAAGAGCTCGTCGATTCGGTTAATGCCTTTATCTTATTTGCGATTTCCCTGATGGTCATTTCGATGGGGTTTCCTAGGTTCACCACTTCACCTGTATTGATTTCTTTAGTCGCAAGTGCCCACAAGCCCGCGACAAGATCTGAAACATAGCAGAATGACCGTGTCTGTTCTCCTGTTCCATACAAGTCAATAGGTTCATTTTTCAAGGCTCTCACTATAAAATTCGAGATCACTCGCCCGTCATTCACATCCATTCTCGGGCCATAGGTGTTGAATATCCGCGCGATCCTTACCTTCGTTTCTTTTGTTCTCACATAGGTCATGCACATTGCTTCGCCAAATCGCTTTGCTTCGTCGTAGCATGATCGCACTCCATTGGGATTTACGTTTCCCCAGTACCACTCCACCTGTGGATGCACAAGAGGATCTCCATATACTTCCGAAGTCGATGCATAGACAAAGACGGCTTTTTTTTCCGTCGCAAACTCAAGAGCCTGGTTGGTCCCGACTGAATTTACCTGCAGAGTCTCTAGCGGATGCTTCTTATATTGGATTGGGGAAGCGGGAGATGCCATATGGAACACGATGTCAACTGGCTTTTTTATAGAGGAATAATCGAATGTCAAAATATCGTGTTCAATGAAATGGAACGACGGATTTTTCAGTGACGATTCGATATTTTTTTTGCTGCCCGTAATGAAATTATCGATACCCGTGACTGAATGGCCCATTCCCAAAATATATTCAACCAAATGGGAAGTGATAAAGCCCGCAGAACCCGTAATGAGAATATGCATATCGTATTATAACGAAACAGGAGCTCTTCCTGTTGAAATATAATTGAATCCCAATTCCTTCATTGTCTTCATGTTATAAATATTCCTACCGTCAAAAATCAACGGTTGTTTCATGAGTTGTTTAACCTTATTGAGGTCGATATTCTTGAATTCGTTCCAATCGGTAAGGATGACGAGTGCGTCCACCTCGTGGAGCGCTTCATAAGAATTTTTTGCATAGATAAGTTTATCTCCGAACATCTTCTGGATATTCTTCATTCCCTCTTGGTCATATACGGAAAGTTCATATCCTTTTTCAAGGAGCGCCTTGATTATGTCAACCGAAGGAGCAAATCGTATATCATCCGTGTTGGGTTTAAAACTGAGTCCCCAGATTGCGATCTTTTTCCCTTTTACCTGAGCGAGGATTTTTTCAAGCAGATTGGTCCTAGCTTTTTCATTGATTAAATCAACAGCTTCAAGAAGCTGCGTATCAATGTCCAGATGTTTTCCTGTTGAGATAAGGGCCTTCACATCTTTAGGGAAACATGATCCACCGTAACCCACTCCAGGGTCCATGAAAATCCTTCCGATACGTTGATCGAGGCCCACCGCATCCAAGACATATTCAACATTTGCGCCCGTCTTTTCACAATAGAAAGAAATAAGGTTCGCGAAAGAGATCTTCATCGCGAGAACAGAATTGGATGTGTACTTGATTAGCTCAGCGGATGCCAAATCGGTGACTATTTTTTTCCCGGTAATGGGTGTGTGTATCTTCAGCAACAAATCTATTGCTTTTTGGGACTCAGATCCGATCACTACCCGGTCTGCATGAAACGTGTCATGAAGGGCGCTTCCCTCGCGTAAAAATTCAGGGCATGAAGCTACCGCAAACTGAGTACCTGCTTTCTTATACTTGCTTATGATTTCCTCGATTTGTTTATTCGTCCCAACGGGTACAGTACTTTTGCACGATACGACGGTAAACTTGTCCGAAATGTTTTTTCCGATTTGCTCCGCAACCGCAAGGACCGTTGATAGATCAGCCTCACCATTTTCTTTTGGAGGAGTGCCAACCGTGATGAAGACGATTTCACTTGTGGAAACCGATTCTGCGAGATCTGTCGTGAAAATCAATCTTCCTGCCCTCAGGTTTTTTTCCAACACCTCTTTCAATCCCGGTTCATAGATAATTGGATCTCCACTCTTCAACCGTTCCAATTTTTCTGGCGTGTGTCCCACAACGTAAACTGTATTGCCAAAATCTGCAAAGACGCACGCTGAAACTAGTCCTACGTATCCATGTCCAACAACGGTTATTGTCATAAGGGTTTGAGTTGATTTTTAATAATAGATAAACCTTCTTCAAAAGTATGCATCGGATAGAAAGTATTTTTTTCGCTTCTGATATCGCTATATCTTGGACCTTTTGCTTTATCCGCAAAGTACTCTTCATATGAGGTCCCCTTTATGAGGGATTCATCCAATTGGAAAACCCGCGCTATCGTTTTTGCGAAAGTGAAAGGGGACATGGCATCTTTTCCCACGAGATGAACTATCTCTTTCGAAAAATTATTCATTAAATATCCTAAACCCATCGCAATATCATCAATAAAAGTAGGAACTATCAGGGAATCATCAACCATTGTAAGGGTTTTTTTTTCTTCAAGAATGCCCTTCAATTTTCGAAAAATATCCTTTTTCGCTTCAAAAGCACTCCGATAGGGATAGGCAATGCGCACTATCATTCCATCTGAACCTACCTTTTTCTCTCCTGCATATTTCGAAGTAGCATAGACAGAAATGGGGTTCGGGACACTCTTTTCGGTATAAGGTGGATTGGCGCCATCGAAAACGAAATCCGTGGAAATATAGATGAACTCTTTCTGTGCGGATGATGACACCTCAAAAAGATTTTGTGTACCTGTTTCATTGATAAGATATGCTTTTTCCTTTTCCGATTCGGCCCCGATGACATTCGTGTAGGCTGCCAGATGGAGAATAAGATCATACGAGATACCCTTCAGGTATTTTTGGACAGAATCCCTGTCAGTGATGTCCATATCCTTGATGGAAATGGGGATAAACTCGAATTTCTTGGATAATAGTTCGATTATCCTGCTTCCCACCAATCCACTAGCGCCGGTAACCGCGATTTTCTTCATCATTTATATTGAGTTTTGTAATAATCCTTGTATTCTCCGCTCTTGATCCTTTTCCACCATTGCTCATTTGTCTTGAACCATTCAACGGTTTCTTTGAGAGCGATTTCGAAGGAGTGTTTTGGGCTCCATCCAAGATCCTTATTTATGGAGGTCCAATCTATCGCATATCTCCTGTCATGTCCTGGCCTATCTTTCACGAATTTTATCACCGATTCATCGACATTCATGATCTTGATTATT
>CAZKKK010000013.1:0-18123 GCA_964553365.1 uncultured Gammaproteobacteria bacterium
GGATCGAAATGCTTCAAAGGCTTGCTTGTCGGAAGGATAGGTGAGCATTTTCATCACTCCCTCAGCAGACATGAATTTGGCGTCCATCATCTCCCAGTCATGATCTTTCGGGTCCCCGGATTGGTATTCCATCAAGTAGTAAAATACTGTCTTCTCTATCTGCATGTCGTTCCATACATAGGAGTGAAATACCTGTACTGGTTTTGGATTGACTATCCTTGCTTTCACTCCGCCTTCTTCCTCAACCTCACGAAGGGCTGCATCTTCCATCTTTTCATTTACTTGTGTGTCGCCGACCAATCCTTTGGGGAAAACCCACCCTTTATGCTGGGAGTGTTGGGTTATTAGCCATTCATAGCTTTTAGCATTGAGCTTTTCGCTTTTAGCTTTTCTATAGACTATTCCCCCGGCTGAAGTTTCTTTTTTTATGTGCATATTATTTTTTATAGTACTGGCCACCCATTTCATATTTGAAAATAGGTTTCCGGATCGGGCCAATGAGAAGTTGATAGAACAGGGCTGTCATGGATTTGTATAAGCTCACGATCAATCCTTCCTTTTCAAACCGACGGGTCGAAACAAAGATGAGGGGGTTCTTGTATATTTTCATGACCCCCCCTTTTGCATGGGCGCGTTTGATGATATCGAAATCCTCTCCGAAGAAAATGGATTGATCAAAACCCCCGATGCTTTCAAACAATGCCCTCTTCATGATGATACAGGGGCCGTTTGCCGCCGGATGAGTGTCTTGTATTGCTTGAACTATCCGATTCATGAGGCCGAAAATGAGCCGCCCGCGCCATGATGCGGGGCTGGGCCTATTCCACACTGATAGCATGCTGGGGTGATCGACTTGTATATGGCGCATCGTCGCCTTCAAGAAATGTTCTTCCATGACCACATCCGCATCAAGGAAAACAATATATTCCCCTTGTGCATATTTGGCCCCATTGTTGCGAGCTGCGCTTACATTGGGTGTCTTTTCTTCAAGCAGGATAAGTGAGGGGACCTTCTTCTTGTATTCGTCGACCCGTTTACATGTCTCATCTTCCGATGCGCTGTCACTCACAATCACTTCGAAGTCCCGGTATGATTGTTTTTCGATTGAGGTAAGAAGATTACTGATGTTACGCTCTTCATTATGTGCAGGGATGACGATGGAAAAATAGGGGGCCATACGTAATTATACAAATATATCGGAGTTCGTATACAACATTACAAGTCGATCGATCCCGAGCCCAATCCCTGCGTAGGAATCGTTCTTCATTCCCTTGAGCGATGCAAGGAACTGCTCATCGATAGGTATCCCTGTCTTTTCATGTTCCCGTTCAAAGACTGCCCGGATCGAGTCGATATCGGTACTTTCCGTATTCCCGTTCCCGAGTTCCATTTTATGGACATAGAGTTCAAATCGCTCGGCAAAGAGAGGTCGATCTTTCTGTGGTTTGCAAAGAGGGGAGATCCTCGCCGGAAAATCAACGAGGAAAAAAGGCTTCAGTGAAAAAGTCGATTCGATTTCGTTGACGAACAATTGGTCATACAGTTCTTCCCATGTGGCACCATCTACCTTACATCCTTTATTCCGTGCTGTTTCTTTTAGTAAGGCTTCATCTTCAATGAGAGTTTCTAATTTTACCCCTACCTTTTCCTCAAACAAGATATTCAATGAAATGCGGGGAAATGCCCCTTCCTTCATAGCGACCTTGTTTCCCATTTTCGTGTTTATCATCCTCAGGAGATTTTCTGTATCGGTAATGATGTCCGTGTATGTGGCACTTTTGCGATACCATTCCAGCATAAGAAATTCATGAAGATGTTGTGTTCCGGTTCGTTCGTAATTTCGGAACGATTTGCTTATCGCAAAGCAATTCCCAATCCCTCGGCCCAACATGTTCTTTATCCCTTTCTCGGGAGACATCGCAAGATAGTAGGTGTCCTTTTTCCCTTCAAACTCATGCGTCGTGATAAACGGCTTAAGATTTGATTCAAGGGGGAGGGTCTTATTCAAAAGTTGAGGTATGACTTCGTGGAAGTTCTGTTTATAAAAAAATTCCCGTATTGCTCGAATTATTTTTTCCCGGATGAGGTATTTTTCCATATTATTTTGCTTGTCCTATTATATCCTTTATTCCACACATAAACTCAGTCTGACTGCATCCAAGGCAAGGGCCCCCGATGCGTTTCTTGAGGGCCTCGAATATATCTTCAATGGGGTCCTGTATTTTTCCTATCGGTCGATATCCTTCGCAACATCCGTAGACTATACCGCTTGAAGCAAGGGCTACTTGGTAGCATCCCAAGTCCTTGGGAGGGAATACGGTGCGCGTGTTCATAATTTCAATTAATTCCTTCCTGGATAGATAATCAAAACCCTTCACTTCCCCTTCAATGTTCGAGATGGGGTGATGGGTAAGATATGCAGGAGGCTTGCGGGGATGATAGGTGAGTTCTATCTTTCCCAGTTCCTTTTTGAGGAAGTTCTCAAATGAATCAATCTGCGGATAGTTCTGCTTGGTGACGATACTAAATATCTCGCTGTGGAAACCAAGGGATTTTGCCCGTTTCAGAAATGCCATGCTCTTGGCGAAGTTGCCTTCTCCACGGTTGGAGTCATGATATTCCTTCAATCCATCAAGCGAAACGATAAGATTGTTGAGATTGGGAGTTGCTATTTCATCCAGTTTGTCGATCGTGCCATTGGTGATAGTCTGGATAAAGATGCCACGGGAGGTAAGTGTGTTGATAAGATGCGTGAAGAAGGGAAGGGCGAATACTTCGCCTCCACAGAACGTGACCATCTTCAATTCATATGCTTTTTGGTATCGGTCAACGAAATCTAGTATCTGTTGTTCCGTGAGGATAGGATCTGTCTTTTTCGTATAACAGATTTTGCATCTGAGATTGCATTTCTCGAGAGGGTTTATATACAGATGATGAAGCACGCGCTCTAAATGACTATTCATCGGGCGGAGAGGGCGAGAGTCGAACTCGCGTTTGGCTTGCGCCAAAACTAGTTTTCAAGACTAGCGCACTAGGCCACTATGCGACCTCTCCAAGTTAGCTATTAGCTTTTAGCAATTAGCTGCTAGCTTTATTTTATCTGCTTTCAATTTGTTAATAAATCCATTCAACAATTTTCCTACTTCGTCTGTCAGTTTTATTTGTTCATCAATATTTATCTTGTACAGATAATTGATTATTTTCAATATCGCTATAACCTCAAATAATGACTTCTTCGCGATAGATAAAAATCTATTGAATTCTTTATCATTTTCGCTTCCTGAACCCTCAGCGATATTGAGGCTAATTGACAAAGTTGCCCTTTTTATCTGATCGACAATATTATTCCGCTCGTTGCCCGGTAAAACATTGCAGATGCGATAAATACTTTCTATCAAAACAAGTGATTTTTGCCAAACAATCAACTTTTCGAACTTATGCATACATCTAATAGCTAGCGGCTAATCGCCAAAAGCTATCTGAGGCGCGTGCCGGAATCGGACCGGCGCAGTAGAAGTTTTGCAGACTTCCGCGTTTCCACTTCGCCAACGCGCCTTTTTCAGCTATTTGCTTTTAGCCTTTAGCTTTTAGCTACATGCCTAAAGCTCAGAGTATATTTTACTTTATTGAGCCCCCAATCACAATTGGTAGTTTAAATATTTTGTATAATTACTCTATGAAAGTATCAGTCATCCATTCATCAACAGTCAAACCATTCATCGATGGGGCGCTCCAGGCAAAGAAATTGTTCAATGAAGCAGAAACAGAACACATGAGTGTATCGTTGATAACGATCGATGGAGTTAACAAAAAAATCAGAGATACGGTGAGTGATGCATGCTATTACATAATCGAGGGGAGTGGGACCTTCTTTATCGAAGGGAAAGAATACGGTGTGACAATGGGGGATTTAGTCACGATCCCAAAAAAATCCACTTACTTTGACTCAGGAAAAATGACGATGATTGTCTTCAGGAGCCCCCGCTATAATCCAGACACTATTGAGGTTCTTGCCTAACAGTCAGATTATTCCTCAAGAAAGAATTTCTCCAGTACATGGGCTAATCCGTCATCTTCGACTGTTGGAGCTATATAATCCGCGATCGCTTTCAGCTCCTGCACCGCATTTCCCATGGCAACCTTGAATCCACACGCCATAAGTAAGGGAAAATCATTATAATGGTCGCCGATCCCTATTATTTCTGCCGGCAAGATGCCTTCTAACTCCGCGAACTTCGCCACTGCATGGAGTTTTGTCGCTTGCGCAGAGGAAATATACACAGCGTAATATTTTTTCCCCAAATCGCTACTCGTTTTGACGATGTGTAAATCCTTGAACTGCATTTCGAGCTTTTTGATGAGGGAATCCGCCTCTGAAAGCGTCAGGTCAAGGATGACGAACTTCCGTACGCACATATCCTTTTTCAGGTCCTTTATATTCTTGAAGTTTCCACTGCTGCATGAGACACGATATTCCTTCGTGTACTCCTGGATGAAATGGAGGATTTCCGTCGATTCCCCATTCGGAATCGTATATTCGATAATCTGCTTCTTGGTTTTTGGATCATAGAGAGCTGCTCCATTATCGACAATGAGGGGAGCGGTCAACGCCAAATAATCGACCAAGTATTCGACAAGCGAAAAGGGTTTCCCCGTGGCAAGAGTGAAAATAAGCCCTCTTTTCTGGGCGCTTAGTATTGACTCTTTTACCTTATCTGAGGGAAGCGGCATCAAGGCAACCGGCCCCAGCGTACCATCAATGTCTGAGATGAGAGCTTTATATTTCATATCCTATTATACATCGCTTGGCGGCAATGATTTATAATGGGGGAGTATGAAAAATGCATTTCTCATAATGGCTATATTTGCTGTCATCTTCTCGGCCTATTACCTTTTCGCTTCACGGCAAAAAGGGTATGTAAGCCCCATCGGAGCACCTTCACCAACCGAAAAGCCGCTTCTCACCTATACCTTCAAGAATCTGAAAAAAACGACATTCCCAAAAAACCAAATCCGGCTGGATCGGCCCTTCAGCGAAACCGAAAATACCTCCTCGCAGATTTTCTATTTTGACGTGCCAAAAATACCATCAGGAACAGCGATGGATACGGTGAGCGGGCTTATGAATATCCCCAAGAAACCGGGAATATATCCGGTGATTGTCATGATGCGGGGATACATTCCTGACGAACAATACCAGCCGGGAGCGGGCACACAGCACGTAGCAGAGGAACTTGCCCAGAATGGATATATCACTCTTGCCCCAGACTTTCTTGGATTTGGGGAGTCAAATCCACCTTCGAAAGATTCCTTTGAAGCGCGGTTCCAAACATACACAACAGCACTAACGCTGCTGAAATCAATTGCAACGTTGAATGACGGACTTCAAGCGAGTTATTCCGGAACGATTACTGTCGATACATCAAAAATCGGAATCTGGGGACACAGCAACGGAGGGCATGTGGCGCTTGTCACCCTTGAGCTTTCTGACGGTACATACCCAACAGTATTATGGGCCCCGGTTTCAAAATCATTCCCGTATTCGATCCTCTATTACTCGGATGAGGCGGATGATCATGGCAAGGCCCTTCGTGTGGTCCTGGCGAACTTCGAGCATGACTATGATGCCGATCTGTTTTCCCCGATCAACTACTACTCATGGATAAAGGCACCAATATCCTTACATCAAGGAACGTTCGACAAAGAAGTGCCGGAGCAGTGGTCTCAGGATTTGGTTTCTGCCCTGAAAAAAGATGAGATCGATGTCGTATACCATACGTACCCGGCAGACCATAATATGGTACCTTCATGGAACGATGCGGTGAAGGACAGTGTTACTTTTTATGAAACCAGTTTCAAGTAAAGTATGGATACAAAAAAAATAGTGAAACTTACTGAGGATCATGTGAAAAAAGCGCTTTCTGGAGAGGGGTCGGGACATGACTGGTGGCATATCTGCAGAGTGTGGAACAATGCAAAAAAAATCGCCGCAAACGAAAAAGGTGCCGACATGTTCATCGTCGAACTTGCATCGCTTCTGCACGACATCGCGGATCGAAAGTTCAATGAAGGAAATGTGGAAAAGGGCGTTGGGAAAGTGAAGACTTTCCTGCAATCCATTTTAGTTGACGAAAAAACGACAGAGGCAGTTTGCGAGATAGTAAAAACATGTTCATTCGCCAGCTCATTCATGGAAGACGGGTCACGAAGGATGATGAAGACGCTTGAAGGGAAAATCGTCCAGGATGCGGATCGGCTTGATGCAATCGGCGCGATTGGCATTGCCCGCACATTCGCCTATGGAGGACATCATAAACGGGAAATGTATAACCCCAATAGCAAACCTATGATTCCAACTTCGACAAGGCAGTATACGAAAAGCGAATCGCATTCGATAAACCATTTTTATGAAAAATTGCTTTTATTGAGGGACTTGATGAATACCGAAACCGCAAAGGAGTTCGCAAAAAAAAGACACGCCTTCATGGAGCGATTTCTCAAGGAATTCTATGAGGAGTGGGGAGCGAATGTTTGATATAATCTAACTATGTCGAACACGCCTATCAATTTACCTATCTATGTTAGCACTTCAGATACTTTGAAGGGTATTCGTTGCATACGGGCTGCTCGGGATATAAAAAATGGGGACCTTATCGAGTCGTGTCCCATCATCCTCATTCCCACAAGGGAATTCGAGTTTTTCAACAAGACAATCCTCACCAATTATGATTATGATTGGGATAAGGATCATGGCGCTTTCGTACTTGGCTATTGTGTGCTTACGAACCATTCTTTCTCCGCGAATGCCATTTATACACGCAATTTCAAGACGAAGAAAATGGAGTATCATGCTGCTAAAAACATAAAGAAAGACGAGGAAATCTTCATCAACTACAATGGAGAGCCGGATGACACCACTCCACTTGAACACAAGGACCACGAGGACTTCAAGCTTTAAAAAAGACTTTACTTCCTTGGGATAATGTATTACTATTTAACTATGAGATTCGATTTCCATACTTCTTGTTGTTGCTGTACCTGCTGAGGAGAATTTTTTTCTCCAGATAACCTTCATATATAAAAATATTCACAAAAAAACCAATGAGCATAACCGAAAAAATAGTCGCAAATCAAAATAACAGATACGTCATCTCACCATCTGTCAAAAAATATATCAAGGGAATTATTTCTGAATATCCTTCCCTGTGGAATAAACTGAAGGAACTCCGATCTCAACTCGCGAACGACTACCACTGTCTTTGTTGACCCTCATACAGCTATACGCGGATGGGCCTACTCAAAACGAAAAGAGATTGAGGGATTTGCCCAGCTTGAACGAATTGCGAAGTTGTACCCCATTCCTCATTTCCTGGATATTAAAAAAGGCGAAGTTTACCACGTTGAGGAACACATCACGAAAGAAATCCTAAGGAAAAATGTCGCTGAATTCTTGAGGATACATAGGGGAGGGGAAAAGCATCCGATTCCTGAAAAAATGATCAGTTCAATTGGAGAAATCCCCCTGAGAGAGATATACGATCCACAGCTAAAACAAAAAGTACATTCGCTGTGGGCATTCGATATCTCTTACAATCCCGCTCTAAGCATAAAGGACGTGATGGCCCGACAGATGGTAAGCGATGCACTTAATGATGGGTCTCTCGATGATGAAAATACAATAGTTGAAGCTACCTCAGGGAATACGGGGGCTGGTCTGGCGCTCATTTCCGCATTTTATGGATTTTCACTCATACTTGTCGTTCCGAATAAAATCAGTCTGGAAAAGATCGATAGATTGCGGAGCTTGGGAGCACATGTCATCGTTACCCCCACCAATGTTGAGCCGCAAGACTTCAGGAGCTATTACTCAGTTCGTGATACTTTGGGAAAGATGAATGGAGTATGGGTGCCCCAACAATATGATAATCCATCAAACCGAAAAGCCCATGAACTTGTCACGGGCCCTCAGATTTGGGAACAGACAAAAGGGAAAGTTACTGCTGTAGTCATTCCAACGGGGACAGGAGGGACCATCTCAGGGATAGGACGATACTTGAAAAATAGAAATAAAAATATAAAGATAATCGGGGTCGACACGATAGGAAGTATCCTCTATTTGCTGAAGAAGGGGTATGTCCTAAAGGATGTGGGGCAATATTCACACGCCTATGATATCCAAGGGTTCGGGGAAGATATCCACCCCAAGAATCTTGACTTTGGGGTGATTGATAGATATATCCGAGTCAGCGATATATCAGGGATGCAGATGACACAAATGCTTCCTGCCCTGGGATTTTTCCAAGGGCAGTCCTCGGGAGCAAGTTATGCTGCTTTGCTTGAATCCATAGATGTTGGCTTCATTACGCCAAACGATTCTGTGGTGGTCATGTTCCCTGATTCTGCAATTCCGTATCGACATGATGTATTCGATGACGAATGGATGAAGAAAAAAATGTTCTCTATTAATTATTAATTAATTTACACTCATATGAAAGGTATTTCAACTCAACTATTACACACAGCCTATGTCCCCAACAAACAATCTGGAGATATAATTCCGCCTATCCATATTTCAACGACCTTCAAGTTCGGTAATGAGGGAAATTATGATTATTCACGATCAGGAAATCCCACCCGATCGATTCTGGAAAAAACCCTCGCATCCCTTGATGGAGTAAAGTATGGACTCGCGTTCAGTTCCGGAAGCGCCGTACTCGCGACAGTCGTGGCATCGTTATTACCAGCAGAGAAAATACTTTTTTCCTCGGATGCATATGGAGGAACATATCGGTATATCGTAAATGTCGCAGGAAAGCAAGGGGTTAGCTATGCCATCACGGACCTAACTGATAGTGCTCAGGTTGAAATGGCATTGAAGGGAAATAGCATCAAATATGTTTGGCTTGAAACACCGACGAACCCGCTCATGAAAATCACGGACATTGTGCAGCTTGCGAAGCAGGTACACAAACATGGAGGCTACCTCATCGTCGACAACACATTCGCCTCGCCCGTAATCCAAAGGCCGGCCGCATGGGGAGCTGATATCGTTGTCTACTCAACCACGAAATATATCAATGGACATAGCGATGTCGTTGGGGGTGCATTGACGACCGATAATGAAGATCTTCATGCGAAAATGAAGTACCTCCAGAACGCAATCGGTGCGATACTGTCCCCATTCGATTCATGGCTTACCATCAGGGGGCTGCGCACCCTAGAACTCCGCATGCAGCGGCATGCTGAAAACGCACAGGCTATTGCCCAGTTTTTATACCGACACAAAAAGATAAAGAAAGTATATTATCCTAGTCTTGCAAAAGGTAAAGATAAAAAAATTATTGATAGACAGATGAAGAACGGGGGAGGCATGCTTTCGGTCGAACTTGATCCAAAATATGATGTGAAGAAATTCTTGGATTCATTGAACTATTTCCCACTCGCCGAAAGTCTGGGCGGAGTGGAGTCTCTCATCGACCATCCAGCATCGATGACGCACGCATCTATCCCAAAAGCGGAGAGGGAGAAAATAGGACTAACTGATGGATTGTTGCGCATATCGGTCGGGATCGAGAATAAGGAGGACCTATTGGAAGACTTGAAAGAAGCGCTGGATCGGGCCTAAATCGAATCGGGTCCCTGACCCGGATCATTTATTGATTCCCTCAATCACCTGTATCATGGACTGAGGCGTAAAGAGACCTGGTCGGATGCGTGAAAGATAAAAGAGGTTCTCCTCACCTTGCATCTCTCCGGAAATGACGGATACCGCTGCCGTATAGCCTGCATTCTTCACGACTTCAATATTGTTCTCATTGAACGCACCGTATGGGTATGCAAAGGTTTTTATTCTGATCCCGAACTGTTCTTCGAACTTTTTCTTGCTTTCTATTATCTGTTTGTCCGCGAACATTTTTGGGGCAAGTTTAAGATAGGTATGGTCAAGCGTGTGAGACCCTATTTCCACCAAATTGCTGTCGATCAGTTCCCGTATCTGTTTTTCATTCAGGAATCCTTTTCGTCCTATGTAATCATAGATGACATAGAGCGTTGCCCGCACGTTGTATTTTTTGAGCAGAGGAAATACATCAGTATAAAAATCTTCATACCCATCGTCGAACGAGAGGATGGCACTTTGTGTGGAGTAATGGATCTTGCCTCCAAGAATGTCCGGCACATCCTTCACGAAATACGTTTCATAATGGGCCTTTTTCAGCGCTTTGAGATGCCCTTCAAACAATGAGGGAACGATGTCGAGGCGCTTCCTGATAAGGTCTCCCGCGTCCTTTACATACTCGACGTAGTGATACATGATGATCGGGATCTTTATCAATTTATTTTCCGAATTTTCGGTTAATTTTCGCGGGGCATCAAACGCCGTCTTTTCATAATAGGGAGCATCAATCGTATCGAGTGCATTCAGACGTTTCTGGAGACTGGCTGTCTTTTGCTTTTCCGATAACAAGGCATAGAGACAGTACAGAAGGAATATCAGCAAAATGCCGAGAACAATCAGCAATTGTTTGTATTTTTTTTGTCTTGTATCTGCTTTTTTCATTTTTCCCATCCCTGCGGATGAACTTTATACCACTTGACGAGAGATAGTACGCTATCGGCAACGCTTCGTCTTGGCTCCCATCCCAATAGTTGTTTCGCTTTCGTGATATCGGCGATTTTCTTCGCATCATCTCCTTCACGGGGTGTCGCTTTACCGACTTCAAATGAGGCGCCCGTTTCCTTCTTCACCTGGTTGATGATTTCAAGGACTGAATTGCCCGTTCCCGTTCCAAGATTTATTATCTCGCTATCCTTGCCGGCCATGAGATGCTCAAGCGCTTTCAAATGTGCTTCGTTCAAATCCACTACATTTACATAATCCCTTATAGGTGTCTTGTCTGGTGTGTCCACTTCAGGACAAGTAAGTGCAAATGGTTCGATATTCAAAGCTCCCCGTACTGCATTCTGCATCAGGAGGCTTGAGGGTTTTTTCGAGTCGCCGATAAGGCCATCATCCGTCGCTCCACATACGTTAAAGTAGCGAAGAATCACGTAGTTCAGCTTTTTCAACTGTGCATACCATTTGATAAGCTCTTCCACCATCTGTTTTGATGCTCCGTATGGTTGCGAAGGAGCGAGAGGGTGCTTCTCATCAATCGGCATGTATTTTGCTTCTCCGTATACCGCACAGGTGGAAGAAAAAACGAGTTTCAATACACCCGCATCGGTCATCGCCTTGAGAAGACTGTTGGTTCCTCCAACGTTGTTATCGAAATATTTGAAAGGATTCTTTACGGATTCATCCACCAAGCATGAGGCTGCATAATGTGCTACGATATCGATGTGTTTCTCTTTCTCAAATACGGAAGATATGCCTTTCAGATCTGTCTCGTATATTTTGAGCGTCTCGTTCCCGAACTTTTTCTGCAGTTCTTCCAAGGGTTGGCGATATCCCGTTGTGAAGTTATCTACCGCTATCACTTTATATCCGT
Source organism: uncultured Gammaproteobacteria bacterium (assembly GCA_964553365.1). GTDB lineage: Bacteria > Patescibacteriota > Microgenomatia > UBA1406 > GWC2-37-13 > JAKBEU01. The sequence goes on from CAZKKK010000013.1 coordinate 11,490, forward strand.
TTTGCAAGAATACATACGACGCGACCGATCCGATATATCCCCCCGCACCCGTGACTAAAATTGTGTTTTTCATAGAGTATTATTGTACCATTTTCGAATTTTATGTAACGGATGCCAATGGAGCCTATCCTCGGCTACCATGATCCCCACAAATATACAGAGCGACCCTATGAAAAATATGGGTGTCGGATATTCTCCCAGAAGGGGGATAGCGAGCAACACCGCGATAACGGGGTCGATATAACTGAATATCCCGATTTCCTGAGCTTCTATCTTCGAGAGTCCATACATATAGAGCCCATAGGCAAGTGCAGATGAAAGGAATACGCCAAAAATAATCCCTAGCCAGCCATGTATATCCAATTGGGAGAAGGACCATCGCTGAAGCTCAGGGATCATGAACGGTATGAAGGTAAGCGCCCCAAACACGAAACTTATGTAATTTGCCACATAATGATGTACTTTTTTAAGAACCTTTTTTATGATGAGTGCCTGGAACAGGGACCCACATGTTGCGATTATGAGGAATAGGTTTCCTTCAAGAGCCGCCTCCTTTTGGACCATGGTCGTTCCATGATTCAACAACAGAGGTGAGATGATGATTGAAAGGACTCCGATAAAGGAAATGATTATCCCCCAAAATACCTTTGGATGGAATTTTTCCTTAAGGAATATGATAGAGAAGATAAAAAGGAAGATGGGCGAGGCTGAAGCTATGATGGGGGCATTGATACTGTCCGTTTTGGGAAGTGCGAGGAAAAATAAGGATATATTGACGGTGATACCGAAAAAGGATCCGATGCAGATTGCCAAGAACTGTTTTGGTGTTACATTTTGCCTGTTATATATAGCAAAGGGGAGGAAAAGAAGTGCCGCAAAGAAAAATCGGATAAAAGCCAAGGTAAATGGGGGGATATTGAGGAGCGCGAACTTGAAAATGGGGGAAGCGGCACCCCAAATTATATTCGCTACTATGAGGGCAACAACCGGGTTCATATCTATTCAGTGTAGCAGATTGGAGGAGGTTAGGACAGTTCCTTGTTCTTGTTTAGGTATACGATAAGCTCTCCAATGAGCCCTGTCATGATTATCTGGATACCCACAATGATAAGGACAATCCCGAGCTGGAGAATCGGCCTGCGATAGAGAAGTACATTGAAGAATATCCTCTCAAAAGCCAGATAGGCAGAGATGACGAATCCAAACATAAACAAGGCTCCCCCAATCATTCCAAAAAAATGGAGTGGCCTTTCCGCAAAAATATAGACAAAATAGGCAGTCATCATGTCGAGTATGCCGGTAAACAGCTTTGTTGCACCGAACTTCGAGACACCGTGCACTCGCTTCCTATTATGGACAGGAACTTCGGAAACTTTGTATCCTCTGTAAAAGACAGAGAGAGGGAAGAAGCGAAAATTGTTCCCATAAAGGGGAAACTCATCCAATGTCTCCTTTTTGAACATCTTGAATCCACAGTTTATGTCGGAGTAGGGAGAGTGGAAAAAGTTCCTCAAAACGATGTTTGCGAAAAAAGAATACATCTTTATGAGGAATGTGTCCTTGCGTATCTCCCGAATTCCGTTCACGAAATCCGCCCCACCATTGATTTTCTGCAGGAATTTCGCAATGTCGGCGGGGTCATCCTGTAGATCCCCATCCATGAATACGAAGATTTCGCCTTTTGCGTGTTTTATCCCAGTCCTGAGCGCTTCTCCCTTTCCTCTCCTTTTCCTATGCTCGAACAAATGGACATGTTCCGAATCCAATTGTGAACTATCGATTTTGTGTTCAGACCCATCATCGATAAGGATCACTTCGAACTCAGTTCCTTCCTTTTTCATAGCTCCATCGATTTCCTGCAAGAGGAGGGGGATGTTTTTTTCTTCGTTGTAGAATGGGATGATTATTGAAATCATATTTTTTTGTATACTTCAAAGTTCTTATTCTTGAATATCCTTGAAAACCGATTGTCCTTCGTCAACTTTTCATAAACTGATTTCCAAGTTACACTGTCATATGAATTATAAACCTCGCCGATTGAAAGCACAACATAATCAGCCAAATCATATCGCGCCGAAAACAAGTACAAATATCTTCTCGAGGCGAACACGGGAGCGATGTGTCCCGTCGCCATTATTTTTAGAGAGTCGTTTTTCAGTTTACTTTGCCAATTGAAAGCATCACGTGATTCTTGCGCTGGCCATAGTATAGGATGCACTTCAGCGGTACGTGAGTAGGGAAGAGGAGATATGAAAAGAGAAAAACCGATCGTTGCGGCGAGAAGACTGATGGAAGCGAGTAGCACTTGTGATTTATTTCCGATGAATTTCTTTGCCCCCTCAATGGCCGCGATAAAAAGAAATGGCGTAATAACGGCAGTGTATTGATAATAGATATTCGTCATGCTTTGCTCTTTCGACAAAAGATTTATCGCGAATTCCGGAAGGGCAATAGCGATGTGTAGGGGAGAGAGGAAGGAAAGGAATGCCAACGGCCCAAATAGATTGAGTATATAAAGCAATGTATTTTTCTGGAAGATATAGCTTAAAAATAGTGATGGCTTCTTCAATATACCTATCACTATCTGGGTTGGCGTCTCACCGAAATCGGTATAGCGCTCAACGGCGAAATGGGTACCGATCTGTCGGAAATAAGGAATAATCACCAAAAACGAAAAGGCGACCCAGAAAAGGCTTAATGCGATGATAAAAATAGAATAAGCGAAATCTTTTTTGTTTTTTTTCTGCTGGAATGCAAGAATAAGTGTGTATATACCAAATAGGCAAGTAGAAAGCCCTACTTGCTCTTTAGATAAAAGCGACAAGAAAAGGAAAAAAATGCTCCAGATGTATTTCTTTTTCAACCAAAACAAATACATACAAAGAAGGAGAGTCGTCGCAAGGACCACTGCATGGAACTCAAATTGGTTCGCGCGTTGCAGGGGAGGATACATGAGATATGCAAATGAAAACAAGAGACTCAGGACATTTACCTTTTTGCTTTTCTTCAGGACATGTTTTGAAATAAGGAAAAGAACTAGTGCTCCGATACTCACGATGACCGCCTGGACTATAAGGAGAGTCTCCGGACCAGAATGGATGAAGTACAGGGGCGCGAGGAATGCAAGGAGCACGTCGTTATGCACCGCCATCCTTCGTATCTGATCGAATCCGTGGGGATTGGTAAGTTCCAGGAAGCGAGAAAAGTCGCCCGTCTTGAGCGACATGAAGGTGTTGTATACCGTTTGATGCATGATGCCCAAATCGAAATAGTGGGCCCAAAGCGTTTGATATCTGAGGACAGTGAACCAAGAAAAATAAGCAATATAGGAAAGAGTGATGAGGCCCAACACTATCTCGGCCCAGTGCTGTTTACAAAATGCTTTCATTGGTGATAAATACTATATAATTCTGCTGACACTAAGCTGAATAATACCATTTATTTATTCCCTGAATGGAACTTCTGATGGATCTCACGTAATCTTGGATTGGTCACATGGGTATAGACCTGTGTGGTCGATACGTTTTTATGTCCCAACATTTCCTGGACACTCCGCAAATCTGCACCTTGCTCAAGCAGGTCGGTTGCAAAACTATGTCTCAACGTGTGGGGGGTGAAGTGCTTGACGATTCCCGCCATTTTCTTGTATTTGTCGACTAACCGTTCCACGGAACGGGGGGAAAGCCGCATCTTTTCCGGAGACAGGCCTTCCTCTGGTTTAGGACCCGAATAGCGGATAAAAAGGGCATTGTACGGGTCTGACCTTCTGAAAAGATAGTCTTTGAGTCTTGTTTTCGCATGTTCAGATAGGAAAACGATGCGGAGTTTCCTTCCTTTTCCCAGAACGCTGAACTCCCCTCGATCGATATTGATATCCTCCTTGTTGAGGGAGGTAAGTTCGGACACACGAAGTCCTGTCGAAAAAAGGACTTCCAGAATCGCCCTGTCGCGCAATCCTGGTTCCTCCGAAGTATCGACACTGTCGAAAATACGATGGAGCTCATCTGTAAGAAGGAATTTTATTTCCCGTTCTTTCTGCTTCCCCAGTTCTATCATTTCTGGTGTCATGACTTTCACTTTTTGTTTGATGAGATATTTGAAGAATGAGCGAAGCGCGATAAGGAAGTAATTCTGTGTCTGGCGGGAAATGCTTCCTTTATATTTGTTTTTATAGGTGTGCGAAAGATAGAGGCGGAAGCTCCGTATCGTTTCTTCGTTTATCTCTTCCACCGTAAGATGCTGATCAAGACTCAAAAGCCACCCCTCAAAAAATTTCAGGTAGTAGCTATACATCCGTACGGTTTTGTCGGAGAGATGTCGATCCAACTCACAGTACTCGAGGAATCGTAAAATGGCCTCTTTCAATAACATCCAGTCATTATAGCGTATTTTTGCCTAAGGGATTATACGACGTCCTGTCTTATATTTTTCCTACCAAATCCACTCCGGGTTTCAAGGTCTTTGAACCAGGTTTCCAGCTTGCAGGGCAGACCTCTCCCTTATGTTCACGGACATATTGGGCAGCCTGCAATTTGCGGAAAATTTCATCGATGTTCCTTCCGATACTATTGTCGTGGATATCCATCGCTTTCAATACACTGTCTGGATCGATGATGAATGTACCACGAAGGGAAAGCCCTTCCGTCTCAAGGTACGTCCCGAATGCCCGGCAGATATTCCCCGTGGGATCCGCTCCCATGGGATAAGTAATTGTTTTGATTACAGGGGAGGCGTCATGCCATGCCTTATGCACGAACACGGTGTCTGTGCTGAAACTTACTATCTCTGCCCCGATTTTTTTGAACTCATCATGTTTTTGGGCAGCTTCACTGAGCTCTGTCGGACAGACGAAGGTGAAGTCCGCTGGGTAGAACATGAGGATGAGCCATTTTCCCTTAAAATCGAAAAGGCTTGTTTTCTTGAATTGTTCGTTCTGGAAATACTCGAATGAAAAATTAGGAACTGGTTGGCCAATGGTGATCATAAAAAGTAGCACTCAAATAGTAATAGTTCATTATATCAAAAACTATCTCTTCTCCGTAAGGATGAAGTAGGATCCCAGGAATATTCCCGTTGCACTCAAAAGAAGAGTCATGCTGAGTTGTTCGCCAAAAAAGGGAATAGCGAAAAGGGCTGCTGAAAGGGGAGACAGATACGTACTTGATGACACGATGAATGCCGACACATGTTTAAGACTCCATTGATACAGGAAGAAAAACAAAATCGAGTTGATGGTCGCAAGTGCAAGGAGACTGAGAATAACAGGGAGACCACTCTGCCCGAACTTGACGATCGTCCCAACAAGGGATTTTTTTGTGAGTAAGATCCCCACACAGCTTACCAGCAACGCAATCACCAAATTGGAAACGAGAAACAAAGAAGGCTCTATTTTCTTGCTTATCCGTTTCGTATAGATGACATAGATAGACCATGATGCGACAGCGCCAAGGATAAGGATATTCCCTTGGAATGTCCCGATTGAACGGACGAGATGGCTTGCCTGGACGGAACGAAGGATGAGAAGTGTCGATCCTGCAAAACAGACGACCATGCTGAAAATACGGCGCAGGGATATTTTTTCGCGGAAAAGAAAATAGCCGAATACGGAAACGATGACGGGGGTAAGAAGATAAAACAGTTGGGAAACGATACTTGTCGTATATTGGAGTCCCACGACGAACAAAAAGACATTGCTGCTGAACAGAAGACCGGCAGGCACTATATATAAAAGTTTCTTTGCCGTAACCATCTTGAGATTCTGTATCAAGAGCGGAATGATCAGGACTGCTGCGATCCCAAAACGGATAAAGAGTATCTGGAATGAGCTGAACTCGGTAAGGGCGATCTTCATGAAAAGAGGTGCAATGCCCCCAAGAACACCGGTCATGATAAGTGCAAGTATCGCCTTAGTTCTCGTGGAAAGGTTCATAGATTTGAATTATAGATCAATTATTGGAGGTAGGCTACCCATTTTCCAAACTGTGCAAACTGGTCCGGCGTGAGCGTCTCTTGCGCAAACTCCCAGGTTGCCGCCACAGCACGTTCATGTGCTTCGGGTTGTTTTGCGTCGTGGACATACATCTGCTCCGCTTCGAATAGTTCATGGAACAATGTTTGTCTTTTGAAATCGTGTGGAATTGATTTATGGAAAAACATACTCAATGAGTGAGCGGTTGGGCCCTGCGAAAGCGCCCTATCGGGAGTAAGGATTGTCCATGCAGGATGCAGGGCGTCTAAGGGACGTTCACCCGCCAGGATACAATCGGACATATTGAATAAATACCGTATTTTATAGGAAAGATCCCGGTCGACATACCAGCCACTCCGGGCTATCCTACTAGTCTGTATTTTCTCTCGTTCCATATATTTATTATATCAAACTATATCATATTCCTGGATTGATTCGGCTATTTTAAATACAGTATAATGAGCATACTTTGCGCGGAATACGCATATTATTTATTTATTATTCATACCTATGAAGATCTCATCTGTTCATGCACAAGAAATATTGGATAGTCGCGGCAACCCTACGATAGAGTGCGTTACCACTTTGGAAAATGGCATTTCGGGATGGGCTGCGGTGCCGTCCGGTTCGAGCCCCACAGCGGCGTTCTCTGGGCCGGCGACGAGC
>CAZKKK010000014.1:0-16284 GCA_964553365.1 uncultured Gammaproteobacteria bacterium
GAATCTCACTGCATATCACGAAGCGGGACATGCCATTCTCACCCATTTCCAACCTGCGACGGATCCTGTACATAGGATTTCCATCGTTTCACGAGGAATGGCCCTGGGATACACCCTTATCCCTCCCCAGAAAGACGTGATTCATGAGACAAAAAAACATCTGTTACAGCGCCTGGCAGTGATGATGGGAGGACGAGCCGCAGAAGAAATAGTATTCGACGAAATGACGACAGGTGCATCAAGCGACATCGAACAGGCAACCAATATTGCACGTGCGATGGTCGTAGATTTTGGCATGAGTGATTTGGGTCCAATCAACTATGGTATCGATGAAAAGTCATACTATGGGCAGTCACAGATTTCCCAGGAAATGATGGCCAAGATAGACGTCGAGATGCATAAAATCCTTGAACTAGCTTATACACAGGCAGTGACGATGATAAAAGAGAAAAGAGAAGTGCTTGATAAGGTAGCCAAGGAACTTATGATAAAGGAAAGTCTCGACCAAGACGAGTTCGAGGCGATTGTCGGACCGAAAACAAAAAATGTAAAAACCGTATGAACAATACGCTTCTCATCGTAGACGGCAATGGTCTTATGCATCGGGCATTCCATGCTCTCCCTCCTTTCAAAACCGCCAAAGGGGTTCCTACCCAGGTGGTGTATGGTTTTTTTTCCATCTTGTATAAATCGATTGCGGATTTCCAGCCGACCCATGTCCTCGTGTGCTTTGACACCCCTGCCCCCACTTTCCGGAATGCACTTCACAAGGAATATCAGTCCCAACGTCCAAAAATAGCAGATGACTTCATCACCCAAATCCCTATGGTAAAAACGGCTCTGGATGCCGCAAGGATAGTGCATGTAGAGCTGGATGGATACGAAGGTGATGATGTAATCGGGACTGCGGCAAAGAAGGCTGAGGAAAAAGGTTTTTCCGTGCTCATCCTTTCCGGAGATAAGGACATGATGCAGCTTGTGAACGACCATATATCCACCGTTACGCCTGACATCGGTTTTTCCACAACAAAAGTGTATACCCCATCTGCCGTCATCGAAAAGATGGGTATCCCCCCCAATAAAATCGTCGATTACAAGGCCCTTGCGGGGGATCCATCGGACAACTATAAAGGGGCAGGAGGGATTGGGCCTAAAACGGCCCAAAAATTGCTCCTCGAATTCGGCTCCGTGGAAGGTATCCTTAATAATATCGACAAGCTCCCCGAAGGAAAGATTAAGCAAAATATCAGAAATAGTATAGAAGATATAAAGATGGGGAAAAAGCTTGCGACGATCGTGACTTCTGCCCCCGTAGCTATTCCATTGGAAGATACGAAGTGGGTAGGGTTCATCGAGCCCCTGAGGGAAAAGTTACTGGAGTTTGAGATGTATTCGCTTATTGCGCGTCTTTTCCCCAAATTGAAAAAGAAGGTCGAAACGAAGAAACAAAAAGAGGAAATTAATAATAAGGATCAAATGAGCATGTTTTAATATGACCATAAACGCAGAACTGAGACAGAATATTTTCTACACGGTTTACTTTACCGTGACGCACAATCTCCCCGTATTCATCTACGGCACGGGCATTCTTTGTTTCGCACTGTTGTCGATAGTGAAACCAAGACGTTCTTATATATTAATGCTTTTGGGTTTCATCCTGCTTCTTTTTGGATTTGAATACAACAAACATATCCTGGAGAGCCTCAAGGAACAGACGATAAATGCACTCATTACGACGCAGGAACATAATCTTGTACGAAGAATCGTGAATATTGTCATCGTAAAAGCACTTCCCCTTCTGCTTCCCCTTACGGGATGGGGAGCTGTACTATCCGGTATCTATTTCTTCAAGAAAGAAGAGAAGGCTACAAAGGCAAAGTGAATCGGAACGTCGAACCCTTCCCCAATTCCGATTCAACGAAGATATGTCCCTTATGCATCGCCAGGATCTGCTTGGAAATATAAAGGCCAAGTCCAGTACCTGACGCATTCGTTGTTTTTGCATACGAGCTTCCCATGAGGCCAAATTTCTGGAACAATTTTGCCTGATCTTCCTTGGACATCCCTGGCCCTGTGTCCTTGACGGCGACCTCTACTTCCTTCCCTACAATTTTTGCTGTTATGCTTATCGACCCATTTGCCGGAGTGAACTTCAATGAATTCCCGACTAGATTTTGGATGACTTCATGGAGTTTGTCGCTGTCTCCGGTAATCATGATTTTTTTCTTGGGGACATTCACTTCGAAGGTGATATGCTGCTCTTTTGCCTTTATCGAAAGCTCATCCGAAACATGTTGGATAAGGTCTTGGAGGACAAACTCTTTTGTCACAAGCTGTAATCGCTTTCCCTCGATACGGGAGATGGTAAGCATGTTCGCGACAAGCTTGATGAGCCTATCTGTCGAGATGGATGCAATGGTTACATATTCCTTGATTTTTGGATCCATGTCCTTCGCTTTATTGAGCGCCATCCACAGATAACTTTTTATGGCAGTCATGGGAGTGCGGAGTTCATGGGAGGCGATGGATACGAAATCATCCTTGAGTTTATCGAGTTCCTTCAATCGTTCATTCGTCTTTTTTATTGTCTGGTAAAGAATCGCGTTATCAAGAGCGATTGCGATTATATTTGGAAGTCTATCAAGCAGATTCTTGCTTTCAGCCAATCCCATTTCATTTTCTGTTTCAATCCCCGCAACGAATGTCCCGATTACGATATCCCTAACAATAAGGGGATAAACAAAAAATGAACCAATGCCTAGTTTTTTTTGCACCTCCCTCGCCTGCAAAAGAGTAAGACTAGGACATGGAAGAAAATAGAGTTGTTTTGTTTTTTGGAATTTCTTCGAATGGACAGCTGCTGCAAGGATCGACTCACCCTTCAATAGGGAAATCGTCTCCGTTGAAATGGATTTGAATATATTCTTCAACTGCTTTTCATCTGAATTTGAAATAGCTATGGCAAGGGGGTGGAGTGCGGATTTATTATGATTGACCTGATGGATAAAGACAGCCTTGAACTCCGCATCGCTTACCACGGTATTTGCCACACTTTGCATCAGCTCCTGTATATCGACCACTGAGCTGAGGGCGATTTCCTCGATCTGTCGAAGAAGCGATAAGGTTTTGTTACGTTCCGCAAGCTCAAGATTCTTCTTATACATCTCCTGCGTCACATGTTCCATTTCAGTCATGAGCGGGGTTGCATTGCTGGCCATGAATTCAGTATAGCGTAAGAAGCGGTTGGTGACTAGTGATTAGCCATCTTGGTTATTTGAGGAGGGTTGGTTGCTGATCTACGGGAAGTTGTGAGATCAATTTTTTTGCTGCATGGCGACACACCTCAACAGATACCTGTCCAAAAAAGTCCCGGTACTGTTCTATCAGTTCTTCTATAATGTCCGTTTCGTTCCCCTTGAAAGAAATTTCATGCTTTTTCCAATTGACGGTAAGCCCCTTTACTCGTCCTGCCTGCTCAATAGCTATGGGACCGATAATATTCTCCTGTTCGGATACGATCCTCTCGACAATATTCACGAAAATATTATTTTGAACCATTTTTGTCGGGCGTCTTATATAAATTTGATAAGGCAGTATACATTTGGAATAAAGCCATACTCATTAAGAAATAACTTAATAAATACAGATAGTCATTAAAGCCTCCCGCTATCCAACTTGCATTGCTCGCTTGGTATAAAAACGTGAAATCAGCTAAGTATTGCACCACCAATGCCAGTAAGAAAAACAATATTCTTCCGCGCATGACACCACCAAGCAATTTTCTTGAAAGGAGAAAGGTCAACAGTGCCAAAGATATGTAAATACTTTGCCCTAATGGGTATCCAAAATCGAGAAAAACTGTTAAGGGGTTTGAGAGATCGAATGTATAATTTCTGAGAAAGAAAAAATATGAAAATACCAACGTCCCAAATGGAATTATGACTGCCTGCAATTTATTCTCGATAGATTTGAGAGAAATCACGATTCCAGATGTCTTTGCCAGCGTAAAAACTCCCAAGATGTAGAATGGGATACTTCCAAAATAACCGATATCGCCGATGGATGGATACGGGACCGCGATTCCTTGGAAAAGATAATAATAAGAATAAGCAAGCTGACCAAACTCTTGCATAAGTAGTCCTATAGAAAAATATATTATTGTTCTTCCGATAAGACTTTTCATTCCCCCCCATCCGACGGAAATATACATCCCCCAAATACCACCCCATAAAGCTATAAGACCGTATGTATCGGAGAAATAATTGTGATTCGCCTCCGATCCAGCGACTTTTTGTTGAATGATGAGCCACCAGGCGGTAAAAAAAACGAATAGGAGAAGTGATACTTTTGCTTGCCATTCTTTTTTGATGGTTTCGACAAATCCATGCATACTATGAGCGTACTTAACTTTAAGTTGAATGTCAAGTTGAGGCTCAGTATAATCAGCGAATGATTCCCTGCTTTCCTGAATTCAAAAAAATGACATTGGAAGATAGAGTGGAAATGGAAAAATACGTACAGAAATTCCTGCCATATTCCGATTTTAATTTTATTAGTCTATGGGTATACGACACGGAAGACGATATTATCGTGTCATATTTAAATGGCAATCTTGTAATCAGACTGAGAGACTACATAACAAATAAACATATCTTTTCTTTTTTGGGTACTCACAAAATAATTGAGACAACAAAAACATTGATTGATTGGTCCCACAAACATCATGGGGTTGCATCTCTAAAACTTATCCCTGAGGTGGTACTAACTTCCGACCCTAGCTTAGGAAAGAAGTTTGAAGTAACAGAAGATAAGGATAGTTTTGACTACATTCTTTCCACATCCCAAATGAGTACATTAACAGGAAAGGATTTCAAATCAAAACGAAAGCTAGTCAATGCGTTTCATAAAACATACCCTCATCATATAGTCAAGGAAATAACGATACTTGACCCAAAAATTAAGGACGAAATGATTTTGTTATTTCAAACATGGACTACTGTCAAAAATAAAATATCCGAAGATTCGGCACATGAGCTGGTCGCTCTTAATAGACTTCTCAGGCATGCACACCAATTCAATTTGATAACAATAGCCATTTATATCGAAAATAAAATGATTGGTTTCTCCGTAGTTGAGCTTGTGCATGAGTCATATGCAGTAAACCATTTCATGAAGATGGATTCTACTTATAAAGGAATTTCCGAGACTCTTGATAAGATAACCGGCCAGATTCTCCATAAAAAAGGATATCACCATTTCAACATAGAACAAGATCTCGGCCTTGTAGGGTTAAAAAAATCAAAAACGCTCTGTCGACCAATCCACTATCTCAAAAAGTACATTATCAAACCCAAAGGTACCGTATAATAAGAATATGTGGTTATTATTCGCCCTTTTGTCCCCGGCTGTTTACACAATAACCAATTTCGTCGATAAATATCTCCTTTCCCGTAAAGTAAAGGATTACAATGCGCTCCCTATCTACACGGCATCGGTAAGTTTTTTGTTTGGACTCCTTTGGTGGACGTTCACAGGATTCCCGACACTTCCCCTCAAAGACGCACTAATCATCATCCTCACCGGAGTAATTACTATTTTTTCCATCGTGGTTTATTTCAAAGCCCTATCAGTTCAGGAAACCAGTATCGTTATCCTCCTTTTCCAGCTCTCCCCTCTTTTCACGCTTCTTCTTTCCGCACTATTCCTGAAAGAAACTGTCACGGTAAGGCAACAGACAGGGTTTTTCATTATCTTTATCGCCACCTGCGCGCTAGCTCTTCCAAAAAATAGGAATAAATGGACTTTACCCAGTGGGTTTTGGTTAATCGTTCTCTACGACATTCTTTTCGCCATCATAGGCATCCTTTTGAAATATTCGACCTACGAAAGTTCCTTCAATCAAATCATCGCATTCGAGAGCTTCGGTATGGGACTTGGTGGCATCCTCATTTACCTATTTATCCCTAGAATTCGGAATGCATTCCTGAAGTCCAGAAAATTGCTTTTCAAGAAAGCCCTTCCTATTATCGTATTGAATGAAGTGATATTCGTGCTTGCCAAGTCACTTGGGTATTATGCATTCATCATCGGCCCCGTTACCCTCGTAAGCGTCCTATCGAATGTGCAGGTGTTTTTTGGTTTGGCTTTCGGATGGATACTCACCCAGTTATTTCCCCGCTCATTTCAAGAAGATATATCGAAAAAAGGATTCGCTCTTAAATTGATGTCCGCACTCCTACTTTTTGTCGGACTTTATTTTATGATTTAGGTTCTCCCCAAGACTCCGACTTATAGACTGCGACAACAAGAACGCAGGAAGGAGAATCCGTGACCTTCGCCACACTCATTTTTATATTCATTTTTTTTGGGGAAAACGTATATCCGCGTTGATGGCATAAATCGGCAAGGGATTTTCGTACTTCATCCTCAAGTTGTAGGCGCACCATCTCTTCCGAATTTTCAGTGAAGTGATGCTCCACGAATACTCCTCTTCCATCTTCCTCCTGACACCATCCCACTGCCGCTCCTATATAGCGCCCACTCTCACGGCTTCGATTATCAGATATTACTACATATAGCTTGTGGCCGTACTCTAAATCAGGTGTCTTATACTTTTGTTGTTTTATTATCGTTCCGGGTGGGATGATAGAAGAGAGGATGAGAAGATTGTAGTTGCTTATTCCCGCATCAAAAAGCGCACTATCAAATGCTGAAAGAAGTGTCTTTCCTTCTCCACGACCAGTTGCCATTATGATATTCATACCAGTTCCTTTACCTTCCCCAGGAATTCATCCGGATTCAAGTCACTTTTAATGAGGTATGAATAGCCGAGTTTCGTGACTTTCTGGACCATCTCGTTGCGGTCCAAATTCGTCAGGAAAACGATATTCTTCTTTAGGACCTCGGGATGCTCTGTCTTGAGTTTCTCCACGACCTCAACGCCACTCATTTTGGGAAGGATTATGTCAAGGAGGACCAAGTCCAGATCCTTGTTTTGGATTTTTTGATACGCCTCTTCCCCATCTTTGGCGACATCAAGAGTGTAGCTATCTTTCAGCAAGTCAGTGTAGAGCGTTCTCAAGAACTCATCGTCCTCAACCAACAGTACGATTTTTTTTTTCATAATGGTGACAGGTATAAATGTTTTATTTTTTATGGATAACTGTTTGAATCTTGCTCAGGAGCAAATCGAAATCAAAATTTCCCTTATTGATGAAATCTACTGCCCCCATACTCATCGCCTTCTGTACATTTTCTTCTTGCCCAAGCGTCGAAAAAACGATTATGGGAGTGTTTGGGATGATATTGTTGTCTTTTGCATATTGCAATACATCGAATCCATTTTTCTTCGGCATGATGATATCCAGAAGGATACAATCGTATTTTTTCCCGGACATGCGGGCAATCGCATCCTCGCCATTATCCGCAAAATCAACCGTGATCGACTTCTCTCTCAGTTTGTCGATACATATTTTCTGGAAAAACTGATCATCCTCAACCAGAAGAAGGTGAGGATTTTTATTCTTTATGCTTTCGGCCAATCGCGCCATCATCCCTATCTCCTCAGCGAGCATCAACTCGCCATCGAGCTTCTCTATCGAATCAAGATCATCAAGAAACGTTTTTGGCAAAGGCAACAAATCCCTAAGTGCAATGGTCAACGGTTCCTTGTTTTCTTCCATTCCCCGACAAAGGGTTTCGATATGAAGTGAGAGTGTCGCTATGTTTTTATATCCCATTGCCATGCTTTGTCCCTTGAGCGAGTGAAAGATGCGAAGAAGTTCTGAGATTGCTTTCTCTTCTATTGGGGATGTCTTGATACGAATATACTCTTCAATAAGTTTGTGGGCCGTTTCCAGATACAGAGTTTTATATGCGGAAATATTTATTGTCATAGCACAATACTAACAAAACCATATGTATAAATGCAATCCTATATTAAAAATATTAAAAACGAAATACCCCGCCTTTCGGCGGGGTAAATACTAATGTGAACAGGTCTTATCGAGTGACGGTGATTATTTCACCATTGTCTGTTACTGGGGATGAAACAGTGATTCTGTTTTGGGCATCCTTGGTAACTTCATATCCTGTGGTGTACGCAACCGCACAATCTGTGATTGCCGCTGTGGCAAGTGATGGTTCTGTTGGTAATGCAGGAATATAATTAGGCATCAAATCTGCACAGATATTCAATCCTGTGGTACTCACGGCTGTTGGGGTTGCGACTGCAAGCGCTTTCAAGGCTGGTGGCAATTGACCTTTGTTCTCTGCTACATATTGGTGAATTGCGTTAAGAACTTGAAGAATATCGCTTCTGCGGCGTGTATTGTTCGCTTGACCGAATTGTCGAGCAGGGTTGATGGCGATTAATGTAATTGCCAAGAGAATCGCCAAGATTCCGATGACAACAAGAAGCTCAATAAGCGTAAAACCTTTTTTGAGTTTTATCATAAGGGTAAAATAATAATTAATAAGTACTACTATCAGACTAATGAAAAATGGGAGGGATGTCAAGTAGTTATGGGGATGGTCGTATGACTGATTTCTTTTGGATTGCTGGAGCAACTGGAGCTAACGATTTAAAGTAGACAAATGCCAAGATACCCATCAGGACGATAAACACCACAACGAGCAAGGGAAGCATGGATTTTTCCTTTTTTTCCTTCTCTTCCTCTACCACTTCAAACCCTTCTACCGATCGTTGAGGGGTAAGTGAAAAAGACTCTTGCTTGATGAGGGGGATATTCCTCAGGATCGTCTCCGCGGATGCCTGAGTCAATATGGATAGACCTCCCTTGGGAAAAATCGTCAACCCTTCCAAGGCTGTAGTACACCGTATCGTCGAGGATGTAGCCGCGAACATCTTGTTCAGGGTCTGGATGAGATCTCCATTGGCCGCGATAATCATCACTCCGGAATCCGTTTTGATGCGTTTTGACAATACGCTGTCAAATGGGATGTAATCCAGATAGATATTTATCATATCTTCGAGTTTTTCCTGTGGAGCCAAGGGGAACTCCTTCCTGAATAAGGGGGTCTGCATGATAAGTACAAATTCCGTGGGAGGGATCTTACTTACGATAAAAAAGTCGACCAATAATTTTGTGGCCAACTCAATGTTTTTTATTTCCATTTCCGCATACACTTCTGAATTCAACTGAAATGAAAAGACAGTGGCGGAATAGGAAGGGATATAGATATCGATAGTGGCTCCCCTCATGAGAAGGACGCCGGTGTGTATTTTATTGCTTACTTCGTTCATTGGAATAGTTCCTGCCAAGAAATAACGCTCAGGACATTATTAGTATAGTCCAAATTCGCCTGTAAAACCCTCTTAAAATCTCCGCTTGTACCGACAGATATCACCTTATAATACCCATTGATGGAAACCGTTATTTTAGCGGTTGAGGTTGGACTGATTTGTATTGTCTCGCCGGCATAATTCGGATTGCGGAGAAGTTGGATTGCCGCATTTTCGACACCCGCTTCGGCAGCGTAATAAGCCTCCATGCTTTGGGCTGCTGCCGATGTCGTTTGGGCATTCGTGATGATGACCTCAACCGACGTTGTTGCGATGGTTATCGCTACCAATATGAAGATAAGGAGTATGACGAGTGTCTGGCCTCTGCGATTTATGGAATTGGTATTATTTTTCACGGATTCCTAGGGTTGTGGCAAATTGGATAACTTCATAACCAGACTGTTTTTTCACGGTGCTGGTTATCGTGCACTTGAGTTGTATTACGTCACTCTTGTCTCCTATGCCCAGTCTCTGGAACGTCAGGTTGGAAATAGTGGTTTCCGAGCTGTTCAATTGGGCAAGGGTACCACTTCTGGATGAAATGATATTCCCATCCTTCAGGTAATAATCGTCAAACTCCGAACCCATAAGCAGACGTAGGGTTGCTGAAGGGCTTCCCGGAGCTGCCGGTGCAACAATATTTTTCGCCAGACCGAAGTCATAACTTATCTTGGAAAGAAGGTAGTTTGAATCCTGTTGGAGGGCGGAGTCGCTTTCGACTTCGAGTTGTTTGTTTACGAGTGTCGCGAACATGTCGATGAATATCACAAGCAATACCGACAGGATTCCCATATAGATGAGGATTTCTATCAGAGTGAATCCCTTTTTTGTTGCCCTGTTATTATCTTTTATCATTGCGAATAATTGACGAGAATGTCGCCAAACACCGGCGAATTGGTCACATCACTTGTTGTCATGATGACTTTGTATTTGAAACACCTTCCTGGATTCATATAAGAGTCAACCGTCACGAAGGGAATGGTTCCTTGGATCGTGTTGTTGGATGGGAGAAAATAGGAAGTCGTGGGATTGATGGGATCGGGACCGACGAATGTATAATTCGCATTCGTACAGCTTCCCGATACGGCATTTGCCACTGCCACTTGCATTTTAAGCACCGTCGCAACGGGCTCATTTGCATTTGCATAGAATCTGTTGAATGTCGCCGAAGCAGTGGCAGTGATGGGAGCTGAAATGAACTCTCCTGAAGTCGCATACTGTCCCCCAGGACCTCCGATGATGACTTTGAGTTCGGAGGTGGCGTCGCCCGTTATGATGTAGGAAAATGCATCCCCATCGGATTCAAGGATGGTTGAAACACCGTTGACGCCAGTAGCAAGCTGCATCCCTCCACAACGGACAGGGAGTGCTTCATTCGCGATGTTGACTACTTGATATTCCTCTCCCCCGATACCCACTAGTATCGCCCTATTCCCAGGAGTCAAGGCTATGCCTTTTGGATCCATTCCTGAGGAGTCATAACTACCCACTAGTGGTCTATTACCCGTTTTGACTGATGTATCAATGATGAATAACTCATGCTGGGTCGCTGATACTCCTGTTGCAAGGTATGCGCGTGTCCCGGTTGAATTAACTGCTACGTCATAAGCAGCCTGGCCATTGACATCCGCTTGTCCAACAATTGCTAAAGTACTACCTCCGTTGGAAACTTGGATTATCTGCATTTCCAATGAGACACCGGAAAGCGAGACATATGCATAGGATCCAGAAACGAACACCTTGGTCCCCGTTCCACCAAGGGTCACTACTCCCAGTTGGGCACGGGAACCGACTTTATTTGACAAATCAAACGTGTATAGCTTGTTCGATGCAAGGACATACCCGATATTCCCTGAAACATAGATGGATTTTGCTGATGAGACTCCAGGGACATTGAAGCTTCCTACTTCACTATATTTTTTTGTCACTGGATCCAGCTGATGGAGGTCGATTATGACGACTTCTTTTGAATTTGTATCCGTTCCTATGTATGCATAGTCATTGTCGATGAACACGCCATTTGTTTTGTATCCGTCAAATGTCCCTTCGATGGAAGGTACTGGCGGATCTGAACCGCTTACCAGTACATTTGCAAAGGATACGCCGGACGCATTGTCTCCTGTGACAGCCGAGACTTTCCCCTCCACCGCCCAGACCGCGTTTGCGACACCACTTTTGGGAAGGTCGACTGTCGCTGAAGTGATGATAGGATTACACCAATTGCCATGTCCACCCGCACCAAGAGTTATCTCCCCATCATTGGGCAGTGGGCTGCCGAGCGTGCTTGCGATTGTGGTGCCGCTTGAAGAACCAGTGTTAAAATCATCTGTCGTCGTTTCCAGTTTGACCAAATTATCCCTGAAACGGGCGACATAGGTTACGAGTGAAAGGGATGAAGGAATCGGCGTTGTCCAAGAAATGGTAGAGGTAATTTTCTTGGTCGACCCATCAGCGAATCCTCCATTTGCCACAATTAAACCATTCTCATCCCTATAAACATCACTGATGACAACTGATGTAGTAAGGCCATCTGAAGTCGCCGATCCTCCGCTCAATATCCACTTATTCGAAGATATTGTCGGGTGATATGTCCCGTTAGTCGGAAGCGTATTCCATCCCCGTTCTTTTATGCTTTTTACCGCCTCAGCGGTTTCCTTCAGCGCGATAACAGCCATGAACTTCTGGTTTTGCTGGGCCTTGCCTTCACTGGATAAGGTAAGAGCCGTGATGAGAACCGGAAGGAGTATCGCAATCAGGGAGAATATCACGATCAGCTCTATGAGAGAACTCCCCTTTTTGTTAATCAACGTTTTTATCATTGGATGGAAACGGGAACGCCTAATGTATTAAATTGGATTATCTTTTCTTGGTTATGGACAGTGTCCTTGAGAGCGACCGAATGATATGTGGCATCGAAGCCCGTTATTTCACCGCTCCCTGAAGCGAAGATCATCTGGGACGAAGGGAAAAGTATCTGTGAAAATTCAACGGGATAATCCAGGGGAACTATCGTATTTGCAGGATCGGTGCTTGTATATTCCGATCCGGAAAAGAGGGTATATTGCGTCGGTTCGAAGAATATCCCATGTGTCTGGGAGGAATTCATCGCGCTGGATTGTTGTTGACGCATGAAAGAAACGAGCTTCGTGGTCGTTGTCTGCAATGTATTCCGATCCTGCAAACGGAACAGCTGAGGTACAGAAAGCGCAAAAAGAATGGTGATGATACCCATGACGACGACAAGCTCAATGAGCGTAAAGGCCTTTCTTTTCATATTTTTTGTTACTTGGGAGAAACAGATCCGATAAGTCCATAAATAGGGGCGATAACCGCCATCATCATCCCTCCCACGAGTATGCCGACAATGACTAACATTATTGGTTCAAGAAGGGCCGTCGCTGTCCGTATGCTCGTGGCGACTTCGTAATCAAGATATTCCGAAACATCATGAAGCGATTTATCGAGCGTTCCGCTTTTTTCACCCGCCTCAATGATCTTTATCATGATCGAAGGGATTATTTTTTTCCCTTTTTTCAGGCCCTCTGACATATTCTTGCCCGATACCACCATATCATATGTTTTCCGGATGATGGCAAAAACCTCCTGCTTGACTACCACTTCCTCGCACAGCTGTAAGGCGATCGTTATGGGGATTCCAGAGTTCAACAGCAGGTAGAGACTGTAGGTAAAACGGGTAAGATCGATCTTCAGGACCAAGGGAGCGATGACGGGAAGGGAAAGAAGTGGCTGGATGATATATTTTTTCTGTGTTTTGAACAAGTAAACCAATCCCCCGATGAGCGCTGTGCTTACGAGGATAAAAGGAATGGTCTGATTCATGATGACATCTGAAGCGAACATGAGTATCCTTGTCGGAAGCGGGAGCGCAACCTTCAATCGCAAGAACACCACGGATATTTTAGGGATGACAACGACGAGCATCATCAGGAGAACCCCTATAAAAACGAACATGACAAGCACAGGATACATGAGTGCTGACTTCAATTTATCATTGAACTCCATCTCTTTGCGGATATTGTCTTTGATGTCCTTCAGAATGACGTCCAGCGTGCCCGATTCCTCAGCTGCCTTGACGATGTTCACCGTTACCTTATCGAAAATCTGAGGGAATTCCGCAAATGCCGTATAGACCCGCTTTCCCTGGAAAATATGATCATTGAGAGTCTGTAAGACGATTCTTTGGTTTCCTTTCGCATCTTCCAACAGGGATTCGACCGCGCTCAATATCGAAATTCCGGCGGCAATCATGGTAGACAGATTCATGATGAGCTCTATTTTTTCGCTGTTTGAAATGGTTATGTTCTTTAGGTTGATTGACTTTTTCATACGGCTTCTACTTTGGTAACGCGCAACACCTCTTCTATGGTGGTAAGCCCTTTTGTCACTTTTTCGAGTCCATCCTCAAGCATCGTTTTCATCCCTTCCTCGATTGCCCTATTCGCGATGACATCCGAGTCGGCCTTGTTGACGATAAGCTCCTTGATGCTTTTGCTCACCTGCATGATTTCAAAAACCCCGATACGTCCAGCGTATCCTGTATTGTGACAAATCTGGCATCCCGTCCCTTTATACATATTGATTTGAGGGGCCACTCCAAAATATTTTTCTATGTATTTCAGGGGAATATGCTCCGCAAGCTGGGCGGCTGACATAGTCATCGTGGTGCGACACATATCGCAGGTACGTCGGAGAAGTCGTTGCGCGACGATTACATTTACGGTGGATGCCACAAGGAACGGTTCTATTTTCATGTCAATAAGTCTGGGAAGAGCGGTTGCGGCATCATTTGTGTGAAGGGTGGACAAAACCAAATGGCCGGTAAGGGCTGCGTTGACTGCGATGCTTGCGGTTTCCATATCGCGGATCTCTCCCACAAAAACGATGTTCGGATCCTGTCGGAGAATTGAACGAAGTCCTGCTGCAAACGTGAGATTAGCTTTTGTGTTTACCTGTATCTGGTTGATTCCCTTGATACGATACTCGACTGGATCTTCGATGGTGGTGATATTTTTTTCTCTCGTATTGAGGAGTTTCAGGATAGAATAGATGCTCGTTGATTTTCCAGACCCGGTCGGACCTGTGGAAAGGATCATGCCATATGACCTGCTGAATGCGCTCGTCACTTTTGCCAAATCCTCATCGCTCATACCGAGATTCGAAAGGGTGTATTGGCGGGACCTGGTGGAGAAAAGGCGCAACACCGCTTTTTCCCCGTCGACGATGGGAAGGATAGAGACGCGGACGTCCAGATCTTCATCATTCATGCGGATGTGGAGTTTTCCGTCCTGTGCCGTCATATGTTCATCGGTCCGCAGGGAGGAAAGCACTTTGATGCGGGTGAGGATCCGGTTATGGATATTTTTCGGCAATACGAGAATGTCGTGGAGGACACCATCGATACGGAACCGTATAAGCAAATCTTTTTCTTCCGGTTCGATGTGGATATCCGAAGCCTTATCCTGATACGCATAAACGATGAGGAGATCGACCATCTTCGCCACAGGCGCTTCATCGACTGCCATCCTTTTTTCCTCAAGAGTTCCGCGCGTCAAGAAATCGTGAAATAATTTTTGTAGGTCTCGACGGTAAATACGAAGCGCATTATCGATATCCCTGCTCGTCGCAAGATAGGGAACTACCGGCACTCCCGCTTTTTCGGCAATGACTTCCATGAGGAGCTTATCCCGAGGATCGGTCATTGCGACACATAATCCCTTTTCTATATGAGCAAAGGGGACCGCTTTGTATTTTCGGGCCAAACGCTCAGGGATGATGTGACGGATAGTATCCGGGATGGTTATCTTCTGCAACAGGATGAAAGGAATCTTGAGATAGTCCGCGATAAGGATTCCGAGATTTTCGTCGGTGATGATATTTTTTTCTATGACCGCGTCGGCGATTTCGATATCACAGTTCGATGCATACTCCTTCGTTTCCGCCCACACCCTATCATCGATAAGATTCGTCTTCTTGAGCAGCAGTTTTAGTTCATCCTCGGAAATGATCATATCGGTTTATCCTTGTTCGTAACAGCGCGTATTTTTTCGAGTAGCGTGCCAAACTCATTGGGCAACCATACTTCCATGTTAGCAGAAATAAAAGCTAAGAATCAATAGAAAGAAATCTCGTTTTACAAGTAGTTCTTATAGGTAAAGGCAACAAGTACCATTGCCGCTAAGATGATGAAAACAACTGCAAATTGCATGATAAAACTCTGCTCTTTTTTGTGAGCAACCTTGCGAACGACGACCCGTCTTTTTTTTGCAGCCATATTAGTAAAAAATGTGTAATACATTCAGATTAGATTATTTCACTCCTCCTGTCAATACCGATAAATGGTATAATTGCTGTAGAGCTCTTTTAAAAGATAGCATTATCAAAAAAATTGCGCGTGTGGCCCGAAGTGAGCTGAGGGGACTTGTCCTGAGCTTGCCGAAGGATACGAGGAGAGGGCGACCCGCCCATGGCGGGTCAATCGAAGTAATCTGCGGAAACCCTCAGACGACTGGTTGTTCGGCTTAAGGCTCATCTGAAAAGGATGCGTCAAACAACTCTATCTTCATTACCGAGCTTGTTCAAACGTTTCAACGTTAGGACTTTATAATTTTGTGACTCAATACTATGTGTGGAATATTCGGCATCATCAATGATGAAAATAACCAGGCAGCCCAGACGGTCCTTGATGGATTGAAAAAATTGGAATATCGGGGATATGATTCATGGGGCATCGCACTCAAAATGAAGGATTCAAATGAAATCCTTCTCGACAAACATATCGGGAAAATCGGATCAGCGACAACAAACCTTCCCAAAGGAGGGACGATTGCGATTGGCCATACCCGATGGGCCACCCATGGTGGCGTGACCGATGCGAATGCGCATCCCCATCTTGACTGTACGAAACACATCGCGGTCATCCATAACGGAATCGTCGAAAACTATCAGGAACTCCAATCGGA